>DATLGC010000095.1:0-26229 GCA_035540655.1 Sphingomicrobium sp. | reverse complement strand
GCTCAGGGCCGATGGGCACGTTCACGTCATCGAAACCGAAGGCGGCCATATCGACTTCGCGCCGCTCGACGCGCTCGAGGACCGGATCCTGGCCTCGTTGCGGCGAAGCTTCCGCCGCGTGTCGATCGAGCGCCTGGTCAGCGGCTCCGGCCTCGTGAACATCTATAACGCGCTTGCCGCCGTCGAGGGGCGGGCGGTGGCTCCGGCCGAGGACAAGGCGCTGTGGACGGCGGCGCTCGAGGGCAGCGATCCGCTCGCGGCCGCCGCGCTAGATCGCTTCTGCCTTTCGCTTGGCGCCATCGCTGGCGATCTGGCGCTTGCCCATGGCGCCAACGGGGTCGTCATTGCCGGCGGCATCGGCTGGCGGCTTCGCCAATATCTCCACCTGTCCGGGTTCAAGGAGCGCTTCGTCGCCAAGGGCCGCTTCGAGCGGCGAATGGAAAACATCCCAGTCAAGTTGATCACCCATCCCCAGCCCGGACTGTTCGGCGCCGCCGTCGCCTTCGCCAGGGAGCATCGGTGATGGAACCGCTCGGCGATGAAAAAGCGCCCTAGCGAATGGCATTCCAGGGCTTGCTGAGCAGGACGGCGCAATTGATCAGTCCGACCAGCGAATAGGTCTGGGGATAATTGCCCCAAAGCTCGCCGGAATGCGGGTCGATGTCTTCGGACAGCAGGCCTGCCGCCGTTCGGCGATCGAGCATTTCCTCGAACAGGGTGCGCGCATCTTCGGTCCGCCCTGTCGCGTGCAGCGCCTCGATCAGCCAGAATGTGCAGACGTTGAAGGCCGTCTCGGGCATTCCGAAATCGTCCTCGGTGGCGTAGCGAAGCATGTGAGAACCGCGCCTGAGGCTTTCCTCGATCGCTCGCAATGTGCCCTGGAAGCGCGGATCTTCGGGCGAAAGCAGGCGCAGGTCCAGAAGCTGGATCAGGCTCGCGTCCAGCACCAGGCCGTCGAAGGTGGCGGAAAAGGTGCCGGCATCCGGCCGCCATGCAGCGTCCTCGATTCGACCGCGGATCACCGCCGCCCGGTCCGCCCACAGGGCGGCGCGATCGCTCAGGTGAAGCGCTTCGGCCGCATTGGCCAGGCGGTCGCAGGCTGCCCAGCACATCGCGGCGGAGTAGGTATGCACGGCCTGGCGGGTGCGCAGTTCCCACAGGCCGGCATCGGGCTGATCATATAATTCCCAGGCTCGCTGGCCGACCCGCTCGAGCGCCTGAAAATCCTCGATTCCGGAAGGTCGAAACAGACGCTCGTCGAAGAAGGCCTGAACGTTGGACAGGACGATCTGACCATAGGCATCGTGCTGGATCTGCTCATAGGCCTGGTTGCCGATCCGAACCGGCCCAAGCCCGCGATATCCGGGAAGCCCGGGCGCGATCCGCTCCTCCAGCTTGGCCTCGCCAGTGACTCCGTAGAGGGGCTGGATATGCCCGCCCTTGGCATCATCGACGATGTTGCGAAGATAAGCGAGATATCCCTCCAGAACATCGAGCGCGCCCAGCCGGTTCAAGGCCTGAACGGTGTAATATGCATCGCGGATCCAGCAATATCGGTAATCCCAGTTGCGCTGCGACCCGTCATGCTCGGGAATGGACGTCGTGAGGGCGGCGACGATCGCCCCCGTTTCTTCGTGCTGACAGAGCTTGAGGCTGATCGCGGCCCGGATCACTGCGCCTTGCCACTCCAGCGGGATCGCCAGCCCTCTCACCCATTCCCGCCATTCGGCTTCGGTGTTGACCAGCATGTCCTCGACGGTTCGGGCGACATCGCCGACGAAGCTCTCGTCCGGGCCCAGGAAAAAGTGCAGCGGATGATCGACCCGAAACGCTCGCTCTTGCTCGATCAGGCTGATGGGCGCGTTGGTCGTCAGCCGCATAGCCAATGCAGGAAGCTCGAATCGGAGATGGTTCGAGCCTCCCGGTAGCGGCGCCGCCGGCTCGCCCCAGTTCCGGGCAGGCCTAAGCTTGACCTGTACGCGCGGGCTTCCGGCAACGGGCCGGACGATGCGCACGAAGGCCACGGGCCGGTAAGTTCGCCCCGAACGGCGAAAACGCGGGCAGAAATCGAGGATTTCGATGACGTTGCCCGACTCGTCGCTTTGTACCGTCCGGAGGATCGCCGTGTTGCGCAAATAGGACTGGTCGATGTTGCAACAGCCTTCGAGTTCGATCGACCAAAAGCCAACCCCGTCGTCGGGATCTGAAAGCAGCGCCGAGAAGACGGGGTCGCCGTCGACTCGAGGCACGCAGCCCCAGGCGAAGCGGCCGCTGCGGTCGATGAGCGCGCTGGCCTGGCAGTTTCCGATCGGCCAAAGGTCCAGCGAGCTCACGCAATCGCCTCGCAGGCCTGGTGGAGCCACTGCAACGCCTGGGGCACCGAGCGCAACCGGTATCGTGCGGCACTTGGTTCCCGGGCGCCGACGATGACACCCGCACCGCCGAGCTCCTGTGCAGCAACGAAGGCCGGCTCGTCGGTCAGGTCGTCGCCGATCGCGACCGGTGTCGTTCCGCGAAATCGCTTCTGGTCCATCAATTGTCGCAGGGCGATCCCCTTGTCGGCTCCGCGTGGCTTGATCTCGAAGACCATCTTGCCGGGCTGGACCTCGAATCCGGATTGCTCTGCGGCGCGCTCGACCGCCACTCGGCAGGCCTCCCCGGCGCCCGGGGCCTGGCGATAATGAAGCGCGATCCCCAGGGGTTTTTCCTCGATCAGGACGCCGGGATATTCCCGTTCCAATGTCCGCAGCTGCTCGATCAGCTCGTCAAGCAACGCCGGCCGCTCGATCCCTGTCGAAATTCCCTCAATGCGCATCTCGAGGCCGTGATGCCCGCCGATCGCAAGTGACAGCGGATGGATCATTTGCTCGACGTCCGCCGCCGAACGGCCGGTCAGGATCGCCACTCGCCCGTTCAGCCGCTCGATCAGTCGTTCGAGGATTTGGCGAAGCCTCATGGTGATGCGCACCGCGTCCGGCCGCGGAGCGATGCTGACGATCGTCCCGTCGAAATCAAGGAACAGGCTCGCCTTGTCCAGCAGCCCGATCGGCGGGCGGCGGGAGATCGCGGCATCAAGGTTGCTCGTCATATGGCCGTCGCGGCGTAGCGACGCAGCCCGGGCGCGGCAAGGATTGGACGAACACCCGACCATAGCTGGGCCTCTCGAGCAGGGGGGAGCCAGAGGCGGCCGAGGATGTTAAGGCCCGTACATGCACCTTATGCCGAGCAAATGAGTCGACTGATTGCCATTTCCAACCGCGTGTCCGCGGCCCTGGGTGGCAGCGGCCCGGGGGCTCAGGGCGGACTTGCGGTCGCCTTGGCGGCAGCGCTTCGCGAGCATCACGGAATCTGGTTTGGCTGGTCGGGAGAATTGGCCGAGCGGTTTACCGGGCAAATGGACATCCAGCGGCAGGACGGGGTCACGATTGCGACCGTCGATCTCGAGCAGCAGGACGTCGACGAATATTACAACGGCTATGCCAACCGGACGCTCTGGCCGCTCCTCCATTATCGCGTCGACCTGGCCGAATTCGACCGGAGCTTCGGCAGCGGATACGAGCGGGTCAATGACCTGTTCGCCGATGCGGTCACGCCGCTCGTCGAGCCGGACGACCTCATCTGGATCCACGATTATCATCTGATCCCGCTGGCTTCGCGGTTGCGGGCTCGGGGCTTCGACAACAGGATCGGCTTTTTTCTTCACACCCCCTGGCCGCCGATGCGGCTGCTCGTCGCGCTTCCGTTTCACCAGCGGCTCGTCCAATCCATGCTCCACTACGACCTGATCGGATTTCAGACACAGGGGTGGCTGGATTCCTTCCACCATTACGTCGAGCGGGAGCTTGGTGGAACGGTCGACGACGGCGGTACCGTCCGGGTCGCCGACCGCGCCGTCAAAACAGCCGTCTTCCCGATCGGGATCGATTATGGTGACTTCGCCGCCGCTGCTGCCGGCGAGTCGGCGGATGCAGCATTCCAAAGCCTCACCGCCAGCCTCAACGGCCGCAAGACTATCATCGGCGTCGACCGGCTCGATTATTCGAAGGGTCTTCCGGAGCGTTTCCAGGGCTATCGCCGTTTTCTGGAGGAGCGGCCCGAATATCGCGGACGCATCTTCCTCCTGCAGATCGCTCCGCCGTCACGCGGCGAAGTCACTACCTATGAGACGATCCGCAAGCAGCTGGATGAGCTTTCCGGCCGCATAAACGGCGAATTCGCGAGCGTCGACTGGGTGCCGATCCGCTATGTCAACCAGGGCTATTCTCGGGCGGAGCTGGCGGGCTTCTACCGCGCGTCCGACATCGGCCTCGTCACTCCGCTGCATGACGGGATGAACCTGGTCGCCAAGGAATATGTCGCCGCCCAGGATCCTCAGGACCCGGGCGTGCTCATCCTCTCCCGATTTGCAGGCGCTGCGAGCCAGCTCGGCTGTGGAGCCTTGCTGATCAATCCTCACAGCAAGGATGAAATCAGCGATGCGATCGCCATCGCCCTCGAAATGTCGAGCGGCGAGCGTATTCAGCGATGGCGGGCAATGATGGATACGGTCACCAAGCACGATGCCGAATGGTGGAGCCGCAGCTTCGTCGCAGCTCTGCGCGACGTGCCGATTGCGGATTCAGGGCCTCCACACGCCGCGAACGGTGTGGCCGAGTCTGATCCGCCGACTACCCGCTCCGCCACCTCTTCCTGACTTTTTCTCCGCCCGCGAGCCGGCCGGTGATTGCCGTCGCGACCGCAGCCTCTATGCTCGTGCTCGTGGGGAAGCATAGACCTGTGCTGCGACCGGCGATCCTTGCGCTCGCGCTGCTCGTCGCCGCGCCGGTCGAAGGCAGGACGCCGCTTCAGGCCCGGGTAGAGGCCAAGCTCGCCGAGGCGGGCCCCGGGGCCCGGTTCGGGCTGGTCGTGGCGACCGAGGACGGCCGCGAGCTGATCGCCATCGCGCCCGAACAGCGCTTCATCCCGGCGTCCAACACCAAGATATTCACGACCGCGGCAGCCTTCGCCGCCCTCCCTGATCTCGACCGGCCGGACATTGTCGGCGGAGCGGCCGTCAGGCTCGAGCGGGACGATGCCGGCCGCGACGACGTGGTGATCGAGGGCAATGGCGACGCCCGGCTGTCGAGCGCGCCCGACTGCGTCGCCAATTGCCTCGCCGCCCTTGCCGACGCGGTCGCCGAGCGCACGCGAACCGTCGACGACGTGATCGGGGACGATCGCCGCTTCCCCGATCAGCGCTGGAGCCCGGGGATGAGCTGGAACAATATTCCGACCAGCTCCGGAACGGCGGTCTCGGCGCTGACGCTCGACAATAACGAGCTGCCGATGCTCGTCACTCCGGGGGCTGCCGGCGAGCCGCCGAAGCTTGCGCTGCTGCCTTATTATACGATCGACAATCAGGCGGTCACCGTCGCCGGCGACGCCCGCGGCTTGCAGTTCGACCGGCTTCCCGGAAGCTTCGCCGTGCGCCTGACCGGAAGCATCGCCGAAGGAGCAAGGCCGGCATTGCTTCGCCTCGCCATCGACGACCCGGCCCATTATGCCGCCTGGCGGCTCAAGGCCCTCCTCGAGGAACGCGGGGTCAAGGTGACCGGCGCAGTGTCCGTCCGCCACCGGCCGCCGATGCCTGGCGACGATCCGACCGCCCGAAGCGGCGACGGCTCGCCGCCCCCGCCCCGCCTACCCCCGCTTGCGAAGCTGACTCCACCGCCGCTGATCGAGGACATCGCCGTCATCAACAAGGTCAGCCAGAACGTTCACGCCGAGCTGCTTCTGCGCCGAATTGGCAGCATTTCGGGAAGTGGCTCGATCGCCGACGGGACGGCTGTCGTCCGCTCCATGCTCGAGCGCGCCGGCGTTCCGCGACCCAATCACGATTTTGCCGACGGGTCGGGCATGTCGACCTACAACCGGGTTGCGCCGCGCGGGGTCGTCACGCTGCTGCGCTGGATCGACGCCCAGCCGTGGGGCGCTGCATGGCGAGCGACCCTGCCGGTCGCCGGAATAGACGGAACGCTTGCCCGCCGCTTTCGCGGCACCGCTCTCGATGGCCGCCTGTTCGCCAAGACCGGAACGTTGAACGCGACCAATGCGCTGTCCGGCTACATGATCGCCCGGAGCGGCCGGACCTTGCTGTTCTCGATTTTCGCCAATGACGTGCCGGAGGGCGCAAGCGCCAACCGAATGATCGACGCGGCGCTGGAAATGGTTGCGGCAGAAAACTGACAGTCGGTCGCAGACGCGCGGCATCAGCATTGGAGATTTGGCGATGCGCTATTCGCCGGGCCGTATTCGGTTGAAATAGAAACTCTAATTGCAAGTCCGCTCGTTTTCGGTACTTCTTGGAATCGATGAGTGCCTAGGGGGAGTGGTAACATGGGCAAGTCACGGTTCCAGGTCGCATTGCATCTGACGACGGCGACGGCGGCATTGCTGTTCGCGACGAGCGCGCCGGCGGCGGCGCAAAGCATCCAGCCCGAAGAGGAGACCACCGACGAGGCGCCAACCCCGACAGGGGCCGCGACTCCGGTCCGAGGAGCCGATCTGGCAAGCGGCGCCAGCCAGCCGCCAGGCGACATTATCGTCACCGGATCGCGCATCAGGCGCGACCCCAACCAGAGCGCGCTGCCCCTGCAAATCGTCACTACCCGCGAGCTTGAGCGAAACGCGATCACCAGTCCCGAGCAGCTGGTTGCCTATCTTCCCACCAACGGTACCGCGGCCGACAATCTGGCGAGCAATGCCGACGTCGTCAGCGGCCAGCAACGCGGCAACAATGGCGCTTCTTTCGCCAACCTTCGCGGGCAGGGCTCGGGATCGACGCTGATCCTGCTCAACAGCCGCCGAGTCGCGGCGCACGGGCTGCAGGGGTCGGCGGTCGACGTCAACCAGATCCCCTTTGCGGCGATCGATCGGGTCGAGGTTCTGAAGGAAGGCGCGTCGGCGATCTACGGCACCGACGCGATCGGCGGAGTGATCAACTTCATCCTTCGCAAGGATTACCAGGGATTCGGAATCCAGGGGTTCACCGACACGCCGTTGCGCGGCGACCATAATATGTACCGCGGCTCGGCGATCGCCGGCTTCGGTGACCTCAGCGCCCAGGGCTTCAACGTCATGGGCGCGGTCGCTTACCACAAGTCGCCCGAGCTGCGCGGGGACCAGCGCGACTTCGTCAACACCTTCCAGGTGGACCGCGGCCTGTCGGTCGACACCCGCGGAACGCCGCACGCGACCATCTTCCCGCTTGCCGGCACGTTCTTCCCGACCGCCGCATCGACGCCATTCGTTCCCGGAACGAATACGCGCGCCAGCGGAGGTATCAACATCCTCGACATTCCGGGCGGCGAGGGGTGCGGTACCGTTTCCGGCCAGGCTGCCTACGATCACCTTCTATGGAACACGCCTTCGGCCGCGCTGGCTTGCGCCTGGGACACTGGCCGCGCCGCGGTATTGCAGCAGCCTCTGCAGACTCTGACCTGGCTGGGGCGCGGAGTCGTCGCCTTCGGCCCGCACGAACTCTTCGCTGAGGTCACCGGATCGGACGCGACCGCAATCAAGCGCTTCTCGAACCTGCAGATCACGCCGAACACGACCACCCAGAGGTACGAGCATCCGGTCGGCGCTCCAGGATGGGACCTGGTTTACAACCGCTTGATCCAGGCCTTTCCCGAGCTTGCGACTCGAGCACCGGCCGGCTTCGCCTATCGCTGGCGCTGCATGGAGTGCGGGCGGCGCGAGATCGTCACCGACACCAAGACGGCGCGTTATTCGCTTGGCGTCGACGGCCCCATCATGGCCGGCTGGGACTATCGCGCCGGCGGCTCCTACGCGCAAAGCGAATCACAGTCGGAACTCGGCTCGGGCTATTATTTCCGCGGCACTCGAGCCGACGGATCCGACGATCCGAATGCGCCGCTCGCGCCCGGAGCGACAAGGCGCGGCATCATCGGCCTGCTGAACAGCGGCCTGATCAACCCATTCCTGCTGCCGGGGCAGTCGCAATCGCCGGCGGCGCTCGCTGCCCTTCGCGCGGTGTCGGCCGAGGGCACGATCCTTTACGGCGGCAAATATTCGGTCACTCAAATCGATTCGTCGGTATCGGGGTCGCTGTTCAGCCTGCCGGGCGGAACGGTCCGCGCAGCGCTCGGAGTCGACTTGCGACGAGAGAAATACCGGTTCAACGGCGACGTTCGCGAGGCGTCGGCGCAGCCCGTCATCATCGCCGCACCGTTCGACAATCAGAATGCGCTGGAAGGCGCTTCGCGCAACATCAAGGCGGCTTACGCCGAGGTGCTCGTTCCGATCCTCGACAATCTCGAAGTGACCGCGGCTGGCCGGATCGACCATTATTCCGGCTTCGGTTCGACCAGGAACCCGATGATCAACTTCAAATACCGGCCGATCCGGCAGCTGATGTTGCGCGGCAACTACAATACCGGCTTCCGGGTGCCGACCTTCAACCAGCTGTTCAACGGCGAGATCGAGGCGCTGTTCACCGGGGCAGACATCGCCGACCCGGCCAAATGCCCCGGGGCGGTACCCAATCCGGCGGTGCCCGGCTGCGAATCGCTGGCCCGGTCGATCAACATCATCAGCGGCGGCAACCTGGGGCTCGAGCCCGAGACGGCGAAGATGTTCAGCCTCGGCGCGGTGCTCCAGCTTTCGCGAAACTTCAGCGCCTCGGCCGACTTCTACAGCATCGATCGCGAAAAAACCTTCCAGGTGCTATCGCGGCGCCAGCTCGTCGACAATTTCCAGCTGTTCCCCGATCGCTTCATTCGCGACTCGGCGGGCAATTTGCTGGCGCTCGACCAGCGGTGGATCAATACCGGCGGCTCGAAGACGCAGGGGGTCGACATCACGCTTCGCGGTGCGCTCGATGCCTTGGGAGGCCGCTTCGCGGGTGGAATTGACGGCAATTATTTGCTGAAGAAGAAGGAGCAGCTGATCGAAGGCGGCGCGTTCGACAATCGCCGGGGGGTCTTCTCGTTCAGCGGCGACCTTGGCCTGAAGTGGAAGCACAACGCCTTCATCAGCTACGGCACCGGGCCGTGGACCCTGGGGCTGACGCAGCTCTACCGTTCCAGCTACAAGAACCAGCAGCTGCCCGGCGTTGCGCGCGGGCTGGTCGATCCGCCCAACGACGTGATCAACGTCAAGCCGTACACGCTCTACAACCTGTCAGCGGCAATCGGCGTGACCGAGCGGATGCGGCTGACGGCGACCGTCAAGAACCTGTTCGACACGGATCCGCCGTTCGCCATCGCCTATGACAGCGACACCGGCGGCGGCAGCTCTTGGGAACCGCGGGTCGCCGATCCGCGTGGCCGGGCATTCACGATCATGGCCGACGTGAAGTTTTAGAAACTGGGCGGTTACGACAAAATGGGCCGTGGCCGTGGCGGGGGAATGGAGAGACGCAGATCATGGCCGATTGGCGCTCTGATCACGGCATCGGGTCGTGCGCTCGCCCTTCCGCTGCTAGTCATGGCCGCAGGCTGCACCACGCCCGTTAGCCCGGCGGGCGATGCGGCGCCGGTCGCGCAGGTCGGGGTCGCGTTCGACCGCGACTCCGAGATCGGCAGCTTTGCCGAGGGCTTCGCCGATCCCGGCAGCGGCCGCGAAATGACCCCCGACGACCCCGCGCGGGTCGCATCGATCACCAAGCTCGCGGTGGCGGTCGGGATCATGCGGCTCGTCGAACGCGGACAAATCGATCTCGACGGCGACGTTTCGGCGCAGCTCGGCTGGCCGCTTCGCAATCCCGCCTTCCCCGACCGGCCGATCAGCCTGCGCATGCTGCTGGCCCATACGTCGAGCGTGCGCGACGGGATTGAATATTGGGCGATTCCGCTCGGGACATCGGTCCAAAGCAGCATGGCCGACCCGAAAGCCTGGGACGACGGCCACCCGCCGGGCGGCTATTTCACCTATTCGAACCTCAACTATCCGATCATCGGCTCGCTGGTCGAACGCGTGACCGGCGAGCGGCTCGACCGCTGGCTTCGGCGCGAGGTGCTCGAGCCGATGAAGCTCGACGCGTGCCTCAACTGGTCGGGCTGCAGCGAGGCGGCGATCGCCCGCGCGGTGGTGCTGATGCAGGATGGCAAGGCGGTCCGCGACGATCTGGGCGGCAAGCCGCCCGCCTGCCCGGTGCTGGTGCCCGAGGGCGCAAGCTGCGACCTTTCCCGATGGCGAGCGGGCGAGAATGGAGCTTTGTTCTCCCCTCAGGGCGGACTTCGCATCTCGGCGCGGGGACTGGCGCGAATCGGCCAGATGCTGCTGAACGGCGGCACGCTCGATGGTGTTCGAATCCTCACTGCGCAATCGGTGGAAGCGATGCTCGCCCCGGTCTGGCGATTCGACGGGCGCAACGGCGACACCGACCATGGCTTTTACTGCAGCTACGGCCTCGCCACGCAGCTGATCCCGACGGCGGTCCCGGGCTGCAGGGACGACCCGGCGGGCGACGGAGTCCCCCGGGTCGGCCACGCCGGCGACGCCTATGGCTTGCGCTCCGGCCTGTGGATCGACCGGGCTTCCGGAACCGGCGTCGCCTACTTCGTTACAGGCTTGTCGGCGGAGCCGCCGCGTGGCCGAAGCGCCTATCGCGCAGCAGAAGAGGCGGCCCTTCGCCGCACCCTGGCCCTCTTTCGAACACCGACCGGGGATCGCTAGCGCCTCGGACCGAAGGCGGCTTCAATTCGCAACAACCCTTGCCGCTGCTCGCTGCCGGGCTAAGGTCGCCCCCATGGCCTTTTTCCTTCGAGCATTATGCGCCGCCTTCGCGCTCGCGATTGCCGCGCCAGCCGCCGCCCAGCTGACCAAAGCCGAGCAGTCAATGGTCGCAACCATCGATTCCGAGCGGGATCGAACGCTCGCCATGCTCGAGAAATGGGTCAACCAGAACAGCGGCACGATGAACTTCGCCGGCGTCAAGGCGGTCGGAGAGATGCTTCGCGCCGAGCTCGAACCGCTGGGATTCAAGGTCGAGTGGATCGACATCAGCGCCGCCAATCGCGCCGGCCACATCGTCGCTCGGCACAAGGGCAATGGCCGAGGCAAGCGACTGCTGCTGATCGGCCATCTCGACACGGTGTTCGAACCGGACTCGCCCTTCCAGCGCTGGGTTCGCGAAGGCAATCTCGGCCACGGTCCCGGGGCCGTCGACAACAAGGGCGGCATGGCCGTGCTCATCGCCGCGCTGCGCGCGATGCGGGCAGCCGGAACGCTGAAGGACGCGGATATCACCGTCTTCCTGAGCGGCGACGAGGAGGATGCGGGGCCATTGGACATCGCCCGGCGCGACCTGTTCGCGGCCGGCAAATGGGCGGACGTCGGGCTCGATTTCGAAGGGCTTGCCCGGCTCGACGGCGCCGACATGGGCTCGATCGCCCGGCGAAGCTCCGACGAATGGACCCTCAAGGTCACCGCGCGCAGCGGCCACTCGAGCGGAATATTGACTCCAAGCGTCGGGTCGGGCGCGATCTACGAACTGGCTCGGATCATCGACAGCTTCCGCCGTGAAATCTCCGAGGACAAGCTGACCTTCAACGTCGGCCTGATCGGCGGCGGCACGACGGCCGAACTGGCCGCCGACAATCTGAGCATCTCCGCAAATGGCAAGACCAACGTCGTCGCCGCCACCGCAATCGCCCGAGGCGACCTGCGGGCGATGAGCGCCGACCAAATCGCTCGCGCCCAGGCGAAGATGCGCGAGATCGTCGCTCAGCCGCTGAGCGGCGCAACGGCCGAAATCACCTTCGAGCCGGACGGCTATCCGCCGATGGCGCCGACGGAAGGCAATCGCGCGCTCCTGTCCCGGCTCAACCAGGTCAACCGCGACATGGGATTGCCCGAAATGGGCGAGCTCGACCCTGTCCGGCGCGGCGCCGCCGACATCAGCTTCGTCGCCCAGGACATCGATGGTCTCGCCGGGCTCGGGCCGGGGGGCAGCGGCGCGCATTCGGAAAGCGAGCGGGTCGATATCGATTCCATCTATCTGCAGGCGAAGCGTGCCGCCATCCTGATGAGCAGGCTCTCCAGGGAACGCCGACGGCGCTAGCCGCCGCCGCGTTCAGCGGCCCTTCGCCGGTCTCCGGGGTTCATCGGCTGGGGTCCAGCCATTGCGGGATGAGGTCGTTTTGGATCAGCGCCTCGACATCCTGCCTCTCGCGGACGACCGCCCAGTCGCTGCCGTTCACCAGGACTTCGGCGGCTAGCGGACGCGAATTATAGGTGCTGCCCATCGTCGCCGCATAAGCGCCGGCGGTCCTGACGATCATCAGCTCGCCGGCCTCGACCCGCTCGATCGTTCGAGCGCGCGCGAAAATGTCGCCCGATTCGCAAACCGGCCCGACGATGTCGGCGACCATGGGATTCTCATGCTTCGGAACGACCGCTTCGATCGCGTGCCACGCATCGTAGAGGCTGGGGCGCATCAGATCGTTCATCGCCGCGTCGACGATGACGAAAGGCTGGCTCGGCCCTTCCTTCACTCGAATCACTTTGGTCAGGAGTACGCCCGCGTTGCCGACGATCAGCCGGCCCGGCTCGAAGACGAGGCGGACGTCCCAGCCAGCGGTCATTCGCTCGACGAGCGCGGCATAATCCGCGGGGCTCGGCGGCACTGGCGCCGACGGATCATAAGGGACGCCAAGGCCGCCTCCCAAATCGGCAACCGTGATTTCGTGGCCGGCCGCCCGAAGCTCGCCGATGAGCTTGCCCAATATCCCGAACGCGGCTTCGAGCGGATCGAGGCTGGTCAGCTGGCTGCCGATGTGGACCGCCACCCCTTGCGGGGCGAGGCCCGGAAGCTGTCGCGCCCGTTCGAACGCCGACAAGGCCTGGCCGATGCCGATCCCGAACTTGTCCTGCGCTCCGCCCGTCGAGATTTTCGCGTGCGACCCCGCCGCCACGTCCGGGTTGATCCGAAAGCTGACCGGCGCCTTGCGGCCGACCGCGAGCGCGACCTCGGAAAGCATTTCGGCCTCGGCGAAGGATTCGACGTTGAACTGATAGAGTCCGCCCCGCAGCGCCAACGCCATCTCCTCCGCGGTCTTGCCGACTCCGGAAAAGACGATCTTGTCGGCCGCGATCCCGGCCGCTCGCGCACGGCGATATTCGCCTCCCGAAACCACGTCCGCGCCCAGCCCCTCGGCCGCCAACGTCGCCAGCACCGCGGCATTGGGATTGGCCTTGACGGCAAAGGCGATGAGCGGATCCTCGAGCTTCGTCAGCGCGCTTTTCAATACCCGCGCGTGCCTCTGCATGGTGGCGGTCGAATAGACATAGACGGGGGTGCCGACTTGCCGCGCGATGAGCGGCAGCGGGACGTCCTCGCAATGCATAACGCCGCCGCGCAGCTCGAAATGATTCACCGGTCAGC
The DNA here is from genome assembly GCA_035540655.1 of Sphingomicrobium sp. Lineage (GTDB taxonomy): Bacteria > Pseudomonadota > Alphaproteobacteria > Sphingomonadales > Sphingomonadaceae > Sphingomicrobium. The sequence goes on along the minus strand of DATLGC010000095.1, from coordinate 12,839 downwards.
TCCCGCCGCTCAGGACACTGCCGGCTCGAGAATCCTGATCGTGCCCGCCGATGCGTCGATCTCGGCGCGAACGCCGACCGGGATGCTGAACTGGTCGTCGATATGCCCGATCAGCGCGCCCTGATAGGCCGGGACTCCAAGCGGCTCGACATGCTGCCGAAGCACCTGGGACAATGTGAACCCGCCGTAAGAGGGACCGGCGGCGCGGCAATTGGTGCACTGCCCGAAGACCACGCCCGCAACGCGACGGAGCACTCCGGCCAGCGCAAGCTGCGTGAGCATTCGGTCGACCCGGTACTCGGCCTCGTCGACATCCTCCAGGAACAGTATCGCGCCGTCGAAACTCGGCAAATAGGGCGTGCCCATCAGCGCGGTGAGAACGGTGAGATTGCCGCCGAGCAGCGGTCCAGCGGCCTTGCCTGGGCGAATGGTCTGGGTCCTCCAGTTCCGCTGGACGAGCCGATCGTCGGTCGCCTGCGGATTGCGGTACAGCGGAGCCTTTCCATCGAAGACGAGATCCTTGAACGCGTTCCACGAAAGCTTCCCCCACATGCTCGACGCATTCGGGCCGTGAATGGTGGGAAAGCCCGCCCGGGCGGCAAATGCCATGTGCAGCGCGGTGATGTCGCTGAAGCCGATCAAAAGCTTCGGATTGGCGCGGATCAGGTCGAAGTCGAGGTGGGGCAGGATTCGGGCCGAACCCCAGCCACCGCGAACCGCGAAGACGGCCCGCACGCTGGGGTCGGAATACATTGCGTTGAGGTCGGCGGCACGGCTCTCGTCGCTGCCGGCGAGATAGCCGTGTCGGGCGCGCAGGTGCGGCGCCGGTTTTGGCACCAGCCCCATCGCGGCGATCGCTTCCATGGCGATCTGAAGGTCGAAATCATCGGCGAGAAAGCTCGCGGGCTTGACGATTCCGACCGTGTCTCCACGGCGAAGCCGGGGCGGCTTCGGGCCGGACCCTTGCGCATTGAGGACGGCAGTCGGCAGCGCGGCCGAAGCAGCGAGTGCAGTGAAAACCTGGAGTGCCGTGCGCCTGTCGTGCATCCGCCTGGCCATAGCAGCAAAATCGCGCGCCTGTCCCATCCCGAAAAGCGGGTCTAGTTCCTGCGGATTATCGGTGCGCTCTGACGGCCGCTGGACGGTATTCGGCCCTCGATCCGGGGCCAGCCGTCGCGCCAGACGATCGGGTCGATCAGCATCACGCGCCTGGTGTTCACATCGTCGGTCGGCTTGGAGCGCGGCCGGCGCGTGTCGACCGCGTGATAAAGCATCCAGTCGGTGCCGGCATCGTCGCGGATGACGCTGTTATGTCCCGGCGCCAGCCAGTTCGAGCCGGCCTCGAGGATGACCTTGTCGGCCGGGATTTCGAATGGCCCGGTGGCGCTTCGCGAGCGGGCGACCATCGCCGCATAATGAGCGTTCGGCCCGCAGCAATTGTCGCCGGAATAAAAGAGATAATAATAGCCGCCGCGAAGAATCACCCAGGCCCCTTCGACCAGTCGCTGATATTCGCTCGGCTCCTCGGTCTTGATGGTGTGGACAAGGTCGATCGGACGGCTTCCGGGCGCGAAACTCACCCGATCGGGGGCCAGCTCCTGGACCTTGATCGGCCCGAAGCCCGATCCCCAGTAGAGCAGGCGCTTCCCCGTCGCCGGGTCGTCGAAGGCCATCGGGTCGATGTTGACGAAGCCTTCGCCGCACAGCAGCGGCGCGCCAATGTCGGTGAACGGCCCCTGCGGCTGGTTCGCCGTGGCGACCGCCAGGCACAGGCCGCGGCTTTCGTCCTCGAGCGCGGCGTCCGGCTTGGCCGAATAATAAAGATAATAACGTCCGTCGGCCGCGAAGACGTCGGGCGCCCAGAAATCCTGGGTTCGGCTGGCCCAGCCCGGCTTGACCGGAAGCGCGTCGCCAAGATGCTGCCAGTTGACCAGATCGGCCGAGCGGGCAACCTGCATGTTGATCATCCGACCGTCGCGCTCGGTCTGGGTGGCGTAGGCGTAGAAAAAGCCGTCGGCCGAACGGATCACTGCAGGGTCCGGAAAGTCCGAATCGAGCACCGGATTGGCGAATGTCGCCTGTGGGCCGGCCGGCTGAGGGACGGCGCAGCCGGCGGCCAGCATGGCGGCGAACAGCAACGCCAGCAGCTTGGCGATCGTCTCCATCGCTTCACGATAGGACGATGCCGGGCGCATCGGAAGGACTTTCCATCGCCGGCTCGCCCCTCTATCGGCGCCGCCGATGCACCGCTTTGAATCGCAGCCCGCCTTTCACGTCGAAGCAGAGGAGGACGGGGAGGGGACACGCTTCACCGTCCGGGCGGACGGGCAGCAGCGCGAATATCATGTTCGCGGCGGCGAGCATCCGCATTATCTCGAGTTCTTCGCCGAGCTGGCCGAGGACTTCGGAACTCGGGTTCCGGGCTCGGTCGAGGAGCCCCGCTCCGACCAAGGCGACATTCGCTGGCGACCGCTGATTACCGAAAACCTCGAGCCACGCACGCATTATGGCTACGGCGACCCGGCGGTCGTGAGGACCGGCGAGGGATGGGTTTTGACGGCAACGAGCAGCGATGCGCCCGATGCCTTCCCGATCGTCTTCTCGAGCGACCTCGACCAGTGGGAGCCGCGGGGGCACATCTTTCCGCGAGGGCAGACGCCGCAATGGTCGGCGACAGGTCGGCATGTCGCCGATTTCTGGGCGCCCGAGATCGCCAGGGTCGGCGACGAATATTGGGCCGCCTACACGGCACGCCAGCAAAGCAACGCGCTCGCCATCGGGCTCGCGCGGTCACCGACACCCTTCGGCCCGTGGGAAGACAATGGCGAGCCGCTGATCACCGGCGGCAAGGTGCTCTATCCGGGCACGGCGGCCAGCGGCGGAGTGATCGATTCGCACATATTCGTCGACGATGACGGAACGCCCTTCCTGTTCTGGAAGAACGACACCAACGGCTTGTGGCCAAGGCCGCTGGCCGGGCTGCTTCGCGAGCATCCCCGGCTGATCGATCAGCTGTTCGAAGGCGAAGTCGACCGCCGCACCGCCGCCTTCGCCGCCGCCGTCCAGCCCTGGGCGAACAGTCGTCGGCCAATGGAGCGCTTCTTCCTGATGCAGCCGCTGATCGAAACCGCGCTCGACAATTGGCCGCGGGTCAAGCCGGTATTGGTCGAATGCGGCCATGCCGACGAGATCGTCGAAGCGCTGACCACGCCCATCCACGCTCGGCGCCTGGGGCCGGACGGTCGATCGCTGGTCGGCGAAGAGAAGCTCGTGCTCGTCAACGACCTCGACTGGGAAGGGCATTTGATCGAAGGCCCATTCGTCACCAGGCAGAACGGCCGTTACTGGATGTTCTATGCCGGCAACGATTTCTCCACTCCGGCCTATGGCATCGGAGTCGCGGTCGCCGACCATCCGCTGGGACCGTACGAAAAGCAGGGCGAGCCGCTGCTTCAGTCGAACCGCGACTGGTGGGCTCCGGGCCACGCTTCGGTCGCGCCGGGAGCCGACGGCCGTCCGCAGCTCTTCTTCCACGCATTCTTCCCGGGCCGTGCCGGCTACAACGCCTTTCGCGCTTTGCTGACGGTCGGTCTCGATTTCAGTGGCGACAAAGTGACGTTGCGCCAGGTGTAAAGCGCGCGCTTGGCCAGCCCCGCCGCTGTGCTACAATCGCAGCCCCGCATCGAGAGGAGTCCGCCGGTGCCAGTGACTTCGTTCCTTCGCCGCTTGCTCGCCGCGCTTTTGTTTCTGGCAGCCGCTCCGGCAATTGCGCAGCCGTCCTTCGTGCCGGTGTTCGAGGAGAATTTTCCCGACCCGCACATCGTGCTCCATGATGGCGAGTTCATCGCTTACGCGACCAATGCCGGAATCAACCTGCCGATGGCGACATCGCGCGATCTGGTGAACTGGTCGTTCGTCATGGACCCGGCGAACCCGCGGAACCGCCTCGACGGAATGCCGGTGCTTGCGCCCTGGGCGAGGGAAGGATTCACCTGGGCCCCCGAGGTGCTGAAGGTCGGAGAGAAGTGGGTCCTTTATTATACCGCTCGCAATCGCCAGCGGGATGTCCAGTGCCTTGGAGTCGCGGTCGCCGACAACCCCAGGGGCCCGTTCCGCGACAATTCGACCGAACCTTTCGTCTGCCAGTATGAGGAAGGCGGGACGATCGACGCAAACCCGTTCCGCGACTCCGACGGCAGGCTCTACGTCTATTACAAGAACGACGGCAACGCGGTCCGAAGGACTTCCTACATCTGGGGGCAAAGACTGTCCGACGACGGGCTGTCGGTAGTCGGCGAGCCGGTCAGCCTGCTTCGCGACAGCCAGCGATGGCACTGGGGGCTGGTCGAGGCTCCGGCCATGGTGCGCCCGCCACACGGCGGCTACCATTTATTCTACTCGGCGGCTTATTATGGCTGGGACCCGAACGAGCGGCTGTCGCGCTATTCGACCGGCTATGCCATCTGCCAGGGGCCGCTTGGCCCTTGCGAAGATGCTCCGGAAAACCCGATCCTGCACAGCTTCAACGACCGCCAGGCGGGATGTTTGAGCGGCCCGGGCCACCCGAGCATCTTCCAGGTCGGCCAGCGCCACTTCATCGCCTTCCACGCATGGGCGGCGACCCGCGGCTGCCGCAAGGCGGACGACAAGCGCTATCTCTACGTCGCGCCGATCTCGTGGAAAGACGGCAAGCCGGTGCTCGGGCAAGGCCTTCGCCCGCAGCGGAATGGCGAGCGCGGCTGAGCGGCTGGCTAGTGAGTTTCAATGTTGGGAAACAAAAGGAGCGGCCGTTTCCGACCGCCCCAATGTCGCGAACGATTGCTCGGCCTACAGGCGGAAGCGAATCCCACCTGACACCACGGTCTCCTCGAAGCGGACGACCATCGGGAAGATTTCCTCCGCGCTTGGTTGGCCGCCCGGATAGTTGACCCGAACGATGTCCGACTTGAATGGCTTGCCGAGGATGTTGGTCCAGTCGAAGAATACAGTCATCCTGTCGTTGAACGCATAGCTGCTCGACCAGTCCAGCCTCGACACCGCGTGGGCGCGGCCCTGCAGCGTGAAGAAATTATCGCGCTCGGCAAGATCGCCTTCAGGGAAGCCGCTGCGGCGGTTGTAGGCGAGGCGGGCCGTGATTCCCCCGCGCTCGTACATTCCGACCAGGTTCCACGTCCATTTCGAAACGTCCGGAATGCGCATTCGCCGCATCGCGTGATTCGGATGGTCTTCAGGGAAGATGAGGAAGTCCGCCTTGGCATCGATATAGGTGACGTTGGCTTGCGCACCGAGCCCGCCGAGCGCGCCTGGCAGGAAGTCGAAGAAGCTGCTGACCTGCGCTTCGGCGCCCTGGATTTTCGCCTGGCGCGTGTTGACCGGCCCGGAAATCAGCAAGGGCAGCCCCGTATCGGGATCGGGTTCGGGAAATTCGAACCTGCGATTGGCGATGAATCCGCGCATGTCGCGACGGAACAGCCCGACCGAAGCGAAACCGTTGCGCGAGAAATAATATTCGAGGCTCGCGTCATAATTGTTCGACTCGAGTGGCTCGAGGAACGGATTGCCGCCCGATCCTTCCCGGACGCAGTCAACGCCGGGAGGTAGGTTGGCGCAATTTGGCTCCTGCCCGAGCCTAAGCGCCGGATTGAGCTGCGCGAAGGTCGGCCGGGTTCGGGTCTTCGTCGCTGCCAGGCGCAATTGCAGCTCCGGAGAGAAGCGCGCCCGCAGGCTCGCACTCGGCAACCAGTCGGTATATTCATTCTGGAAATCGATTGGTTCTGGACCGGTCGTCGTGAACAACGTGCCTTGCGTGTCCGTGTCGGTCTTGACGACGCGCATCCCGACCACCCCGTCGATGACCGTCGGGCCAGCGTCGAACGCATAGTTCAGCTGGCCATAAGCGGCGTAGGATTTTTCATTGATATTGAAGGTTCGCCCCGGATCGTTCGGCGGTCCGTCGAGCGAACCAATGCCGGTGCGGTCGATGTTGAACTGCCGCAGCTCGCGCAGATTTTTCCATACGCTGTTGAAGGTGGGCGCCATCCACGACATCGGGATCGGCTTATTGTTGTCGCCGCGGAATCCGATCGGCGACATCCTGTAATCGAGCGGCACCGCGCTGATCGGGATGCCCTGTTGTGCCAGGTTCCAGTAGAAAGCTCCGGCTTTCGCCGCCGCGTTGCGATCGACGTAGCGCACGCCCCACTGGATCTTGGGCAGGAAGTCGAGCCCCGCCGGCTCATATTCGAAGTCGAGGCGAGCCTGCCAATCGTCGCCTTCGGCCGTCAGATGATCTTCGAAGAAGCCCCGGTAATTATAGTTTGCCGGGTTGGACGGGTCGAGGCCGCGGATACGAAAGGTCGGGCCGCTTCCGCCCACTCGGCCGGTGAACCAGTCGACCGAATAATTCTTCCGGTTGATTTCGAAGTCGACGCTTTCGGTGCGAAGGTCGAACTGGCTGTCGGTGCGCGCAATATCGCCCGAGATCTGCAGTGCGCCGAGGTCGTAACGGCCGCCGACAGCAAACTGATATGTATTGGTGTCGCGCTTGGTCGCGCCCTGGAAACCCCAGGTGTGGTTGCCGCCGCAGCAGGCGGTCGGGTTGTTGACCGTCCCGCTGATGATCTTGCCGTCTTCGATGACCAGATTTTCGTAAGAGGCGCCGCCCCACAGAGGCTGCGCCCACATGCGGTCGGTCGAACGCTCGCGATAGCCCTGCCACAAACCCTCGGCGTACAGTTCCAGGTCGGGCGATGGACGCCACTGAAGGGCTCCGTTGACCGACGGCCGCCAGCGCTCCGCTTCGTTATAGCGGATCTCGGGCCAGTCGGGCGAGCGAGCGCCGGCGAGGTCGGCGATGAAGAAACCGTGTCGGCGAATTGAATCCCGATAGTGCAGCCGGGTGTAGGAGAAATTGATGAGCGCGCCGATCTCGCCGCCGCCGGCAGCCCAGCGGTTGCTGATGAGAAGCTGCGCATTGGGATCGAAGTCCCTCGATTGATTGGGGTAGACGCCCCACACCGATCCGGCCAGTTCGAAGCCGGCAAAGTCGAACGGCCGCCGCGAGCGGACGTTCACCAGGCCGGCGATGCCGGGCTCGACGAGATTGGCGGACGACGATTTGAAGGCTTCGATCGCGCTGATCCCACCGGCCGGGAAATCCTGGAGCGCGACCGAGCGGGTCTCCGCGGTGAAGATCTCGCGGCCGTTGTAAGTGGTCGTGTAATTGAACCGATCGAGGCCGCGCACCAGCACCCGGCTCGCTTCGCCGCCGGTCCGCTCGACCTGGATTCCGGGGATCCGCGCGGCGGTGTCCGACACGGCGATGTCCGGCAGCTTGCCGATATCCTCGGCGACGATCGTGTCGACGATCTGCTCGCTGTTGCGCTTCATGGCCTGCGCCGACTGCAGGCTTCGGCGAAGGCCGGTCACGACGATCGCGTCGTCTTCGGTCACGGCCTGGTCGGCGCCCGCTACCGTTTGCACGGCATCGTCGGTCTGGACCGAGCCCGCTTCCGGATCGGCGGGGCTTTCCTGCGCTTCGACAGTCGGGTCTGGCGGCGTTGCCGGCTGATTGCTCTGAGCGGCCGCGGGCGATGCGATAAGCGCCAGCACGGCGGCCGAGGTCGAGCAAAGTACAACGGATTTGAAACGCATTGTGGACCCCCCCAGGTAGCCGGCGAATGCAGTGTCTGTGTCCGGCTTCCATTTGAATTTACAGGCAAGCGCCATTCGCTGACAAGCTGATTTATTCGAATGTTCAAAGCTGTGGCGCGGACGTCTCAGGCTGCCGCGAGGTCGCGTGCCTGGGGCTGCCGTTGCGTCACGAAGGTCGGCATGCGAGACAGCCGCAGTGACCGATCGTTCCATCCGCAAAATCGTCATTGTCGGCGGGGGGACGGCGGGCTGGATGGCCGCGGCGGCTTTCGCACGGCTGCTAGATGTGCGTTCGATCGATATCACCCTGATCGAATCGGACGAGATTGGCACGGTCGGGGTGGGCGAAGCGACCATCCCGCCGATCATCGCCTACAACAACATGATCGGAATCAACGAGGACGAGTTCCTTGCCGCGACCAGGGGCACGTTCAAGCTCGGCATAGAGTTCGTCGATTGGGGCGCGGTCGGCGATCGCTACTTCCATCCATTCGGGCCGCATGGACAGGATTTCCAGGGCGTCCATTTTCACCAGCTTTACCTGCGCGAAAGCAGGCGGCGAGAACTCCCCGCGATCGACCATTGGTCGATGAGCGCGGCAGCCGCGGCGCTTGGCCGCTATGCCCGCCCGGCGCCCGGAGCGCCGCTGCCGCTATCGCAGCTTGCCTATGCCTTCCATTTCGACGCCGGGTTGTATGCCCAGTTCCTGCGCGGGATTGCCGAGCGCGACGGCGTGCTCCGGGTCGAAGGCAAAATCGTCGATGCGACGCTTGATGGGCACAGCGGCAAAGTCGGCGATGTGGTGCTTGCCAACGGTCGGAAAATCGCCGGCGACCTGTTCATCGACTGCTCCGGTTTTCGCGGCCTGCTCATCGAGGAGAAGCTGAAGACCGGATATGAATCCTGGAATCATTGGCTGCCGTGCGACAGGGCGCTCGCAGTCCCGAGCCGCTATCCGGGCCAACCCGATCCGTTCACCCGCTCGACCGCTCGGAGCTCGGGCTGGCAGTGGCGAATTCCGCTCCAGCACCGGATGGGCAATGGCCTCGTTTATTCGAGCGCCCACTTGTCCGATGCCGATGCCCAGGAGGTGCTGCTCGGGAACCTCGAGGGTGAGGCTCTCGCCGAGCCGCGCCGCTTGTCCTTCCAGGCCGGTCGGCGGCGGCTCGCCTGGAACGCCAACGTCGTCTCGCTAGGCTTGTCGAGCGGGTTCGTCGAGCCGCTCGAATCGACCAGCATCCATCTGATCCAGAGCGGCATCGTCAAGCTCCTCGCGCTGTTCCCGGACAAAAGATTCAACCCGGTCGAACGGGACGAATATAACCGGCAGATGCAGGAGGTGTTCGAGGACGTGCGCGACTTCATCATCCTGCATTACAAGGTCACCCGGCGCGACGATTCCGACTTCTGGAAACACTGCCGAACCATGGACATTCCCGACAGCCTCGAGCGCAAGCTCGAATTGTGGCGCGCCAAGGGACGACTGTTCCGTGAGGGGCGCGAATTGTTCGGCACCGCGAGCTGGGTTGCGGTCCTGCTCGGCCAGGGGGAAATCCCCGAGGACCATGAGCCACCCGCCGATGCACTCGACGAGGCAATGATCGCCGACGCGCTCGACAAGATGCGCGTCAGCTACCGGCGCATGGCCGAGCACATGCCGATGCACGGCGATTTCGTCGCCAGCGCCTGCGCTCAGGCGGAAGCGAGCGCAAACGCGTGATTGCCTGGCCCTGCGCGTAGCCCTTAATTCACTTGCGAAAGCAGCCGGTTCACGCGGCGCTCGGCATCCGCTAGGCCGCGCTCGATTGGCTTCTGGCCGATGAATGCCGCGGCCGCTTCCTCGCCGACGATCCCTTCGATCGCATTCTGCCGCTGCACATAGCCGGGCAACGCGCGCCCGATGTCGGCGAGCGGAGCGATCTCGGCGCGGTGCGGCAGCGCCTTGAAGCGCGGATCTTCGAGCACGGCCTTGAACGCCGGGATGTGCCCGGCGCGCGCCCAGGCATAATTATGCTGCGCGACGAAGCGGAAAAAGTCGGCGATCGCCTGGCGCTGCTCGGGCGTTCGCTTGCGCGCCGGGACGACCCAGGCATGGCCGCTGACATATTCGACATGTTCGCCCCACAGACGCGGATAGGGGAAGACGGCGTAGCTGTTGTACAAAGGCCGCCCCGGCGTCGTCGCTTCGTCCTGGAATGTTCCGAGCATCCATGTTCCCGTCGGGTAGATGCCGCCTTCACCGTTCATGAAGGCCGCGATCGCCGCCGGAGTGTCCATGTTCAACGTGCCAAGACGCTCGGCGTTGATGCGACGGAAGAATTGCGCCACCCGGAATGCTTCGGGATTGGTCAGGTCGATCCGCTTGGGGTCGGGGAAGATCTCCGCCCCCTGCGCCATCATGTAGGTGTAGAGGTTGCGCGCGGCATAGGCATTGTCGCCGACATTGCTCTGGATCAGATACGGCTTTCCAGTGCGTTCCTGGAACTGCCTGGCATGGGCGATCAGCTCGTCCGCCGAATTCGGAAGGATCGGCTTGCCGCCGCGCATCAGACCGGCCTGTTCGAAAAGCCGCGTGTTGACGTGGAACAGGCCGGCGTGCGTGTCGAACGGCAGCCCGAAGATGTTATTGCCGATGGTCACCGCGCTTCTGCTCGCATCGGTGAAGCTGTCCGGGGTGATCCCGGCCGCCTCCAGATATGGCGCGAGCGGCTCGAGCAGGCCCTTGGCGGCATAGTCGCTGATCACGCCGGTGTGCATGGTGACGAGGTCGGGCGGATCGCGAGCGGCCATTTGCGCCGTTAGCTGCGGGTAGCCGGGCCAGGCGACGACGTTGACATCGACCCGGACGTTCGGGTTCTCGGCGTCGAAGCGGTTGATCATGCTGGTCATGATCCCGCACTCGCCTTCGGCTTTGTCGATGTCGGTGCTTGCCCCATATTGAGCGGTGCATTCGCCGAAAAAGCGCTGCAGATAGATGGAGGTCGTGCCGTCGGCGGCTCCGCAGCTCCCGACAGCAAGAGCAACCAGCAATGCGGCGATAAGGCGCATCACCGAACGGCCGTTCCGGCCATCGCGCGGACGATCTGCTTCTGGAAAACGATGTAGACGATGAAGATCGGGATCGACGCGAACACCGCCTGCGCCATCAAAAAGCCGAGGCCGCTCGTCTGGGCATAGTTCATCTGCGCGGCGGCAAGGCCGACCGTCAGCGTGTACATGTCGCTTCGCGTCGCCGAGATCAGCGGCCACCAGTAATCGTTCCAGGTGCCGAGGAAGGTGAAGACGGCAAGCGTCGATTGCGCCGGGATCGTCAGCGGTAGGATCACTTTCCAGAAGATGGTCCAGCGGGAGGCGCCGTCGAGCATCGCCGCTTCGTCGAGCTCGCGCGGGATGCCGCGCATGTAGGTCGTCATGAAGAACACGCCGAAGGGCGCGATCAGGCCCGGAAGGATCAGGCCCGGATAGCTGTTGTGGAGGCCGAGCCAGGCGAACAATTGGTGCTGCGGCAGGATGACCGCCTGGCTCGGTACGGCGAGGCCGAGCAGGACGATGATGAACAGGGTGCGTCGGAACGGGAAGTCGAGCCGGGCAAAGCCATAGCCGGCGAGGCTCGCCAGGATCAGCACGCCGGCAGTGGTCCCGATCGACACGATGAAACTGTTGAGCAGCCAGCGCATCGTCGCCCTGTTGCCGAGGATCGCCGCATAATTTTCGAGCGTGTAGGGCGCGCTCAACGCCGCGCCGCTATTGCCGACCAGCTCGGCATTGTCCTTGAGCGAGAGGAGCAGGGTCCAGACCAGCGGCGCGACCATCAATGCCGCGCCGACCGAAAGCAGGATCCAGCCGAGCGGCGTCAGCCCGCCGCGCCTCACGTCAGCGGCCATGAGCGGCCCCCGGAGTTCTGCCGGTCGCCCAATATTGGGTCAGCGTGACGGCCAGGATGATCAGGAACAGGATTTCGGCGGCCGCGGCCGCGTAGCCGAGTTCCCACCGGCCGAAAGCGCTTTCAAACAGGAACAGGACCGTGGTTCGCGACGCTCCGCCGGGCCCGCCGCCGGTCAGCAGCTGAGCCTGGCCGAACATCTGCAATTGCGCCGCCGTCTGCAGCATGACCACCAGAACCAGAGTGCGGCGAAGCGAGGGCACGGTGATCCGCCAGAAGGTCGTCCAGCGGTCCGCGCCATCGAGCGCGGCGGCTTCGTACATGTCTTGCGGAATCTGCTGCAGCCCGGCCAGGAACAGCAGCATCGGCAAGCCCAACGACCACCAGATGGTGGTGATTGCAAGCGCCGGCAGCACGAGGTGCGGCTCGCTCAAAAAGCCGAGAGGCTGCCAGCCGAATGCCTGCCAAAGCTCGCCCAGCAACCCGGCGTCGGGGGCGAGGACGAAGCGCCAGATCAACGTCACGATCGTCACCGACAGGACCGCCGACGAAAAGAAGATCCCGCGCATCAGGGCCGCGCCTCGGCCGGCATTGTTGAGCGCGATCGCCAGCAGCAGCGCGAGCACCGTCAGGACCGGCACGATCATCAGGGTGACGATGAAGGTGTTGACCAGCGACGTCGTGAAGATCGGGTCCGCGGCGAGCTCGACGTAATTGGCGAGGCCGACGAAATGGCCGTCACCGAAAATGTCCACCTGGTTGAAGCTTAGCCAGAAGCCGCGGAACAGGGGAAAAACGAGGATCAGCGCATAGAGCAGCAGGAACGGGGCGACGAACAGGAAGCCCCGCCAGTCCCTCTCGGCCGAGGTCAAGCCTCGACCCCGTGATAGCCGGTTCCGTCGGGGCCAAACAGGTGCGCCGAGCCGCCGTCGATTCTGAGCGGAACCTCGTCGCCGATCCTGACCTGGCTGTAGCCCTCGTCCTCGGCGGTGATCGGCTGACCGTCGGCAAGCCGCGCGTAAACCAGGGTGCGCTCGCCGAGGCGCTCGACCAGATCGACCTTCGCCTTGGTCGTCGCCTGGTTGTCGCCGCCGACCCGAACCGCCTCGGGCCTCAGTCCGACCCGAAGCGGCGCGTTGTTGGGCAGCGCCTCGCGCCGCACCTTGGTCTCGATCGTCGAACCGTCGCCGAGCTTGACGCGCGCGAACTCGCCGTCGCCATTGAGGAGCTTGCCCGGAGCCAGTGTCATCGCCGGCGAGCCGACGAACTGCGCGACGAAGATATTCGCCGGCCGGCTGTAGAT
>DATLGC010000094.1:0-10421 GCA_035540655.1 Sphingomicrobium sp. | reverse complement strand
ATGGCGGCGACCGCGGTCGGCTGCCTGTGGCTGCTCTATCGCCAGACGGGCCAGGCGGGGCTGGTCCTTGGTGCCGGTTCGGCGGTGCTCCTCGCCTTGCTGCTCGCCGGCTACAGTTTCTTCCAGCAGCGCGGTGTCCGTGCGGGCTGGCCGGTCGCGGTGCTGACGGCGCTGTTGCTCGCCTTCGCGCTTTGGCAGGCGCCCACTCTTTCCACCGCGGCGGTGCGCGCACCTGCCGGCGCCGAGACCTGGAGCAGCCCACGGGTCGCCAGCTATCTCGTCCGCGGTCATCCGGTGTTCGTCTATTTCACCGCCGACTGGTGCCTCAGCTGCAAGGTGAACGAAGCCGCCGCGATCGACCGTGCCGAGGTGCGCCGCGCCTTCCGCGAAGCCGATGTGAAGGTGCTTGCCGCCGACTGGACCAATGGTGACCCGGCGATCACCCGCTTCCTCGAAAGCCGCGGCCGGGCCGGGGTGCCGCTCTACCTGTGGTACGAACCGGGCCGCGAAGCCGAGGAGCTGCCGCAGATCCTGACGCCGGGGATGCTGATCGAGCGTGCGAGACGCTAGCATTCCCCGGCCTAGGCCGGGGTCCAGGGTGCTGCGTCAGCAGCGCCTATCAGCGTTCCTGGGCCCCGGCCTTCGCCGGGGAACTATCTTTCTCCCACACCTTCCGTCCCGCGACCCAGGTCTCGAACACCTGGGTCCGTGCCAGCGATTGAGCGTCCACTTGGGAAACATCGCGGTCGACGAGGATGAAATCGGCCCATTTGCCGGGCTCCAGCGCGCCGATTCGGTCCTCGGCGAACCCCGCATAGGCCGCGTTGCGGGTGAAGCCGGATAGCGCCTGTTCGAAACTCAGCCGCTCTTCCGGCCGCCAGCCGCCCGGCGGCACTCCGTCGGGGTCTTGCCGGCTCACGGCGGCCGACAGGCCGAGGAACGGGCTCACCGGCTCGACCGGAAAGTCAGAACCGAAGGCGAGCCGGCCGCCCGACCGTGCGATCGACTGCCAGGCATAGGCGCCGGCAAGCCGGTTGGGACCGAGCCGGGCCTCGGCCATCGTCCGGTCGCTGACCTGGTGGATCGGCTGCATCGAGGCGATGATCCCGGCGGGCGCGAGCCGCGGGATGTCGGCCGGGTCGATCACCTGAGCATGCTCGATCCGCCAGCGGCGGTCGCCGGTAAAGGTTCGCCCGAGCTGCTCGTAGGCGCGGATCGCCTGCTCGTTGGCGGCATCGCCGATCGCGTGCACCGCCGGTTGCAGGCCCGCCCGGGCCGCGGTCGTCAGCTGCCGCATCAGCTCCTCATCTTGGAGGAACTGCAACCCGCGCGTGTCCGGCTGGTCGGCATACGGCCGCTTTAGCCATGCGCCGCGAGAGCCGAGTGCTCCGTCGCCATAGATTTTCACGCCGACCAGCCGCAGCCGGTCGCTGCCGATCCACGGTGTCGCCCCGCTGGGCGCGATATGCGGCAGCGGTTCCAGCCCGGCCGAATAGGAGATGATGCGCACGTTGAGCCGCTGCACGCGGGCGGCATCGGCCATCACCGCCCAGTCCTCGGCCGAGGTGCCCATGTCGGCGACCACGGTGATACCGCTGGCGAGCATCGATTCCTGCGCCTTGGCAAGCGCCGCCTCGCGCTGCTGGGGGGTCGGGGCCGGAATCTTGCTCGCGACCAGATCCTCGGCGGCGTCGATGAAAAGGCCGGTCGGGTTACCCCGCGCATCCTTTTCGATCTTGCCTCCCGCGGGCGTCGGCGTGGCGCGGGTGACGCCGGCGATTCGCATCGCCGCGCTGTTGGCGACGGCGGCATGGCCGTCGACTCGCACCAGCCACACGGGCCGGTCACGAACTGCTGAGTCGAGGTCGGCTGCCGTCGGCATCCTCCGCTCGGGCCAATGCTCCTGGTTCCAGCCGCGGCCGACGATCCACGCAGCGCCCGGATTGGCCTGCGCATAGGCGCGAAGCTGCTGCTGCAGGTCGGCGACGGAAGTCGTTCCGGTGAGATCGAGGGTGAGCGCTGCAAAGCCCAGTCCAATGACATGGCCGTGCGCATCAATCAGCCCGGGGAGCAGCGTGCGCCCGCCGGCATCCTCGGCATTCCCGACCCGCGCCTGAGGCTGTTCACCGGCGGAATAGACTTTGATCACTCGGCCGGTGCGGTGGTTGAACGCAAGCGAGTGAAACCGCTGAATCGACCCGTCCGGCCCGACCTGAACGCCATTGGCGTTGGTAATCAGCGTCGTGTCAGCCCAATCGCTCGGCTGCTCACCGACCGTGGGGGGCGTGGCCTGCTGGCCCACCAGAGCCGCCGCGGCGGCAAGCATCAGCTTCAGCATCACTGGATATACCTCTTGAGCAGGCTCGACGTGTCGAGGCGGTTGCCGCCCATTTCCTGCACGTCGGCGTAGAACCGGTCGACCATCTCGGCCAGCGGCAGTTGCGAGCCGTTGGCGTGGGCTTCCTCGAGTGTCAGCGCCAAATCCTTGCGCATCCAGTCGACGGCAAAGCCGAAGTCAAATTTGCCTTCGCACATCGTCTGCCAGCGATTGAGCATCTGCCAGCTCGAGGCGGCGCCGCCCGACAGCGCTTCGAACAGACTGTCCATGTCGAGTCCGGCGCGCTTGCCGAACTGGATCGCCTCGGCGAGGCCTTCGACCACGCCTGCGATGCAGATCTGGTTGGCCATTTTGGCAAGCTGGCCGCTTCCCGCCTCGCCGATCAGCACCGATCGCGCGCAATAGGCCTGGAGGTACGGCTGCGCGGCGGCGAACGCCTCGTTCGTGCCGCCGCACATCGCCGCCAGCGATCCATTGACCGCGCCCGCTTCGCCGCCGGACACCGGCGCGTCGAGCGCCAGCAGGCCGAGACGGTCCGTCTCGTCCGCAATGTGCCGAGCGAGCTTCGCCGAAGCGGTCGTATGGTCGATCCACAAAGTTCCGGCAGCCATTGCGCCCAGCGCGCCGTTCGGGCCGAGCGCAACCTCCTCGACATCCTCGTCGCGGCCGACGCAGGCGATCACCGCTTCGGCGCCCTGCGCGGCTTCCGCAGGACTGTCGGCGACTCTGCCGACATGCTTATCCGCCCATGCCTCGGCCTTTACGCGGGTCCGGTTGTACACCGCCAGCTCATGGCCAGCCCCTGCGAGGTGGCCGGCCATCGGGCCGCCCATCACTCCAAGGCCGATGAATGCGATGCGCGCCATGGCCGTCCCGATAGCATTGTTCCCGCCGCGGGGAAGGGCTAGGCGCGGCCCAATGATGCAGCCGCCGACGATCGACGACATCCGCGCCGCCGCCGGGCGGATCGCCGGCTCGGTGATCCGAACCCCGATGCTGATGAGCCGAACGCTGTCCGAGATCATCGGCGCCGAGGTCTGGCTCAAGTTCGAGAATCTGCAGTTCACTGCCGCCTACAAGGAGCGCGGCGCCCTCAACAAGCTGCTCCAGCTTTCGGGCGAGGAGCGCTCGCGCGGGGTCATCGCCGCATCGGCCGGCAATCACGCCCAGGCGGTCGCCTATCACGGCCGGAGGCTCGGCATTCCGGTGACGATCGTCATGCCGTCGAACACTCCGACCATCAAGGTTTCGCAGACCGAAGGGCACGGCGCCCGGGTCCTGCTTCATGGCGCCATGTTCGATGACGCGCACTCCAGGGCCCGCGAGCTCGAAGCCGAGGAAGGCCTGGTCTTCGTCCACCCGTTCGATGACCCGCAGATCATCGCCGGGCAGGGGACACTGGCTCTGGAGATGCTCGAGGACGCGCCCGACCTCGACATGCTGTGCATTCCGGTCGGGGGCGGCGGGCTGATGTCCGGCGTCGGAATCGCCGCTCGCGCGATCAAGCCCGACATCGAGCTGATCGGAGTCGAGGCCGAGCTCTATCCGGCGATGAAATCGGCCATTGACGGAAACGAGCTTGCCTGCGGCGGCGACACGCTCGCCGAGGGCATCGCGGTCAAGCGGCCGGGCGAGCTCACCAGCCGGATTCTCGGCGAGATCGCCGACGAGATCCTGCTGGTCGCCGAGCGCGACATCGAGCGCGCGGTGGCGATGCTGGTGGCGATCGAGAAAAGCGTCGTCGAAGGCGCCGGCGCCGCCGGCCTGGCGGCGATGCTCGCCAACCCCGGTCGCTTCGCCGGTCGCAAGGTCGGCACGATCCTTTGCGGCGGCAATATCGATACCCATCTGCTCGCCTATGTCCTCGTTCGCGACCTGGTCCGCTCGGGTCGCATCGCCCGGCTTCGGATCGCCGCCCAGGATCAGCCCGGGGCGCTCGCGGCGATTACCGCCAAATTCCACGAGGCCGGGGTCAACATCATCGAGATCAACCACAGCCGGATCTTCACCCGGCTGCCGGCCAAGGACACGGTGATCGAAGTCGAGTGCGAGGCGCGCGACCCCCAGGCGATCGACCGGGTCGTCAAGCTGCTCGAGGAGGCCGGCTTCGTCGTCGAGCGCGCCTCGCTCGACTAGGGGAAGGCGCCCCGGTCGTCCCTTTGCGGCACAGCCATCGGGCTTAACCGTCTTTTGGCGGCTCCAACTCTTTTCAATCGCGTTTACCAGTGGGATAAAGACTCCGGTAACCACGCGTCAAAGGGTCAGTTCGGTTGAGCGCACCATTCCGCTTCCCTAAATTCTTCGTCACCAATCCGGCTCCCTGTCCCTATTTGCCGGGCAAGGTCGAGCGCAAGGTATTCACCGAACTGAACGGCCGCCACTCCGCCGAGCTAAACGAGGCGCTTGGCCGTATCGGTTTTCGCCGGAGCCAGTCGGTCGCCTACCGGCCGAGCTGCATCGATTGCTCGGCCTGCGTCTCTGTTCGGGTACTCGCCGCAGAATTTTCCCCCAACGCCACCCAGCGCAAGCTGATGCGCCGCCATTCCGACGTCGAGGTCACCGCATGCAAGCCGTGGACGACCGAGGAGCAATATGAGCTGCTCCAGCGCTATCTGGCGGTCCGCCATCCCGGCGGCGGAATGGCCGAAATGGACGAAAGCGATTTCGCCGACATGGTCGAGCAAACCCCCGTCCGCACCTATGTCGTCGAATATCGCGAGCCCTCGACAGGCGGCAGGCCGGGCAGACTGATCGGCGCATGCCTTTCGGATCAGCAGGCCGACGGCCTGTCGATGATCTACAGTTTCTTCGACGTCGGCCCCGACTCGCGCAAGGGCCTTGGCACCTACATCATCCTCGACCACATCATCCGGGCGGCGAGGGCAGGGCTTCCATACGTCTATCTCGGCTATTGGGTCGAAGGCAGTCCGCGCATGGCCTACAAGACCGGCTTCAAGCCGCTCGAACGGCTCGGCCGCGACGGCTGGCGGCGAATGGAAGATGCTGCCCCCGAGGCCGCCGCCGGGCGCGAGCTGGTGCTGCCGCTGCGCCGCGAGCGCAAGCGACCGCTGATCGGCGCATAAAGAAAGGGCGGAGCCATCGCCGTGCTCGCCCGTCTGGGTGACGGGCGTGCGCGCGGCGATCCCCGCCCGTCCCCGGTTGATCGATTTGAAATGCCGTTACGCGACGGCGGCGTTTACCGCCGGCTCGGGAGCTTCCTCGCTCTCGGGATCGCGAAGCACATAGCCGCGGCCCCACACCGTCTCGATATAATTGGCGCCGCCGCAGGCCAGGCTGAGCTTCTTGCGCAGCTTGCAGATGAACACGTCGATGATCTTCAGTTCGGGCTCGTCCATTCCGCCGTAGAGATGGTTGAGGAACATCTCCTTGGTCAGGGTCGTGCCCTTGCGCAGCGACAGCAGCTCGAGCATCGCATATTCCTTGCCGGTCAGATGGACCCGGGCGCCGTCGACCTCGACCGTTTTGGCGTCGAGGTTCACGGCCAGCTTGCCGGTGCGGATGACCGATTGCGAATGGCCCTTGGAGCGGCGGACGATCGCATGGATCCGGGCGACCAGCTCGTCGCGGTGGAAGGGCTTGGTGACATAATCGTCGGCGCCGAAGCCCAAGGCCCGCACCTTCGAATCCATCTCGCCGATGCCCGACAGGATCAGCACCGGAGTGCCGACCTTGGCCGTCCGCAACTTCTTCAGCACGTCATAGCCGTGCATGTCGGGCAGGTTGAGGTCAAGAAGGATGATGTCGTAATCATAGAGCTTGCCGAGATCGAGGCCCTCTTCGCCCAAATCGGTGGTGTAGACGTTGAAGCCTTCGGTTCCGAGCATAAGCTCGATGCTCTTGGCCGTCGTCGGCTCGTCTTCGATCAGCAGGACTCGCATGCTCATTCCCCTGTTCGCGGCCGACGAGCTTAACCCGTCTTAATGGCCTTGAAGCGCTCATTAACCATGAGGGGAATGATGGCAAAAGGTTAATAATGCGTAACGGACTGAATTCCTTGGAACTCGTTGCGCGCGCGCATCAGTGGTCGCCTGAGTTCCGCCAGTTGATGAAACGGCGGGAAATTATTGGCGCTATCCTCTCGTAGGTTTCCCAAGTGTCTGGCACTCGATAGGAGTCCTGAAAATCCGGGAATGCCTCTGTGTAGTCGTCCAGAAAACTGGAAACACCGGTCCTCAGGCCATCCTCGTTAGCGTAATAGCTCTGGGCAAAGGCGTTCCCTTCTTCGTTCAGATCCTCATCCGTGAACTTTTCGTCGCAAGCTTCTATGAACCACGTGCCCGGGGTCAATTCACGATTGTGCAGCCTGCCGAGAAGGGCAGGAAAATCCTCCGTGTGGATGGGTCCAGCAAGGCCATTCAGCATCGCCCATGCAACGAACATTGCGATGTGGGTAGCGCCAGCTTCTGGCGGCAGGTCCGGCGGAAAGTCGCCGCCGTAGTGCCAAGAGGCGTCATCATATTTCAAAACCGATCAGCCCATCGTCGGGATGTGGAAAGCTTCCTTGTTGTCGGTCTCGACAAAGTCGTCCGGCCAGCGCTGGGTAATTTTCTTCACTTTGGTCCAGAAGCGCACGCCCTCGGGCCCATGCTGGTCGATGTCGCCGAAGCCCGATCGCTTCCAGCCGCCGAAGGTGTGATAGGCGACCGGCACCGGGATCGGCACGTTGATGCCGACCATTCCGACATTGACCCGGGCGGCGAATTCGCGCGCTGCGTGGCCGTTGCGGGTGAAGATGGCGACGCCGTTGCCATATTGATGCTCGCTCGGCAGCCGCAGCGCCTCCTCGAAGCTGTCGGCGCGGACCATCTGCAGCACGGGTCCGAAAATCTCCTCCCGATACGACCGGAAATCGGGCTTCACATGGTCGAAGAATGTCGGGCCGATGAAAAAGCCACTCTCGTATCCCTGGAGCGTGAAGCCGCGGCCGTCGACGACCAGCTCGCCGCCTTCGTCGATGCACATCTGGATGTAATTCTCGATCCGCTCCTTGTGGGCGGCGGTGACTACCGGCCCGTAATGCGCATCGGCATCGGTCGAGACGCCGACCCGAAGCCCCTCGATGGCCGGGATCAGCTTTTCGCGAAGCGCGTCGGCGGTCTTGTCGCCGACCGGTACCACGACAGGAAGCGCCATGCAGCGCTCGCCGGCAGAGCCGAAGGCGGCTCCGGCAAGGTCGTTGACCACCTGGTCGAGGTCGGCGTCGGGCATGACGATGCCGTGGTTCTTGGCGCCGCCGAACGCCTGCACGCGCTTCCCGTTCGCCGTGCCGCGCGAATAGATATATTGCGCTATGTCGGACGATCCGACGAAGCTGATCGCCATGATCTCGTCATGGTCAAGGATGGCGTCGACCATCTCCTTGTCGCCGTGGACGACGTTGAGAATTCCGTCGGGCAGGCCAGCGTCCTTCATCAGCTCGGCCAGCCGCACCGGCACCGTCGGGTCGCGCTCGGAGGGCTTGAGGACGAACGCGTTGCCGCAGGCGATCGCCACCCCGAACATCCACATCGGGATCATCGCCGGGAAGTTGAACGGGGTGATCCCGGCCACGATCCCGAGCGGCTGGCGCATCGAATAGACGTCGATGCCAGGGCCGGCGCCGATCGTATATTCGCCCTTGAGCGCATGGGGGATGCCGCAGGCATATTCGATCACCTCGAGCCCGCGCTGGATGTCGCCCTTGGCGTCGGCGATCACCTTGCCATGCTCGCTCGACAATATTTCGGCGAGCTCGTCCATGTTGGCTTCGACCAGCTCCTTGAACTTGAACATCACCCGCGCGCGCCGCTGCGGGTTGGTCGCGGCCCAGCCGGGAAGCGCCGCATTGGCCGCGTCGATCGCCCGCTGGAGGTCGGCGGCACTGCCGAGCCGGACATGGGCCTGGACCTCGCCCTGGTTGGGATCGAACACTTCGCCCTGGCGCTCGCCGGACTCGAAGGTGGAGCCGCCGATGAAATGGTCGATGGTGCGGAGCATGATACGCCTGCCTTTGAATCTGGATTTGGGTTGCTGCCCAACTAGACCTGTGGTCACGCAAATGCCAGTTGTGCACCAACAATATCCCTCCCTTCGATGGGGAGGGGTAGGGGTGGGATGAGGAGGACGTATGATGCGTAGCCTGATGCTTTTGCCCTTGCTCGCTCTTGCCGTGGGTTCTGCGCACGCCCAGCCGGCCGCGCCCTCACCCGACGAGCGGCTCCGGCAAATCGCCCAGCCCGTAAGCGGCGCGCAAATGAAGCGGACGATCGACAAGCTGGTGAGCTTCGGCACTCGCCACACGCTTTCCTCGCAAACCGACCCGAAGCGCGGCATCGGAGCCGCGCTCAACTGGACCGAAGCGGAATTGCGCCGCTACTCCCGCGCCTGCCGCGGCTGCCTCGAAGTCGGCCGCGCCAGCCAGGTGATGGAAGGCCGCCGGCTGACGGGGCCGACCCGGATCACCAACGTCTTCGCACTCCAGCGCGGCACCGAGCGGCCGAACGACGTGATCATCATCACCGGCCATATCGACAGCCGCGTCACCGACGTGATGGACGCGACCTCCGACGCTCCAGGCGCCAACGACGACGGATCGGGGACCGCCGCGGTGATCGAGGCGGCGCGGGTGCTGTCGAAACACAAATTCCCGGCGACCATCGTCTATGCGGCTTTGTCCGGCGAGGAGCAGGGGCTGTACGGTGGCAAGGTCATGGCCGACTATGCCAAAGCCCAGGGCTGGAACGTCATCGCCAATTTGAACAACGACATCATCGGCAACAGTTGCGGTTCCGACGGAGTCTGCAACGACCGCCAGGTCCGGGTCTTTTCCGAAGGGTCGCGCTGGCAGGGCCGCGAGGAGCTGGCGGCGCAGCAGCGCAGCCGCGGCGGCGAGAACGACTCCCCCTCGCGCAACCTGTCGCGCTTCCTCGACAGCCTTGCCGACCGCCTGAATATCGGTCTCGACGTCCTGCCGATCTGGCGGACCGACCGCTTCGGCCGCGGCGGCGATCATATCGAAATGCTCAATGCCGGCTTTCCTGCCGTGCGCCTGACCGAGGCGGTCGAAAACTACCGCTATCAGCACCAGGATCTGCGGGTCGAAAATGGCGTCGAATATGGCGACACCGTCGACAAGATGGACTTCGCCTATCTCGAGAAGGTGACGAAGTTCAACGTCGCCGCGCTCGCCGCCCTCGCCAGCGCCCCGCCGCCGCCCGAGCCGACGGTCGAAGGCGCGGTGAGTACGGATACGACGGTGAGTTGGTACGCTGTGTCAGCGGGCGCCGATAGCTACATGATCCGATGGCGGCGAACTGACGCCGCAAATTGGCAAAACAGTAAGCCTGTTTCGCGCTATCGGCCGGGCATCGTGCTGCAGAGTTTTGAGGAAATCCTGCCTCACATCCGCGTCGACGATTGGGTGTTCGGCGTCTCCTCGGTCAGCAAGGACGGCTTCGAGAGCCCGGTTGCCTCGGCCGTCCCCGGCGGCGCATTCAAGCCGTACGTCGCGCCGCCTCCAACGTCGCCATGAGTTCAGGATGCCAGCTTGCCCCCACCGCAACCCGTGACCCTGAACTTGTTTCAGGGCCCATTTTCGTGAAGGGCAGCACACGTCGCTGCGATGGATGCTGAAACAAGTTCAGCATGACGGCGTAGGAGGCGCATGCCCCGAAAGAGCAAACCCGCAGGCCTGCCTACCCGCAAGCAGATCCTCGACTTCATCGCCACCTCCGACCAGCCGGCCGGCAAGCGCGAGATCGCCCGCGCCTTCGGCCTTTCCGGCCAGGACAAGGTCGCGCTCAAGAGCTTGCTCAAGGACATGGCCGACGACGCGCTGATCGATCCGTCCCCAGGTCGGGCATTCCACCGGGCCGGCGGCGTTCCCAAGGTCACCGTGCTGCGCGTCGCGGCGGTCGACGACGGCAATGTCCTTGCCGTGCCTGAGCAGTGGCAGGGCGAAGGTTCGCCGCCGCGAATACGGGTGATCGAGCGCAGCCGGCGCAGCGCGCTCGGCATCGGCGACAGGGTTCTGGCGCGCACCGAGCAGCGCGGCGAGGGCCACGTCGCCCATCCGATGAAGAAG
>DATLGC010000093.1:0-8924 GCA_035540655.1 Sphingomicrobium sp. | reverse complement strand
TTTCGAAACCGCATCCGCGCACTAGCAGCTCGCGCGCGCCGCCCGACGGCTCGCATCCGCTCGGGCTAATCAGCCGGAGCATCACCAGCATGTTGATCAGCAAATGTTGTGCATCGATAATTTTTGATGACAGCAGTTCGTTCGCCGCAAGCTGCTCCACGGCAGTCTCCAGCCTCGGGTCGAGGCCGATGTGCGTGGTGAGCTGAAGCACGTGAACCGCAAATTCGAGATCAACCAGCCCGCCACGGCCGAGCTTGACGTCGAATGGCCCGCCGGGCGGCTTGTGCCGCTCGATCTCGGCGCGCATCCTGGCAGCGTCGGCCGCCACCTTCGCGAGATCGCGCGGCAGCTGCAGGATTTCGTCGACCACGGCCGCGGTTTCTTCGCGGGCCTGCTTCGATCCGAACACCGGCCGGGCCCGGGTCATCGCCATATGCTCCCAGGTCCAGGCTTCCTCGCGCTGGTATCGCGAGAAGGCGTCGAGCGACACGGCGAGCATTCCGGTGGCGCCCTCCGGCCTGAGCCTCGTGTCGACCTCGTAAAGCGGACCAGCCGCGGTCGGTACGCTCAGAGCGGCGCTCACCCGGCTGGCGAGCCGGTTGAAATAATCGGCGGGCCCGAGCGGCTTGGGCCCATCGGAGGCCGGCGCCGTCGGGCTGGTGTAAAGATAGACGAGGTCGAGATCGGAAGCGTGGGTAAGCGCTGCTCCGCCAAGGCGGCCGAGCCCGAGGATCACCAGCTCGCTGCCGGCTACCCGGCCATGAGCTTCCTCGAACTCGCCTACGGCCGCGCCGGCGAGCGCGAGGACCGCTCCTTCGGCGACCCGCGCGTAGCCGGCGGCGATCGCCAGCGGATCGGCGCGAAGGTCGATCAGCTGCACTCCAAGCGCGAAGCGGCGCTCGTTGATCAGGCGCCTGGCGCGGTCGAGCGCCAGATCGTAGGGAAGGCCGCGCATCGCCGCTTCCAATGCTTTCGCGATGGCTTCCGAATCCGGCGGCGCCGAGAAGCTCGATTCGTCAATCAGGCCGTCGAGCAGGACGGGACGCCGCGCGAGCTGATCCGACAGCGCGGGAGCGTAGGCGAGCAGCTTTGCCAGCAGCGCGGCGAGGGCGGGCCGCGCCTCCAGCAGGCGATAAAGATTGATCCCGCTCGACAGCCGTTCGACGATATCTGTCAGCCGGTTGAGCGCGCGTTCCGGGTCGGGCCCGGCGGCGATCGCCTCGAGCAGGGCAGGGAGCATTGCTTCGAACGCGGTCCGCGAGGCCGGCGATCGCAGCGACCGCGCCCGCCCGGACCGCCAGTCGGCGATTCGCCGCGCCGCCATTTGGGGATCGGAAAAGCCAAGCACTCGAAGCTCGCCGAGCAAGGTTTCGGGATCGTTCGACAGCCTCCCCTGGCGGTCGGGAACGAGCGAGTCGAACCGGGCTTCGGCCCGTTCGACGTGGGGGCGAAGCTGTTCGACCAGCGCCTGCCCGTCGGCCAGCCCATGGAGCCTGCCAACCGAGTCGAGCGCGTCGCGCTGGACTGGCAACAGGTGAGTTTGGGCATCGTCGATCATCTGCACGCGATGCTCGATGGTTCGAAGGAGGCGGTAGGCATCGGCAAGATGATCGGCTGCGGACCGATCGAGCCGCCCGGCGGCTGCGAGGCCGGCAATTGCGTCGAGCGTTGCGGCCGAGCGAACAGACGGGTCGCGGCCGCCATGGATCATCTGCTGGATCTGGACGAAAAACTCGACCTCGCGGATTCCGCCGCGGCCGCGCTTGAGATCGTAGCCCGGCCCAAGCCGCGAGCCTTGGGAATAATGATCGCGGATCCGGGCCGAAATCTCGGCGACCTCGTCGATCACTCCGAAATCCAGCGAGCGTCGCCAGACGAATGGCTCGACGGCCTTGAGGAAATGGCGGCCAAGCGCCTTGTCGCCGGCGCAGGCGCGGGCCCGGATGAAGGCGGCCCGCTCCCAGGCGAGTGCGCTCGATTCGTAATGCGAGATGGCCGCGTTTACCGGCAGGGCGATCGGAGTCACTTCGGGCGAGGGTCGCAGGCGCAGGTCGACTCGAACCACATATCCGACGGCCGTGCGCTGCTGAAGCAGCTG
Source organism: Sphingomicrobium sp. (assembly GCA_035540655.1). Taxonomy (GTDB): domain Bacteria; phylum Pseudomonadota; class Alphaproteobacteria; order Sphingomonadales; family Sphingomonadaceae; genus Sphingomicrobium. The sequence continues at coordinate 6,826 of DATLGC010000093.1, read as the reverse complement.
GATCATGCGCTTCCCGATGCGGACGGCGGCCTCGCCGGGGTCTTCGCGCTCGCGCCGCGGCAGACGGGCGGGATCGAACAGCAGCATCAGGTCGACGTCGGAAGAATAGTTGAGCTCGCGGCTGCCCAGCTTGCCGAGCGCGATCACGGCCATTCCCTCGACGCCAGCGCCTGGGCAGCGTTCCGCAATCGCCGAGGCAAGCGCGCTGTCGATCGCCCGGTCGGCGAAAGCCGACAGCGATGCAGTAACCTCCTCGAGGCCGAGCTCGCCCGACAGATCGCCAAGGGCGACGGCCAGGGCGAGCCCCGTGCGTCGCCGGCGAAGCAGCACTTCGGTCTTTTCTGCGTCGGCGCTCAGCGCGGCTGCCGCGGCGGCTTCGGGGCCCTCAAGGAGAAATATCCTCTCCAGGTCGGGCCGCGCCCCGAGGGCATCGCGAAGGAATGGCGAGCATTCCCGCGCCCGGGCTATCGCCTGCTCCCGCGCCAGCTGCTGCCCGCCGCATTTCATCGGGTTTTCCTAGCGTGAAAGCGAACCGGGGCGAAACTCCCACTGGCGTCGCTCGTTTGTCCGCCAAATGAAGCTAGAACATCATGCCGATACGGCATCGGAAGTTGAAATGGACCGAAGGATCATTCGAGTCGAGGCGCCGCCTACCTACGCGGGTATAACCGCCGCGCTGCGCCGCGCATTCGAGGCGGCAGCGGCGGAGCCGTCCGACCGCGATTTTGCCGAGCTTCTGCGCAGGCTCAATTAATCGGCTCGGTCGCGGCTGAGGTCGTCTACCTCTCCCATGATTTCCTGGAGAGCGGATTTGTCGGGGTCGGTCTTGTGCTGGCGCCGCGACGGCAGCTTGCCGCTGCTCAACAGGGCTTCGAGAGCAACCCGGCCGCGCGCCACTCGGCTCTTGATGGTTCCGACCGCGCATCCGCAAATTTCGGCCGCCTCCTCATAGGCAAAGCCGCCGGCGCCGACCAGGATCAGCGCCTCGCGCTGCGGCTGGGGCAGGTGCATCAGCGCGCGCTGCATGTCGGACAGCTCGATGTGGCGGTCCTGGCTCGCCGGAGCGGCGAGAATTTTCGAGGCGGTGATCTCGTCCCATTCGCCCTTGAAGCGGGCCCGGCGCATCTGGCTGAGGAACAGGTTGCGAAGAATGATGAAGGTCCAGGCGCGCATGTTGGTGCCGGCCTGGAAGCGTTTGCGCGCCGCCCAGGCCTTGAGCAAGGTTTCCTGGACGAGGTCGTCGGCGAGGTCGCGGCTGCCCGAGAGGGACCGGCCGAAGGCCCGCAGGTGGGGGATGACCGCGGCCAGCTGGTCCTTGAATTCGGGATCCGAAAGCGGGATCGGCTCGCCCGACGAGTCGGTTCCAGCGCCCGGCAAAACGCCGGGCCTGGGTCGCGCGTCGTCCGGCGCCTGTTCCTTATTCTTCTCGGACACTGCCCCCACCCGTTCAAACAGGCTCACGGCCGCTGGCCGTGAGCGCAATGTTCATATCAGCTTGCTTGTCCTGGAATCTAGGCACTCACCGAGCCACGAGCACGATAATCGCGAACAGGACGACGATCAGCGCGAGGCCGATCGTCAGGACGTAACGAGTCATGTGCGGGGTCTGGCCGGCACGCGCCTCTGTCGTGGTAACATGCTCGGTCTGATCGTCGCGCATCATGATCCCGTTGTGATTCCGTTACGCAAGGCCAACGCGCCTTGTTTGCCCATGTTCCGAGGCTGACCTCAGGATGCTGGAACGGTGGCCGCGTCGAAAAACAGCGCTTGCGCGATTGCCGCCTTCACCGTCGATCGCTGGAACGGCTTGGTGATCAGGAAGGTCGGCTCGGGCCTCGTCCCCGTCAGCAGCCGCTCGGGGAACGCGGTGATGAAGATCACCGGCACGGAGAATTCGGCGAGGATGTCGCGAACCGCGTCGATGCCGCTGGAATCGTCGGCAAGCTGGATGTCGGCGAGCACCAGGCCGGGCGGGCTTTGCCGCGCCTGGGCCACCGCTTCGTCGCGGGTGACGGCCACTCCGGTGACGTTGTGACCAAGGTCGCGGACAATGGTCTCGATATCCATGGCAATGATCGGCTCGTCCTCGATGATCAGCACGTCGGCCAGCGTCTGGCGCTCGATCTCGTTCAACGCCTCGGCGACCAGATTCTCGACATCGGCCGAAGAGGCGCCGATCAAATAAGCGGTTTCGTCCGCGGAAAATCCTTCGAGGCTGGTCAATAGCAACGCCTGTCGGGACAAGGGCGTGATTCGCGACAAGCGCGCATGGGCGATTCCTTCGGCGCCGGTGATGCTCTTGGCCGGCTCCTCGCCTTCCTCGATATTGGCGGTCGACCAGATGGCGTGGAAAGTCTTGTAGAGGCCGAGCCGCGGGTCGACGTCGCGCGGAAATTCGTCCGGCTTGGCGACGATCGCCTCCAAGGTCGCCCTGACGAACGCGTCGCCATGCGCCTGACTGCCTGTCAGAGCGCGCGCGTAGCGGCGCAAGAATGGCAGGTGCGGGGCGAGTTCCTGACCAAGCGACATGCACATTTCTCCGTAACTGGGTGAATGAACCCTCTTTGAGGGCGCGACTCTATTGTTTCAACCCTGGAAGGACTCGCCGCCTGCCACTTGCGCAGCCCCCCTGTGAGTTTCTGATGCTCTGGAACAAAGCATTGGCCATTTGGTTTCCCTCCCGACTTGGGACAGCTGCCGGCTGCTCATTGACGCGACGGCAACGCCAACATTAGGTGCGGGGACCGGCGCGATATTCTGCAAGCCAGTTCGGAACCCGTTGCGCGTGAAGCTTGATTGAGTAAATGAGGCGCGCTTGCACCCGCGCGAGGGGGGACGAGAGAGTTGAGTGGCAGGCAGAAAGGCGAGGCGAGCGGCGCTGTCAGTGGCCAGGATTCCGGCAAGCCGGGAGAAAAGAAAGGCCGCAAGCATCGCGCCGCGGACATCGGCCGGGCCTTGCGCTCGGTCTACGACGATACCGTCCGGGAACAGGTTCCCGACGATTTCCAGGACCTGCTGGGTCGCCTTAGCTGATTCCACGGTTGCGGGGGACGCCCTGTGGTGAGCGACGTCAGCGAACGCTTCGCCGCGCTTCCGACCGCCGCCAAGCTCCTTTTGATCCTGACCGCGGTTCTGCTCCCGATCGGCATTGCCCTCGTGTGGATCGCCGCCGACGGTACCCGCGAAGCGAATACCGCCCTGCGCGAACGTCACCAGGAACAGACCATGACGGCGGCGCGGCAGATCGAAAGCCTGATCGCACGCAATAGTCTGGCCTTGAGAATCGCCGCCAATGGCGCGCTCGCGGGTGGCGAGCAGGGGGCATGCGAACGCGCGCAGCGCGCACTGTCGATCGCTCCGGCCATTGAACAGGGCTTCCAGATCCATTCGACCGACGGCCGTTTGATCTGCCAGGTTGAAGACCTCGCCAATCATGATTTGCGGCTGGTCGCGCCAGGTGATTTCCAGCTGCAGATCGATCCCAACGCGCAGGCGCTTCTCGTCCGCGTCGGGGTGATCGGTGGAATGATGACCGGAAGCCTCGAGCGCGAAGAGTTACTTGCCGCCGCCCGGAACGGCCGAAGGGCGCTGACGGCGATTACCCTCCTCGACCATAACAGCGAGATGCAGCTTCTCGCCGATCCTCAGCAGGAGGGGTCGGGGGCAAGGCAGCTGGTGACCGACTGGCCGATTGCCGGCGACCGATTGACCGTCCGAACCTCGGGCCTGGCGCCCGAAATCACTACTGCCGACCGGCTGGTGCTGCTGTTGCCGCTCCTGATGTGGGTTGCCGCGGCATTGATCACTTGGTCCCTGGTGTCCCGCCTGCTCGTCCAGCCGCTTCGACGGCTCCAGCGGGCGGTGATCCGCTTCCAGCCTGGCGACAGTCCGGAAACGCTGCCGCGCAAGCTCGGCCCCGCGACCGAGATCCAGGAAGTTCGCGACTCCTTTGCCCGGGCAATCTCCCGAGTAGAAGAATCCGAGCATGAGATGGCGGGAGCGCTCGAGGGACAGAGACGGCTGGTCCGGGAGGTCCATCACCGGGTGAAGAACAATCTCCAGGTCGTCGCTTCGCTGCTCAACATCCACGGGCGCAGTGCCGAAACCCCCGAAGCGAAGGCGGCCTATGCCTCGATCGCGCGCCGGGTGGGCGCCTTATCTGTCGTCCACCGCAACCATTTCGCCGAACTGGAGGAGAGCCGGGGAATCGCGCTTCGCCCGCTGATTTCCGAGCTTGCCGCGGAACTTCGGGCGAGCGCTCCGCCGGAGGCTCGGGGGATGACCGTCGAACTCGACGTCGAAGCCGCCTACACCACCCAGGATGTAGCCGTCGCGGTCTCCTTCCTGGTCACCGAGATTGTCGAGTTCGCAATGCTTCGCCGGCCGCAGGATTCGATCGAGGTATCGCTGCGCCGAACCAGCGAGCTGACGGCGCGGCTGGTGCTTGGCAGCCCGGTGCTCGCGCCTGGCGACGACGAAGCGGACAGGGTCCAATTCGAACGTATCGTCGGAGGGCTTGCCAAGCAACTGCGCTCGACGCTCGAGAGGAAGCTTGGCCGCTATAGCGTGGACTTGCCCGTGTTCCCCCCGACCTGACCCGCAAGCCCGATACATCATTGAGAGAAAAATATTTTCCGGGGCCGGAACCGAGGCGGAAGACAGGACGTTATGCAGTTCGGATAGTGACCTTTTGCCCCCCCGCTCTCGCTATCCGCTTAAATGGGCCCGGAACCGCCAACCCTCCCCCCCCCCGGTGGCGCTTCCGGGCCCTCACTTGTCTGGGGTTCGTCAAAAGATTGTGCTGACGCGTCGCTGCGCTCACGTCGCCAGTGCGTCACCCGGATGGCGATGATCGCCAGCTCGTAGAGGGCGATCAGCGGGATCGCGAGCATGAACTGCGAGATGGCATCGGGCGGCGTAAGGACCGCGGAAATCGCGAATGCGCCGACGATGGCGTAACGGCGGCCTTTGACCAACTGCTCGCGCCGGACGAGCCTGGCTCGCTCCAGCAGCATCATCAGGATCGGCAGCAGGAAGGCGACCCCGAATCCGAACAGGAACCGAGTGCAGAAGCTCAAATAATTGCCGACACCCGGTAACGCGTCCTGCTGAACTCCGCCGACCTCTCCCTGGAAGCCGAGCAGGAAATGCAAGGCCCAGGGCATTGCGACATAGTAAGCGAAGGCTGCCCCGCCGAGGAAAAACACCGGAGTGAGCAGCAGGAAGGGCAGAAGCGCCCGCTTCTCCCGGCTGTAGAGACCGGGGGCAACGAACTTCCACATCTGCGTCGCAAAAAACGGGAAACCGAGCATCAGCGCCGTGAACAGCGCCACTTTTACCTCGACAAAAAATGCCTCGAAGACATCGGTGAAGATGATCCGGCCCTGGCCGGCGGCCAGCAAAGGCTGGACCAGGAACGCGAAGATGTCCTTGGCGAAGTAGAAACTGACGAAAAACAGTGCGAACAGCACAGCCAGCGACCACAGCAGGCGGCGCCGAAGCTCGATGAGATGGTCGAGCAAGGGGGCCTTGCTTTCGTCGATGTCGTTCATGGCAGTTCGCGCTGCTCGGGCGGAAGCTCATGGCCTGGCGGATCGAGCGGCAGCATCGCCTGATCCTCGGCGGCGATCGCCTGATCCTCAACAGCAGGATACTCGCGCATGATGCGCTCATTCTGCTCCCGCCAGGTCTTTTCCATTTCCTCGAGCTCGGCCTCGCGCATCATCGATTCGATGCCCGCGTTGAAATGGCGCGCCATGCCGCGGATCTTGCCGATGAACCGGCCGACGGTCCGCATCGCCTGCGGCAGATCCTTCGGGCCGATGAACAGCAACGCCGCGATGGCGACGATGATGAATTCGGTGGTGTCGATGCCGAACATCGAATCCGCCCTTCGGCGGCGAGGCTAGCCGCCGCTCCTCTCGTCGCCCTGCGGCGGCACGGGATCGGCCGGGCGGCGCGGCTCCGGAGTGACGTCGATCGGCTGGTCGGGGCGAGCGCCCTGGGGAGGCAGGCTGCGCTGGTCGCGGTTGCGCTCTTCCTCGTCCTCGGCGAGCCCCTTCTTGAAGCTCTTCAGGCCCTTGGCGACGTCGCTCATCATCGCCGAGAATCGGTTGCCGCCGAACAGCAGCAGGATGACGACGCCGAGGATGATCCAGTGAATGAGGCTGAAAGAGCCCATGTGCACACTCCAGGTTTGGCGAGACCTATCTAGTCCTCCTCGCCCTCGCTTTCCAGTTGCAGCTGAAAGGCGCCTTCGTCGAGCGGATCGAGCAGGCCCGCAGCCTTGAGATCGTCGATCCCGGGCAGGTCCCGTCGCGACGCGAGGCCGAAATGGGTGAGGAAGTCCGGGGTGGTCGCATAGAGCAGGGGCCTGCCAGGCGCCTCGCGGCGACCGGCGGTGCGGACCCAGCCTGCTTCCATAAGCACGTCGAGAGTCCCCCTCGATATCTGGACGCCGCGGATGCCCTCGATCTCGGCCCGGCTGACCGGCTCGTGATAGGCGATGATGGCGAGGGTCTCGGTGGCCGCGCGGGACAGGCGGCGCGGCTCTTCGCGAGTGCGGCGAAGTAGATGGGCAAGGTTGGGCGCAGTCTGGAAATGCCAGCGGCCGCCGCGCTCGACGAGCTCGATCCCGCGCCCCTCGTAATGGCCGGCGAGATCGCCGAGCGCGACCTCGACGTCGCCTTCGCCGACATGCTCGGCGATTTCCTCGACGGTAAGGGGGGTGGCCGAGGCGAAAAGGGTCGCTTCGACGGCCCGCGCAAGCTCGTCCATCATGCCGCCCTGAGGCGAAGCGGCGCGAAAGCTTCTTCCTGGTCAATGT
>DATLGC010000092.1:0-11968 GCA_035540655.1 Sphingomicrobium sp. | reverse complement strand
GGGAACAGCCGGCGAAGCGCTTCCTCGCCCTCGTCGAACGTCAGCCGGCAGATGCCCTTCGCCGTCGCCGCGATCAGCATCGGGCCGAGCGGGCTGTCGACGATCGTCCAGCGGATGGTGACTCCGCGGCCCCCGTCTCGCCAGGCCGACGGGCTCATGCCCATGCGCGCCGCGGCGTCGGCATAAAAACGGCTCGGGCCCGAATAGCCCGAATCGTAGATGGCGTCGGTCACGCTTCCCTTCCCCTCGATCGCGCTTTGCGCCCGCCTGGCGCGAATCGCCCGCGCATAAGCGGCTGGCGACACTCCGACATCGCGGGTGAACAGCCGCTGGAAATGGTGCGGCGCATAGCCGACGGCCGCCGCCAGCTCGGCCAGTGCGATCGGCTCCTCGGCCGCTTCGATCAGCCGTATCGCCGCCGCCACCGCCTCGCGGTCGCGGCCGACCTCGTCGGGCCTGCAGCGAAGGCAGGGACGAAAGCCGGCGGCGCGCGCCTCCTCGCCGCCCCAATAGAAAACGACATTCTCCCGCCTGGGCCGCCGCGCCGGGCAGCTCGGCTTGCAATATATTCGCGTCGTCCTCACCGCGACGACCAGCCTTCCGTCGAACGCGCGGTCGCGCCGCTCGAACGCTTCCCAGGCCTGGCTGCCGTCGATCTTGGTCATGACCCCCTTCTATCGGCTCCGGCCAGTCTCGGCTTCCCGCCGATTGCGGTCAAACCGGAAACCCGCGCCTCGCGCTTCTTGCATCCCCCCGCACCCCCTGCTAGGGGCGCGCCCAACCCATGGGGGCGTGCGGCCGAAGGCTGCGACAACGCCCCGTTTCGCATGGGGTAATTCCAGTTCTGGAGCTTTTCGCGCGTGGAGACATCCGGCGGCATTAGGGCCAGCTTAGCGGGGCGTTACGCAAGCGCCCTGTTCGACCTCGCCCGCGACGAAAGGCAGATCGAATCGGTCGGCCGAAGCCTCGATGCGCTCGATTCGGCACTCGCCGATTCGCGCGATTTCGCTGAGCTTGTGTCGAGCCCGCTGATCGGCAGGGATGACGCCGGCCAGGCCTTCGCCGCGGTCGCCGGCAAGCTCGGCCTCGACCCGATCACCAGCAACTTCCTCGGAGTCCTCGCCCGCAACGGCCGCAAGAGCGAGCTTCGAAGCATCATCCGCGCCTTCCGCCGGCTGGCCGCCGACCATCGCGGCGAGACCACCGCCGAAGTGGTCAGCGCCCACCCGCTCAAGGACGACCAGGTCGCCGCCTTGAAGCAGCAGCTTCGCGCCCGCGCCGGCCGCGACGTGGCGATCGAGGCGCGCGTCGACCCCGAAATCCTCGGCGGAATCACCGTCAAGCTCGGAAGCGAGATGATCGACGCTTCCATCCGCACCAAACTCAACAGGCTCGCTCAGGCGATGAAAGGTTAGACATGGACATCCGCGCCGCTGAAATCTCCCGCGTCATCCGCGACCAGATCGCGAATTTCGACGCCGAGGCGGAGGTCTCGGAAGTCGGTACCGTGCTGTCGGTCGGCGACGGAATCGCCCGTATCCACGGCCTCGACCAGGTCCAGGCCGGCGAGATGGTCGAGTTCGACGGCGGCATCAAGGGCATGGCCCTCAACCTCGAGGCCGACAATGTCGGCGTCGTCATCTTCGGCTCGGATGCCGAGATCAAGGAAGGCTCGACGGTCAAGCGGACCGGCACCATCGTCGACGTTCCGATCGGCAAGGGCCTGCTCGGCCGGGTCGTCGACGCGCTCGGCAACCCGATCGACGGCAAGGGCCCGATCGAATTCACCGAGCGGCGCCGGGTCGAGGTCAAGGCTCCGGGCATCATCCCGCGCAAGTCGGTCCACGAGCCGGTCCAGACCGGTCTGAAGGCGCTCGACGCGCTGGTCCCGATCGGCCGCGGCCAGCGCGAGCTGATCATCGGCGACCGCCAGACCGGCAAGACCGCGGTCGCTCTCGACACCTTCATCAACCAGCGCGAGCTCAACAAGTCCGGCGACGAGAGCGAGAAGCTCTACTGCATCTATGTCGCCGTCGGCCAGAAGCGTTCGACCGTCGCCCAGATCGTCCGCGCGCTCGAGGAGAATGGCGCGATGGACTATTCCATCGTCGTCGCCGCCACCGCCTCGGAACCGGCGCCGCTGCAGTTCCTCGCCCCCTACACCGGCTGCGCCATGGGCGAATATTTCCGCGACAACGGAATGCACGCCGTCATCGTCTATGATGATCTGTCGAAGCAGGCGGTCGCCTACCGCCAGATGTCGCTTCTGCTCCGCCGCCCGCCGGGCCGCGAAGCCTATCCCGGCGACGTCTTCTACCTGCACAGCCGCCTGCTCGAGCGCGCCGCCAAGATGAACGAAGACAATGGCGCCGGCTCGCTGACCGCGCTTCCGGTCATCGAGACCCAGGCCGGCGACGTTTCGGCCTACATTCCGACCAATGTCATCTCGATTACCGACGGCCAGATCTTCCTCGAAACCGACCTGTTCTACCAGGGCATCCGTCCGGCGATTAACGTCGGCCTGTCGGTCAGCCGGGTCGGCTCGGCCGCCCAGACCAAGGCGATGAAGAAGGTCGCCGGCTCGATCAAGCTCGAGCTCGCCCAGTATCGCGAGATGGCCGCCTTCGCCCAGTTCGGCTCGGATCTCGACGCTGCGACCCAGAAATTGCTCGCTCGCGGCGCCCGTCTGACCGAGCTCTTGAAGCAGCCGCAGTTCAATCCGATGCCGGTCGAGGAGCAGGTCGCGTCGATCTTCGCCGGAACCCAGGGTTTCCTCGATCCGGTCGAGACCCGCGACGTCGTCCGCTACGAGTCGGCGATGCTCAGCTACCTGCGCTCGGAGCATGGCGACATCCTCGCCAAGATCCGTGAGACCAAGCAGCTCGACGACGACACCGCCAAGGCGCTTCGCGACGCCCTGGCCGAGTTCGGCAAGCAGTTCGCGTAAAATGGACTGTTCCCCGGCGAAGGCCGGGGTCCAGGACTTTGTTGTTAGACTGGATACCGGCCTCCGCCGGTAAACGAAGGACACGATGGCAAGTCTCAAGGCCCTCAAGATCCGCATCGGCTCGGTCAAGTCGACGCAGAAGATCACCAAGGCGATGAAGATGGTCGCCGCCGCCAAGCTGCGCCGGGCGCAGCAGGGCGCCGAGGCCGGCCGTCCCTATTCGATCCGGATGGCGGACGTCGTATCCTCGCTCGCCGCCAAGGTCGCCCGCTCGCCCGAAAGCCCGAAATTGCTCGCCGGCACCGGCAGGGACGATACCCATCTGATCGTGCTCGCGACCGGCGACCGCGGCCTGGCCGGAGCGTTCAACAGCAACATCGTCCGCGCCGCCAGGCGAAAGGCCGACGAGCTGATCGGCGAGGGCAAGACGGTTCTCTTCTATCTGGTCGGCCGCAAGGGCCGGCCGATGATCCAGCGCTTCTACCCCGGCGGGATCATCGCCCAGTACGACACCAGCGCGATGAAGGCGCCGACCTACGCCGACGCCCAGGCGATCGCCAAGGACGTGATCGACCGTTTCATCACCGACGGGGTCGACGTCGTCCATCTGGCCTACGCCAATTTCCGCTCGACCCTGGTCCAGGAACCGACCGTCGACCAGATCATCCCGGTGCCCGCTCCGGCCAATGATTCCGGCAGCTCCACTGCCTCGCTCGCCGCGGTCGAATATGAGCCGGACGAGGAATCGATCCTCGCCGATCTCCTGCCGCGCAACATCGCCATCCAGGTCTATCGCGCCCTGCTCGAGAACCAGGCCGGTTTCTACGGCAGCCAGATGACGGCGATGGACAATGCCACCCGCAACGCCGGCGACATGATCAACCGGCTGTCGATCCAGTACAACCGCCAGCGCCAGGCGGTCATCACCACCGAATTGATCGAAATCATTTCAGGAGCCGAGGCTCTATAGCTTACCTGTTCCCCGGCGAAGGCCGGGGCCCAGGCGGCGCTTGCAGCGCCGTTCTTTGTTTAGGACTGGACCCCGGCCTCCGCCGGGGAACGTGAAGGGAAGAAGTCACAATGGCCACCGCCGCCGAAACCAAGCCCCGCTCCCGCTCCAGGAAGGCGACCGCCGCCTCGTCGACCGGCTCCGGACCGGCGCAAGCCGCGACGACCAGCAACCTCGTCGGCCGGGTCTCCCAGGTGATCGGCGCCGTCGTCGACGTCGCCTTCGAAGGCGAGCTTCCGCCGATCCTCGGCGCGCTCGAGACCGACAATCAGGGCGGGCGCCTGGTGCTCGAGGTCGCCCAGCATCTCGGCGAGAATGTCGTCCGGACCATCGCCATGGATTCGACCGACGGCCTCACCCGCGGCCAGGAAGTTCGCTCCACCGGATCGCAGATCAGCGTTCCGGTCGGCCCGCAGACGCTCGGCCGGATCATGAACGTCATCGGCGAGCCGATCGACGAGCGCGGCCCGATCGGTGCCGACAGCTTCGCGCCGATCCACGCCGCCGCCCCGGCCTTCGTCGAGCAGTCGACCGAAACCAGCATCCTCGTCACCGGCATCAAGGTCATCGACCTGCTCGCCCCTTACGCCAAGGGCGGCAAGATCGGCCTGTTCGGCGGCGCCGGCGTCGGCAAGACCGTGCTCATCCAGGAGCTGATCAACAACATCGCCAAGGGCCACGGCGGCACCTCGGTGTTCGCCGGCGTCGGCGAGCGCACCCGCGAGGGCAATGACCTCTACCACGAGTTCCTCGACGCCGGGGTCATCGCCAAGGACGCCGACGGCAATCCGACGCCCGAAGGCTCGAAGGTCGCCCTCGTGTTCGGCCAGATGAACGAGCCGCCCGGAGCGCGCGCCCGGGTCGCCTTGTCGGGCCTGACCATCGCCGAATATTTCCGCGACCAGGAAGGCCAGGACGTCCTGTTCTTCGTCGACAATATCTTCCGCTTCACCCAGGCGGGCTCGGAAGTGTCGGCTTTGCTCGGCCGAATTCCCTCGGCCGTGGGCTACCAGCCGACTCTCGCCACCGACATGGGCACGCTTCAGGAGCGGATCACCTCGACCAACAAGGGGTCGATCACCTCGGTGCAGGCGATCTACGTTCCGGCGGACGACCTCACCGACCCGGCCCCCGCCACCTCCTTCGCCCACCTCGACGCCACCACCGTGCTCAGCCGCGCCATCTCGGAGCTCGGCATCTACCCGGCCGTCGACCCGCTCGATTCGACCTCGCGCGTCCTTCAGCCGGCGGTCGTCGGCCAGGAGCATTACGAGGTCGCCCGCGCCGTCCAGGAGACCCTGCAGCGCTACAAGAGCCTTCAGGACATCATCGCCATCCTCGGCATGGACGAGCTCAGCGAAGAGGATAAGCTGGTCGTCGGCCGCGCCCGCAAGATCCAGCGCTTCCTCAGCCAACCGTTCCACGTCGCCGAGGTGTTCACCAACATCCCGGGCAAGTTCGTGCAGATCGAGGACACGGTGCGCTCGTTCAAGGCGGTGGTCGACGGCGAATATGACCATCTGCCCGAAGCCGCTTTCTACATGGTCGGCGGGATCGAGGAAGCGGTCGAAAAGGCCCAGAAGCTCGCCCAGGACGTCTGAGACGATGGCCGATCTCCGCTTCGAGCTCGTCACTCCCGAACGCCTGGTTCGGGCCGAGGACGTCCACATGGTGGTCGTCCCCGGGACCGAAGGCGAATCCGGAATCATGGCCGGCCACGCGCCCTATATGACCACCCTTCGCGACGGCGAGATCGCCGTCTATCGGGCGGCCGGGGCGAGCCCCGAGCGGATCCCCGTCAGCGGCGGTTTCGCCGAAGTGTCGGAGCGCGGCCTGACCATCCTCGCCGAGAGCGCCGGCTAACCATCCGCTGCTGCCCGGGCTAAGGCAGCCCCGCCATGCGCGTCGACCTGTTCGATTTCGACCTTCCGCCCGAGCGGATCGCCCTCCGCCCGGCGCGGCCCCGCGATTCGGCGCGCCTGCTCCTGGTCGAGGGCGGGCGCATCGCCGACCGCCAGATGCTCGACCTGCCCGGCATGCTCGAGCCCGGCGACCTGCTGCTGTTCAACGACACCAAGGTGATCCCCGCCCAGCTCGAGGGCCGCAAGGGCGACGCGGCCATCGGCGCCACCCTGCACAAGCGCGAAGGGCCGCGCGACTGGTTGGCCTTCGTCCGCAACGCCCGCCGGCTTCGCGTCGGCGACTCGATCAATTTCGGCGATGGAGTCGCCGCCTCGGTCGCCGAGCGCGGCGAGGACGGCGCCGTCCTGCTCCATTTCGAGGGAGAGGAGCCGATCGAGCTGCTGCTCGAACGCGCCGGGCGAATGCCGCTGCCGCCGTACATCGCCTCGCGCCGCCCGGCCGACGATGCCGATCGCGACGATTATCAGACCATGTTCGCCAAGGCGGAAGGGGCGGTCGCCGCGCCGACCGCCGCGCTCCATTTCACCCCGCGGCTGATCGATGCGCTCGACGCCCGGGGAATCCTCCGCGAAACCCTGACCCTCCACGTCGGCGCCGGCACCTTCCTGCCGGTCAAGGTCGACGACACCGACCGGCACAAGATGCATTCCGAATGGGGCCGGATCGACTCAGCGACGGCCGACCGCCTCAACGCCGCCCGCGCCTCGGGCGGCCGCCTGATCTGCGTCGGCACCACCTCATTGCGCCTCGTCGAAAGCGCCGCCGACGACCGGGGCGTCATCCGCCCGTTCGACGGCGACACGTCGATCTTCATCACGCCCGGCTACCGCTTCAAGGCGGTCGACGGGCTGATCACCAACTTCCACCTGCCGCGCTCGACCCTCTTCATGCTGGTCAGCGCGCTGATGGGCCTCGACATAATGCAGGCCGCCTACGCCCACGCGATCGCGCAAGGCTACCGCTTCTACAGCTACGGCGATTCCAGCCTGCTTCTGCCGCAGCGACGCTAGAAGGCGCGACTACCTCGGCGCGATGACCGGCCGCTGCCGGTGAGCTTCCTGAACAGATATCCGGCGCCGATCGCGAAAAGCAGTTTTCTCAACATGTTCGTCTCCTTCGCTGGCACAGCGGTTGGCGCCGGCACTCGTTCCCGGGCCTGCGCCGGGCCGAGCGGAGCGGCGGCCCGGCCGACTGCTTCGAGCGCGCCTAGCGCTTCGCTTCGAGCACCAGGTTGAAGGGAGTCTCGGCCGCTCGCCGAACGCTGCCGAAGCCCGCCTGTTCGAGCACTTCGCTCAACCGCCGCTGGCCGGCCTGGGCGCCGAGCGCGAGCCCGACTTCCTGCGCCTTGGAGCCTGGAGTGCAGATCATCGTCGATGCGGAATAATACATCCGTCCCACCGGGTTGAGATTGTCGCTCAGCCGGTCGCCCGCCATCGGTTCGACCAGCATGAACGTGCCGTCCTCGTCGAGTATTTGGTGGACGCGCCTCGCCGCGCCGACCGGATCGCCCATGTCATGCAGGCAGTCGAAGCAGCAGACCAGGTCGTAGCCCGATCCGGGCGCCTCCTTGGCCGCCGCGACCTCGAAACGGACGTTCCGCAATCCCGCCTCCTCGGCCAGCTCCCGGGCGCGATCGATCGACTTGTCATGATAATCGAAGCCGGTGAATTCGCTGTTCGGAAAGGCCTCGGCCATGATGATCGTCGACGCGCCATGGCCGCAGCCGATGTCGGCGACCTTCGCTCCGCGCTCGAGCTTGCCGACCACTCCGTCGAGGGCGGGCAGCCAGGTGGAGACGAGATTGGCCTGGTAGCCCGGGCGGAAGAATTTCTCGGTGCCTCGGAACAGGCATTCGTGATGCTCGTGCCAGCCGACTCCGCGGCCTGTCCTGAACGCGTCGGTGACCTTTGGCTCGTCGATATATCCGGCAGCGATCACCTCGAAGGCTGGAGCGACGTAAACGGGGGAATCCTCGTTCGCCAGCGCCATCCTTTGCTCGGGATTGAGCGAGAATTGTTCGCTGTCCGGATCGTAATCGACGAAACCCGACGCAGCCTGCGCCGACAGCCATTCGCGGACGTAGCGCTCGTCCAGCCCGAGCCTTTCGGCAAGCTCGCTGCTGGTCGCCGCTCCGCTGTCCGCCAGCGCCTTGTACAGCCCGAGCTTGGCGCCGGTGATGACCAGGCTTCCGCTCATCGCGGCGGCCATGTCGCCGACCATCTTGTGCATGAACGCTTCGAGTTTGACTGGGTCCGGCTGAACCGTCTCGGCCGGGCGCGGTGCCGTTGTCGTCGCCATTTGTGCCTCCCTTGCGAGTCGGACATCCGACACTTAGCACATCCGGCTGGCGGTCGAAGCCGCTGGTGACTACCAGCCGCGCGAATGACCCGCTTTTCCTTCTCGATTTCCGCAACCGACGGCGCGGCGCGCACCGGCGCAATCGCCATGCAGCGCGGCCAAATCCGCACCCCGGCGTTCATGCCGGTCGGCACCGCGGCGACGGTCAAGGCGATGAAGCCCGACGATGTCCGCGCCAGCGGCGCCGACATCATCCTTGGCAACACCTATCACCTGATGCTCCGGCCCGGCGCCGAGCGGGTCGCCAGGCTCGGCGGCCTGCATCGCTTCATGGGCTGGGAGCGGCCGATCCTGACCGACAGCGGCGGCTATCAGGTGATGAGCCTCACCGACCTTGCCAGGGTCAGCGAGGAAGGAGTCGCCTTCGCCAGCCATCTCGACGGAAGCCGCCACCTGCTCAGCCCCGAGCGGTCGGTCGAAATCCAGCGCCTGCTCGGCTCCGACATCGTCATGGCCTTCGACCAATTGCTCCCGGCGAGCGCCACGCCCGACGAGCAGGCGCAAGCCATGGAGCGGTCGATGCGCTGGGCCAGGCGCTCGCGCGAGGCGTTCGACGCCGGCGGCGAACATGCGGAGCGCGCGGCGATTTTCGGCATCCAGCAGGGCGGCCTCGACGAGCAGCTTCGCCGCAGCTCGGCCGAGGCGCTGACCGCCATCGGCTTCGACGGCTATGCGGTCGGCGGCCTCGCCGTCGGCGAAGGCCATGAGGCGATGTGCGCCGTGCTCGACTTCGCCGCTCCGATGCTTCCCGCCGACCGGCCGCGCTATCTGATGGGGGTCGGCAAGCCCGACGATATCGTCGAGGCCGTCCGCCGCGGGATCGACATGTTCGACTGCGTCCTGCCGACCCGCTCCGGCCGCACCGGCCAGGCCTTCACCGCCTACGGCCCGCTCAACATCCGCAACGCCCGCTTCGCCGAGGACCGCGATCCGATCGAGCCGGGCTGCCCGTGCCCCACCTGCGCGCGCTTCGAGCGCGCCTATGTCCATCATCTCGTCCGCTCGGGCGAGATTCTCGGCGCGATGCTGATGACCGAGCATAATCTCTGGTTCTACCAGAGGCTGATGCAGGCGCTTCGCGACGCCATCGCCGGGCAGCGGATCGAGGCTTTCGCCGCCGAGTTTCGAACGCTATACCGAAAGCCGCGTTAACCAGGAAACAACCGGAATCTGCGACCTCGCTGACGTGGCGAGCGTTGCGATCCCGGCCCGGCGGCTTCCCAGCCTGCCGCAAGGCCATTGGCCGGTCCTTGCCGTCGCCTTGCTCGCGCTCGCCATTGTCGCAATCAATCCGGTCGGGTTTCTCGGCGTCGGCAGCGATGACGCTCAATATCTCGAAGCGGCCCGCTGCTGGGTGGCCGATGCCGCTCCCTGCCTTCCAGGCAGCCATTGGTGGACTCGCTGGCCGGTGGTCGCTCCGCTCGCACTGTCGACCGGCGTCCTTGGCGAAAGCCGCTGGACCGTCGGCCTCGGCCCCCTCCTCTACTGGGCAGCCACCCTGGGCCTGGTCGGCTGGCTGGGCGGTCGCTGGTTCGACCGCGCGACCGGCTATCTCGCCGCGGCATTCCTCGCGCTAACCCCGGCCTTCGCCGCCGCTGCGCTTCAGCCCACCGCCGATATCGCCGAGATCGCATGGCAATTGGCCGCGCTCGCAGCCGCGACCCTGGCGATCGAGCGGCGGAGCCGGCGCTTGGCGGTCGCCGCCGGAGCCTTCGCCGGAGTTGCTTTTGCCGCCCGCGACACGAGCGTCCTGTTCATCGCCGCGGCGGCTATCGCCTGGTGGCTCTCGCCGGCTGCCCCGCGCCGCCTGCTGGCCTGGGCGGCGGCGGGCCTGGCCGCCGTCGTCGTCGGCGAGATGCTGGTCTATGGCCTGGTGACCGGCGACCCCTTGTGGCGTTTCGCGCTGGCCGCGGGACACGCCGGCATTCCCTCGACCGAGCTTCCCGCCAGCGTCGACACAAGCTCGGCGCCCTTCTTCAACCCGGACTATATCATGAACTGGAAGCGGGAGATGGACATCCGCTTTTTCTGGCCGCTCGACCCCTGGCTGAACCTGCTCGCCAGCCCGAGGATCATGCAGATTCTCATCGCGCCGCTGGTCCTGGCGGCCGCCTACCGGCAGCTCCTTTCCGCCCAGGACCGGCACCGCCTGAAGCGGCTGGTCGGCCTCGCGCTGCTCGTCGCGGCGCTGCTCGTCTACGCCCTGGCGATCGATCCCAAGCCGCGGATGTTCATGGCCCTCGCCGCCGCCTGCGCCATGTCGGCCGGAGCCTTGGCCTCCTCCGCCTGGGCAAGCGGGCACCGGCTGCTGCCGGGTTTCGTCGCCGCCGGATGCGCGGTCTGCGGATTCTATTTCATGGCGATCTGGGGCGCGACCTATGATTCGGAGGTCCGGGCCCGCCAATGGATCGCCGCTCATCCCGGCCGGATGGAGGTGGACCGCAACGCGCGCGGCTATCTGATGCTCGTCGCCGAAGCCCGCGACCTTCCGCTTGCCGGAAGCGGCCGGCCGCTGCTCGTCACCGTCGCCGGCCGCGCCTGCGCCGACGAGCCGCCGGCGGCTCGGGCGAGGCTGCTGCTCGAAGCGCTCGGCGGTCCCAACCCGGCGCAGCGCGAGCTTTGCCTGTGGGCCTACCGCTAGCCGCTATTTGGCCGGCTCGAGCGTCCGCTCCTGGAGCCGGTCGAAGTCGCTCGAATCGTGCCGCTCGCGAAGCTGCTCGGACGGCTCGCCGGTCAGCTTGTTGACGATCCGCCCGCGCCGCACCGCCGGGCGGGCGTCGATCGCCGTCGCCCAGCGCTGGACATGTTCATATTCGTGCGCCGAGAGGAATTGCGCGGCGTCATCGTAGATTCGGCCGAGCGCCAGCTGCCCATACCACGGCCAGATGGCGATATCGGCGATGCTGTAATCCGGGCCGGCGACGAATTCGCTCGTCGCCAGCCGGCGGTCGAGCACGTCGAGCTGGCGCTTGGCCTCCATCGCGTAGCGGTTGATCGGATATTCGAATTTCTCCGGCGCATAGACGTAGAAATGGCCGAATCCGCCGCCGAGGAAGGGGGCGCTGCCCATCTGCCAGAACAGCCAGGACAGGGTCTCGGCGCGGCCTGGTCCCGAGGCGGGAAGGAGCTCGCCGAACGTCTCGGCGAGATGGACGAGGATCGCGCCCGATTCGAAAATCCGCACCGGCTCGCTTCCGCTGCGGTCGACCAGCGCCGGGATCTTGGAATTGGGGTTGATGTCGACAAAGCCGCTGGCGAACTGGTCGCCTTCGCTGATGTCGATCGGCCAGGCGTCATATTCGGCCCCCGAATGGCCGCGCTCGAGCAGTTCCTCGAGCATGATCGACACCTTCTGCCCGTTGGGCGTGGCCAGCGAATAGAGCTGCAGCGGGTGCTTTCCGACCGGCAGGGATTTCTCGTGCGTCGGCCCGGCGATCGGGCGGTTGATGCTTGCGAACTTGCCGCCGCTCGGCTGCTCCCAGCTCCACACCTTGGGCGGAACATATTCGGCGCTGTCGGTCATATGGCTTCCCTTCCGGTTGAGAAAACCAGCTAGGGAGCCGTTCGCCGCCTTTCCAGAAACAGGAATGTTCCCGCCCGCCTTCCGGCCCGGAAGAACGTCGATCCGGCGCTTAGTCGGCCTTGACCGAAAGGAAGCTCGGCAGCGGCCCGTTCCATTCCTCGGCGATGTCCTCGACCACCGGTGAGCGCTCGGCCGGCGGCTCTTCCTT
>DATLGC010000091.1:0-7199 GCA_035540655.1 Sphingomicrobium sp. | reverse complement strand
CCGGAAAGCCCGCCGCCCTTGACGGTGGCCACCACGTCATACTGGCCATTGCGCTCGGCGATGTCGAACGGCTGGTTGATCACCAGGCGCAACGAGGGCCGTGCGAAATAGACTTCCTGCTCGCGGCCGTTGACCGTGATCTGGCCGGAGCCGGGCTTGAGCCAGACCCGGGCGACGGCGTCCTTGCGGCGGCCGGTCGCATAGGCCCGGCCGAACTTGTCGAGCTGCTGCTCGCGAAGCACCGGCTGCTCCTCGGCCGGAGGCGGAGCGGATTCGGCGGCGGTCTCGGCCGGGGCATCGGCCGCTGCCGGAGCCTCGTCGCGGGTCAGCTCGGCGAGATCGGAAAGGTTCTTCTTGTCAGCCATGTTCAGGCGCCCACCTTGTTCTTGCGGTTCATTCCGGCGACGTCGAGAAGCTCGGGGTTCTGGCCGCCGTGCGGATGGTCGGTTCCGTTGTAGAGGTGCAGGTTGCGCATCTGCTGCCGGCCGAGCGGGCCGCGCGGGATCATGCGCTCGACCGCCTTTTCGAGAACCCGCTCGGGGAAGCGGCCCTCGAGCACCTTGCCGGCGGTGATCTCCTTGATCCCGCCCGCATAGCCGGTGTGCTTGTAATAGGTCTTCTGGTCGAGCTTGCGGCCGGTGAAGCGCACCTTGTCGGCGTTGATGACGACGACATGGTCGCCCATGTCGACGTGCGGCGTGTAGCTCGGCTTGTGCTTGCCGCGAAGCAGGTTGGCGATGATCGTCGCAACCCGGCCGACGACCAGCCCGTCGGCATCGATCAGATGCCATTTCTTCTCGACCTCGGCCGGCTTTGCCGACTTGGTCGTTTTCATCAGCGCCTTCATTGGGCGGAACCTCTTGTTAACGAGAAAAGCGGCATCCCAAGGCGCCGCCGTCGGGCGGGCAAATGACAGCGAGAGGCCGATTCGTCAAGCAAATCCGCCACTTTGCTTACGGGTAAAATAATACCGGCAACCGTTCAGCGGCGAAGCGCATTTCCCGTGGGCGCCGAGACCATGCGCCAAGCGGTGACCTCCGCAGGCCGCTCCGGCGGCTGCGGGGCCCGGCGGGCGATGCTGGCCGGAGCGCCGAAGGCGAAATGGCTGTGATCGCCCTCGTCGAGCGATTCGACGAGGTGATAGCCGGCGGCGCGGTAGGCGGCGGCGATCTGGGCGTGGCTGACCCCCGGACGCCGGGCGATGTCGATCGCACGGCCCTTCAGATGATAGCTGTTGGCGACTCCGCCGACCCGGCGATTGTGCTCGGGCGAGCGCAAGGTGCTGGTCACCGTCCCCCAGCGGCGGCCGATGGCCGCGACCGCATTAAGGTCGATGACCGGCGACAGGGGCGTCCAGCCGGGCCCGGCGGTTGGAGCGGAAATGCTCGCTGACGGCAGGGCTGCCGAAGCGATCGGCTTGCCGACGGAGCGGATGCCGAAATCGGTCGGCTCGGCGGCCAGCGCCGCCGTTCCGCTCGTCACCAATGCAATCCCCGCCAATATCCGCACGCGCAAATAGCCCCCATCCGCGGCAAGGCGGTTAGCACAGATGCGGCCGATTCGGCAGGGGGTTTAACGCGAATCTAACGCGGGTCGGGCTGGAGAGGGTAAGGCAATAGAAAAAGGGCCGCTCCGGTGGAGCGGCCCAGTATGTCGTTCGACCAGTCGGTCAGAACTGGCGGTCGCGATTCGCGCTGTCCTGCCTGTCCTGCTGCTGGCCGCCCTTGCCCGGCTGCTGCGATTGCTGCCGGTCCTGGTCCGGGCTGTTTCCGCCCTGCTGGCGGTCCTGTCCGCCCTGTCCGGGCTGCTGCGACTGCTGACGGTCGCGATCGGCGTTCATGCCGCCTTGCTGACGGATGCGGTCATTGTGCTCATTGGCCATTTTCTGCCTCCATTTTGCGTGAATTCAGCGCCATCGGGGGCGCCTATCAAGGGAACGGTTCAAGAGAGCCGCTGTTTCGCAATAAGGGGCGGCTTGCCCTTGCCGAGCGGTCAATCGAGCGCGCGCTTGGGCAAACCCTTTTGGGGGAGACACAGGACACCGTGACCTATTGCCTCGGAATGCTGCTCGAAGACGGGCTGATCCTGATGGCCGACACCCGCACCAACGCCGGTGTCGACAATTTCTCGACCTTCCGGAAGCTGCATGTCCTCGCCGACGAGCCAGGCCGCCAGGTCTATGCCGCCACCGCCGGCAGCCTGTCGGTCAGCCAGACGGTGATCGGCCAGCTTCGGGAAGATCAGCTGGAAGCCGCGGAAGACGGGACGACCCGCTGCATCGCCGATGCGACGACCATGTTCCAGGTCGCGCAGCTGGTCGGCGAGGCGGTTGCCCGATCCCGGGAAACGGTCGGCGCCGCCCTTGCCAAGGAGCATATCGACCACCGCGTCGAACTGCTGGTCGGCGGGCGGATCGGCGAGGGGCCGATCAAGCTGTTCCTGATCTACAGCATCGGCAATTTCATCGAGTGCAAGCCCGAAGTGCCCTTCATGCAGATAGGCGAGACCAAATATGGCCGTCCGATCCTCGACCGGGCGCTGAACCACGCGACGCCGCTGCCCGAGGCGGTGAAGGTCGGCTTCCTGTCCTTCGACAGCACGATGAAGTCGAACCTCGGGGTCGCCCACCCGATCGACGTGATCGTGCTTCCGGCCGATCCGGCGGTTCCGGCGATCGCCCGCCGAATCCACTCGGACGATTCCTATTTTCGAAGCATCACCGACCGCTGGGCCGAGATCCTTTATGAATCGGCGATCGGGCTCCCCGACCCCGACTGGGTAACCGGCACCCGGCCGGCCAGGCTGCGCAGGGCGTCCGGCCCAGGCGGCTGACCGGTGCCCGCCTCGCCGGCCGCGCCAGCTTTGACAGCCGGCTCGGCGAGGCGGCAAGCTGCGAGGCTCAATGACCGCAGCTCACCGACCCGCAATCAGCGACAGCCGCCTCCCTCGCCGGGCGCATATCGGCGTGCTGGTGGTCCTCCAGTCGATCATGGCGGTCGAGCTGGTGCTGCTCGCGCTGGGCGGCCGGTGGATGCACGTGTTCGTCACCGTCGCGGTCATGGCCGCCCTGATCGCGCCGGAGCTGCTCGGCCGCAGGTTCCGGGTCGAAATCCCATCGGAAGTGCAGATCGCCGTCATCCTTTTCCTGTTCGCGACGCTCTTCCTTGGCGAAGTGAGGGATTATTACGAACGGATCTGGTGGTGGGACCTGGCGCTTCACACCACCGCCGGGCTTCTGCTCGGGCTGCTCGGCTTCCTCATCGTCCATGTCCTCAACGAGAGCCGGACGGTGGAGCTTCGGATGCATCCGGCATTCGTCGCGATGTTCGCGTTCATCTTCGCGATCGCGCTCGGCACATTGTGGGAAATCTTCGAATTCTCGATGGACCGGATTTTCGGCCTAAACATGCAAAAGCCCATGTTCGGCGATCCGTCGGGCCTGACCGACACGATGTGGGACATGATCGTCAACGCAATCGGCGCGGCGATCGTCAGCCTCGCCGGCTGGCAGTATATCCGCCGGTCGCGGAGGCGGCACGTCGACACCTGGGTGGCCCGGTTCATCCAGCGCAACCGGCGCTGGCGGCGGCGAAGGGCCGCGCAGCGCTAGCGGACGCTTTCCTCCACCCAGTCGGCGTAGCCGGCAAGCAGCGTGTCGACCGGCCAGACGGCGATGCAGGGGATTTCATAGCTGTGAAGCGCCGATATCCGGGCGATCAGCGCATTGGCCTGATCGGCCGTGGTCTTGAGGATGGCCGGCACTTCCTCAGCACTCTCGAGCGCGCCCTGCCAGCGATAGATCGAGCGGCAGGGGGCAAGGATATTTGCGCAGGCGGCAAGCCGCTCCTCGACGACGGTTCGACCGATGCGCTCGGCCTCCTCGCCGTTGGCGAAGATGGCGTAGACGGAGACTACGGTCATTGCGCCGCTTGCCGGCCCGGGGAGCCGAGGACATGGGCTCCCCAAGCGGTCGAGGCGACGACGAGGGCGCCGATCGCCTGGTGGAGGACGCCGAGCCAGATGGCGACCCCCGTCAGCACGGTCAGGATCCCGACGACGATCTGAGTGCCGAAGGCCGAATGGATGGCGATCGACGCCGGCCGGCTTCCGGCGGCGCGGACTCGCCGGGCGAAGACCACCAGCGCCGCAACCACGACCCACGCCCACCAGCGGTGGACGAAATGGATAAGGTGGGGATCATGGGTGAAGGCGAAGACGAGGCCGTTCGACCAGTCGATTCCGGCCGGGAACAGGCGGCCCTGCATCAGCGGCCAGTCGTTGGCGACCTTGCCGGCATCGAGGCCGGCGACCCAGGCGCCGTAGAGCAATTGCACGGTGAGGATCGCGAGCACCGCGGCGGACAGGCCGGTGAGACGCGCCGGGCGATCGACGCCGCGGTGGAGGCGCAACAGGTCGAGCGCGATCCAGATCAGTGCGCCGAGGATGGCAAGGGCGAGAAGGAGATGGGCGGCGAGGCGGAAATGGCTGACGTCGGTGCGGTCGGTTAGGCCCGACATCACCATATACCAGCCAAGCACCCCCTGGGCCCCGCCGAGCAGCAGAAGCGCGACCAGCTTCCAGCCGTAGCCGGCGGGGATCGCCCGCTTGACCCAGAACCAGGCGAGCGGGATGGCGAAGGCGAGGCCGATCACCCGGCCGAGCTGGCGGTGGAGCCATTCCCAGAAGAATATCCACTGGAATTCGGCCATGCCCATCCCGCCCGGGCCGGTGACTTCGCGATATTGCGGGGTCTGCTTGTAAAGCTCGAAGGCTTGGTCCCAATCCTCGGCGGTCAGCGGCGGGATTGCGCCGGTCACCGGCCGCCATTCGGTGATCGAAAGGCCGCTTTCGGTGAGGCGGGTGATTCCGCCGACGACGACCATCAGGAAGACGAGGAAGGCGACCGCGAAAAGCCAGCGGGCGATTGCCAGCGGGCGCGGCCCGGCAGCGGTCCGGTTCGGGCTGGCGGCGGTGGCTGCGCTGGTCATCGGCGCGCATATGGGCCGCCGACCCGACCCGCGGCAAGCGGTGCTGAAATTTCGTTCATGAGATGTTGTAACCTGACAGGCGGCGGGCTATATGGCGGCCATGGCGCATGCGCTTGCCCAGACCCGCTTGCTCGACCGACTGGCCATCGGCCTGTCGGGCCTGTGTCTCGTCCATTGCCTGGCGACATCGGTCGTCCTGGCGCTGGTGGCCTCGGCCGGCGGAATCCTCGGGGCCGAATGGATCCACGAGGTCGGGCTGTCGCTGGCGATGATTCTGGGAGCGGTCGCGCTCTATCGCGGGATCAACGAGCATGGCTTCATGCTTCCGAGCGCGGTAGGCGCCCTTGGCCTTGGCGTGATGGGCGGAGCGCTTCGGCTTCCCCACGACGGGACCGAGGCGATGTTCACCATCGTCGGGGTGGCGATCCTCGCGCTCGGCCACCAGCTCAACCGGATCGCGGCGGAATAGCGCCGGCTTGCCCGAGCGGGCAGCGAGGTTTATCCCGAGACCATGGCGGGGCACGATCATCAACTTCACCAAGGCGAGTCGCTGCAGAGCGCCGCGCGCGAACGGCTGACCCGGAAGGGCGAGCAGTGGACCGAGATGCGCTCGGCGGTGTTCGAGGCGCTCGCCGGCTTCGACCGGCCGGCCAGCGCCTATGACATTGCCGAGCAGGTGTCGAAACGCCAGGACCGGCGGGTCGCGGCCAACAGCGTGTACCGGATCCTCGACCTATTCGTCGGCGCCAATCTGGCGCGGCGCGTCGAGAGCGCCAACGCCTATGTCGCCAACCAGCACCCCGACTGCCTGCACGACTGCATCTTCCTGATCTGCGACACTTGCGGGCAGGCGACTCACATCGACGACGACAGCCTGACCGGCGGCGTTCGCCAGGCGGCGGCGACCGCCGGCTTTGCCGCCAAGCGGCCGGTGATCGAGGTTCGGGGCACCTGCGGCGAGTGCGGCGACTAGAGGCTGAGCACAAGCTGAGGAATATCTGAAAGACGTCATCCGGGGCCCCGGTCATGGTGACATGGCCCACCGTTCGGGATAGAGCGCGCCGCCATGTCCGACCGTCCGCACACACCATTGCTCGATACGGTGAATTATCCCGCCGATATCCGCGCGCTCGCCAAGGAGCAGTTGCCGCAGCTGGCCGACGAGCTGAGGCGGGAGATGATCTCGGCCGTGTCGGTGACCGGCGGCCATCTCGGCGCCGGGCTGGGCGTCGTCGAGCTTACCGTCGCGGCCCATTATGTGTTCGACACGCCCAAGGACAAATTGATCTGGGACGTCGGCCACCAGGCCTATCCGCACAAGATCGTCACCGGCCGCCGCGACCGCATCCGCACGCTTCGCCAGGGGGGCGGCCTGTCCGGCTTCACCAAAAGGTCGGAAAGCGAGTACGACCCGTTCGGCGCGGCCCACAGCTCGACCTCGATCTCGGCCGCGCTTGGCTTCGCCATCGCCAACAAATTGTCGGGCGATTCGGGCCGGGCGGTGGCGGTGATCGGTGACGGCGCACTGTCCGCCGGAATGGCCTATGAGGCGATGAACAATGCCGCCGCCGCCGGCAACCGGCTTATCGTCATCCTCAACGACAACGACATGTCGATCGCGCCGCCGGTCGGCTCGATGCGCAACGCGCTCGCCCGGCTGGTCAGCTCTAACAAATATCTCGCCCCGCGGCGGATCGCCCAGAAGATCGCCCGGGCGATGCCCGAGCCGCTGCACGTCGCCGCCAAGCGCATGGAGGAATATGCCCGCGGAATGCTCGCCGGCGGGACTTTGTTCGACGAGCTCGGATTTTATTACGTCGGGCCGGTCGACGGCCACGATGTCCGCGCCCTGGTCGAAGTGCTCGAAAATGTCCGCGACGCCGAGGAAGGACCGATGCTGGTCCACGTCGTCACCCGCAAGGGCAAGGGCTATGCGCCGGCCGAGAGTTCGGCCGACAAATATCATGGCGTGGTCAAGTTCGACGTGGTGTCCGGGGTGCAGGCCAAGGCGGCGGCTGGAGCGCCGAGCTACACCGGCGTGTTCGCCAAGGCGCTCGGCACCGAGATGGAGCGCGACGACAAGGTCGTGGCGATCACCGCGGCGATGCCGTCGGGCACCGGGCTCGACAAGGTCGCCGAACGCTTTCCCGAGCGGACCTTCGATGTCGGAATCGCCGAGCAGCATGCGGTGACCTTCGCCGCCGGCCTGGC
>DATLGC010000090.1:0-7705 GCA_035540655.1 Sphingomicrobium sp. | reverse complement strand
ATCTACAGCCGGCCGGCGAGCCGACGAACTGCGCGACGAAGATATTCGCCGGCCGGCTGTAGATTTCCATCGGCGGACCGACCTGCTGGATCCGCTGGTCGTCGATGACGACGATGCGGTCGGCCAATGTCATCGCTTCGGCCTGGTCATGAGTGACCATGATCACCGCCGCATCGACCTTCTGCTTGAGCTGCGCGAGCTCGACCCGCGTTCGGAGCCGAAGCGCGGCGTCGAGATTGGACAGCGGCTCGTCGAGCAGGAACAGCCTGGGATGCTTGACGATGGCGCGCCCGATCGCGACTCGCTGGCGCTGCCCGCCCGACATCGCCGCCGGCTTGCGGTCGAGCATATGGTCGATCTCGAGAACCCGGGCGGCGTCCTCGATACGGCGGTCGATCTCGTCTTTTGGAACCTTCGCGTTCCTGAGGCCGAACGCCATATTCTCGCGAACGCTCATGTGCGGGTAGAGCGCATAATGCTGGAACACCATGGCCACTCCGCGCTCGCCGGGCGGCAGCTGGTCGATGCGCTCGCCGTCCAGCCAGACTTCGCCCGAGTCGGCGGTTTCGAGCCCCGCGACAATGCGCAGCAGCGTCGACTTGCCTGAGCCCGACGGGCCGAGAAAGGCGATGAACTCGCGCGCTTCGAGGTTGAGCGAAATGTCGTCGAGAATCTTCGTCTCGCCGAACGATTTCTGGATGCTGCGAAGCTCCAGGCTCAAACGCATACCCCCCTAAGCAGAGCGCTGCGGCCAAGCTCTATTCGCGCCGGCTGCCGCTGCAAAGGCTTTTCTGCTGCCTCGCAACCCGCCGGGCCTGGCCGCTTGAAGCCGGCGGAGTTGCCGGCCAATGTGCGGCTGCGCGCATTCGCCGCAGGGGGAGACAATGACTGCGGCCGAACTGAGCGCCCTCTTCTTCCTTCAGCTGCTGATCATCATCGCCGCCTGCCGGCTTGTCGGTTGGGGGGCGAAGCGCTGGCTTGGCCAACCGCAGGTGGTTGGCGAAATGATCGCCGGAGTGATCCTCGGGCCGTCGCTGCTCGGCCTTCTGCTCCCCGATCTCCAGAGCGCGCTTTTCCCGCCCGAATCGAAAAGCATCCTGTTCGTCGGCGCGCAGCTGGGAGTCGGGCTCTACATGTTCATCGTCGGGCTCGGCTTTCAGTCCAGCCATTTTCGAGCGAACAGCAAGAGCGCCGCCGCCGTGTCGATTTCGGGAATGGCCGCGCCATTCCTGATGGCGGTGCTCATCACGCCATGGCTGATGGGCACGCCCGGCCTGTTCGGGCCCAATGTAACGGCCGCCCAGGCGACCATGTTCATGGGCGCCTGCATCTCGATCACCGCCTTTCCGATGCTCGCCCGAATCATCCACGAGCGGGGCCTTAGCAACTCTCCGCTCGGGACCTTGTCGCTGTCCGCGGGCGCGATTGACGACGCCGCCGCCTGGGCGGTTCTGGCGATCGTTCTGGCGACTCTCGCCGGGGAGCCTTCGATCGCGGCCAAGGCGGTGCTTGGAGCGGGCGCGTTCGCCGCTGTCATGATCCTGCTTGGGCCGCGCCTGCTCGCCCCGCTCGGCCGCTGGGCGGAGCGCGAAGGCGCGATCACCCCGCCGATCCTGGCGGTCACCTTGATGCTGTTCATGGGCTCGGCCTTCGCCATGGACGCGGTCGGCATCCACGCGGTGTTCGGCGGCTTCATCCTCGGCACGGCCATGCCGCGAGGGATGTTCGCTCGCGAAATCCGCAAGCAGCTCGAGCCGTTCACCGTCGTGCTGCTGCTGCCGATGTTCTTCACTTATTCCGGGCTCAACACGCAGCTGACGATGGTCACCAGCGCATCTTATGCCGCGATCACCGCCGTCATCCTGGTCGCGTCCATCGCCGCTAAGGCCGGCGCCTGCTGGGCCGCCGCCAGGCTGACCGGCCAGGACAATCGCACGAGCCTCGGCATTGGAGCTCTGATGAATGCCCGCGGCCTGATGGAGCTGATCATCATCAACATCGGTCTGCAGCATGGAATCATCGGCCCGGCGCTCTTTTCGATCATGGTGCTGATGGCGGTGGTGACGACCCTGATGGCATCACCTTTTTTCGAGCTGGTCTACGGCCGCCGGGCGCGCCGGCAAGGCACCCTTGGCAGGCTCAGCGAGGAGCAGCCCGGCTCTGAACGGCGGGAGCCGGGAACAGCAAGCCGGGAGTGAAGCACCCGCCGCTAATCGGCTGCTTGACTGCTCGACCCGTTCAGCACGGCCGCCCCGACCGCGGCGCTCAGCTCCGAATGGGTGAACGGCTTGAACAATACCGCCAGCCCGTCGGCGCTGTCGCCCAGCGCATCAGCGTCGGCATAGCCGGTGATGATCAGCGCCGGCAGCCCGCTGCGGCTTTGCCGCGCTTCGCGGATCAGTTCGGTGCCCGACAGCTTCGGCATCGCATAGTCGCTGATCAGCAGGTCGCAGGCGACGGAATCGTCGCGCAATGATTCAAGCGCCGCCGCTCCGCTCGGCACGTCCTCGACGATATGGCCAAGGTCGGCGAGCATCGCCGCCGTCGTCGTTCGCAGCTCCTCGTGGTCGTCGACCAGCAGGATTCGAAGGGGCCGGTCGAACGCTTCCGCCGCTTTTGCCGGCTTGCGTCGCTCCTGCGACATGGAGCCTTCCGGAGCCCGGGGCAGCCAGAGCTCGGCGGTCGTGCCTCGCCCGACCTTGCTCTTGAGCCGGAATGCGCCGTCGGACTGCTTGGCGAAGCCATAGACCATGCTGAGCCCGAGGCCGGTCCCCTTTCCGGCTTCCTTGGTGGTGAAGAACGGCTCCATCACCTTGTCGATGAGATCGGCCGGAATCCCCCCGCCATTGTCGGTTACAGCGATCCGGACATAATCGCCCTCGCCAAGCCCGGGAACCTCCTCATCCGCAAGGGAGCAATTCTTCACCGAGACGACGACCGTGCCGGCGCCGGTCATGGCATCGCGGGCGTTGATGATCAGGTTGAGCAAGGCGAGCTCGAGCTGCGCCTGGTCGGCGAAGGCGCACCAGACATCCTTGCTCTTGCGCCACTCGATTTCGACCATTCCGCCGAGCGTGTGGGCGAGCAGATCGGAGGTCGCCGCCGACAAGGCGTCGATGTCGACGCTGGCCGGCTCGAGCTTCTGGCGGCGGGCAAAGGCGAGGAGGCGCCGGACGAGCTCGGCTCCCTGCTCGGCGGCTCGGCGGGTCATCTCCAGAACCCTGCGTTGCTCCTCGGTCAGCGCGCCCCGCCTTTCGATCAGCCCCAGCCCGCCGATCACCGCTCCGAGCAGATTGTTGAAGTCATGCGCGATCCCGCCGGTGAGCTTGCCGATCGCATCCATCTTCTGGGCCTGGACGAGCTGGCGCTCGGCCCGCCGCAATTCCTGTTCGGTGCGAAGAAGCTCGGCATTGGCCTGCAAATTGGCGTCGAGAAGCGCCTGCTCGTGGCGGGCCTTGCGTTCGATTTCCTTGCTCTTGTCGAACAGGTCGACGAACACCGAGACTTTCGACCTGAGCACCAGCGGATCGACGGGTTTGAACACATAGTCGACCGCGCCCATCGAATAGCCGCGCAGAAGATGCTCCATCTCCTTGTTGACGGCCGACAGGAAGACGATCGGAATCCCCTTGCTCTGCTCGCGCTGGCGGACAAGGCGAGCGGTCTCGTAGCCATCGATGCCGGGCATGAAGACGTCGAGCAGGATGACCGCGAATTCCGCCTTGAGCAGGTGGCGAAGCGCTTCCTCGCCCGATCGTGCGAGAACGACCTCGCCGATATCCTCGAGGACCGTCTGGATCGCCAGCAGGTTGCGCTCGTCATCGTCGACGACGAGCACCCGGGCTGGCTCCGTTGTTTCCTTCTCGAGCAGGTCGGGCGCCTGCTGCCTGGAGACCAGGGTGGAAGGGTCGTTCACTTGTCCCGCCTTCACCTTATTCCGCAGCCTCTATCCTCGGAAGTTCGGCTTCCGGGGCATGACGCCGGGCGATCCATACCCGCAGCAGCGCCAGGAGCAGTTCGAGGTCGACCGGCTTGGCGATATAATCGGACGCGCCGGCGTCGAGGCATTTCTGGCGGTCCCCCTTCATCGCCTTGGCGGTAACCGCGATGAGCGGGAGGTGCGCCAGCTGCGGCCGGCTTCGAATCTGCCGGATGGTCTCGTAACCGTCCATGTCGGGCATCATGATGTCGATCAGGGCGGCGTCGATTCCGGGAGTCTGCTCGAGCAGCAGGATTCCATCCTGTCCGCGCTCGGCGTGGACAACCTCGACTCCGTAGCTTTCGAGCACGCTGGTCAGCGAGAAGATGTTGCGGATGTCGTCATCGACGATCAGCATCTTCGATCCGGAAAGCTCGGCCACCTTGCCACGACCCGCCTTGTCCTGATCGCCGGCGACGCTCGCCTTTGGCCGGCGCCGGCTCTTCTGCGCCTGCGCCTTGAGGTCGCGGAACAGGGCCTCGAGCGCCGAGCGTTCGGCCGGCTTGCGAATCACGCCTTCGGCCCCAAGTCCGACCACGGCCTCTTCCTGATCGGCGCCGGTGATGACGTGGATCGGGATATGCGCCGTCTGCGGGTCGTGCTTGATCAGGTCGAGCAGGACCATCCCGTCGATGTCGGCCAGCCCAAGGTCGAGCGTGATTGCGTTGGGCTGGAGCTTGCGCGCCATTGCCAGAGTCCCGGCGCCGGCCGTCGAGACGACCGCCTTGAGCCCGCCTTCGTGGGCGACGTCGACCAGGATGCCGGCGAATGTCGGATCGTCCTCGACGATCAAGACGAACGGTCCCTGGCCGAGATTGTCGCGGTCGTCCGGCACCTCGTAGGTCGGGAGGATCGAGGGCACGACGGCGCCACTATTGTCGTAACGAGCGTTGGTGCCCGGCGATGTCGACGTGACGGCCTCGGTCTCGAGCGGCACGAACATTGTGAAGGTCGAGCCCTTGCCCGGGGTCGAGCGGACCTGGAGCTCGCCGCCAAGCAGCCGGGCGATCTCGCGGCTGATCGACAGTCCCAGGCCCGTCCCGCCATATTTCCGGCTGGTCGTCCCGTCGGCCTGCTGGAACGCTTCGAAGATCAGCTTCTGCTTCTCCTCGGGAATGCCGATGCCGGTGTCGGTGACGGCGATTTCAATCGCCTTGTCGGCATTCCGGAGCACCGGGTGATTGGCGCTCCAGCCGCCCTCGGCGCAGCGGACCGCGAGGGTGACGCTTCCGCGAGCAGTGAACTTGAAGGCGTTGGACAGAAGGTTGAGGACGATTTGCTGAAGGCGCTTTTCGTCCGTCCGGATGGTCGTTGGCAACTCGCGGTCGAATTCGACCTTGAAGTCGAGCCCCTTGTCGGACGCGATCTGGCGGAAGGTCCGCTCCATATGCTGCCTGAGGCCGCTCAGCGGCATCTCGCCGACCTCGATGGTAACGGTGCCCGATTCGATCTTCGAAAGGTCGAGAATGTCGTTGATCAGGCTGAGCAGGTCGGAGCCGGCGGAGTGGATGGTCCGGGCGAACTCGACCTGCTTGTCGTTGAGGTTGCCGTCCGGGTTTTCCGACAGCAGCTTCGACAGGATGAGCAGCGAGTTGAGCGGCGTCCTCAACTCGTGCGACATGTTGGCGAGGAACTCCGATTTGTATTTCGAGGTCAGCGCCAGCTGCTCGGCCTTGTCCTCGAGAGCCCGCCGAGCCATTTCGATTTCGAGATTCTTGGCCTCGACCTGGCGTTTCTCGTTTTCGAGCAGCTGCGCCTTTTCCTGAAGCTCCTCGTTGGTCGCGTGAAGCTCTTCCTGCTTGGTGGTGAGCTCGGTCTGGCGCGCCTGCAACTCCTGGGTAAGCAGCTGTGACTGCTTCAGCAGGCCCTCGGTGCGCATGGTCGCTGCAATCGTGTTGAGCACGATTCCGATCGATTCCATCAGCTGGTCGAGGAAGCTTTGGTGGGTCTCGTTGAACTCGTTGAAGGACGCAAGCTCGATGACCGCGGTCACTTCGTCCTCGAACAGGGCCGGCAGGATGTTGACGTTGGCCGGGTTGGCGCTGCCCAGGCCCGATCCGATGCGGATGAAATCGGGTGGAACGTCCTTGAGCAGGATCGGCCGCTTGTCGGCCGCCGCCTGGCCGACGAGACCTTCGCGAAGCTTGAACTCCTTCTTCATCTCCTCGGCGCTCTCCGCGCCGTAGCTGGCGACCAACTCAAGGGTCGTGTCCTCTTCCTCGCGCTTGGTCACGTAAAAGACGCCATATTGGGCGTTCACCAGAGGCGCGAGCTCGGACATGATCAGGTTCGACACGGTCGCAAGGTCGCGCTCGCCCTGGAGCATCCGGGAGAAGCGGGCGAGGTTGGTCTTGAGCCAGTCCTGCTCCGCATTCTTGAGCGTCTGCTCCTTGAGGTTGCGGATCATCTCGTTGATCGTGTCCTTGAGCGCCGCCATTTCGCCCGACGCCTCGACGGCGATCGACCGGGTGAGGTCGCCCTTGGTCACCGCGGTCGCCACCTCGGCGATCGACCGCACCTGGTTGGTCAGGTTGGCGGCGAGCTGGTTGACGTTGTCGGTAAGGTCGCGCCACAGGCCGGCTGCGCCCGGAACGCGCGCCTGGCCGCCGAGCTTGCCCTCGATTCCGACTTCGCGCGCCATGTTCGTCACCTGGTCGCCGAAGGTCGACAGAGTCTCGATCATGAAGTTGATGGTTTCCGCCAGCGCCGCGATCTCGCCCTTGGCGTCGACGGTGAGCTTGCGCTTGAGATTGCCCTGGGCGACCGCGGTGACCACTTCGGCGATTCCGCGGACCTGATTGGTCAGGTTGGTCGCCATCAGGTTGACGTTGTCGGTAAGGTCCTTCCACGTGCCGCCGACTCCGGGCACCTGCGCCTGGCCGCCGAGCTTGCCTTCGGTGCCGACCTCGCGGGCGACTCGAGTGACTTCGGAGGCGAAGGCGTTGAGCTGGTCGACCATCGTGTTGATGGTGTCCTTGAGCTGAAGGATCTCGCCCTTCACGTCGACCGTGATCTTCTTGGACAAATCGCCCTTGGCGACGGCGGTCGTCACGTCGGCGATGTTGCGCACCTGGCCGGTGAGGTTGTCGGCCATCAGATTGACGTTGTCGGTAAGGTCGGCCCAGGTGCCGGCGACCCCGCGCACCTGCGCCTGGCCGCCGAGCTTGCCCTCGGTTCCCACTTCGCGGGCAACGCGGGTCACTTCGGACGCGAAGGAATTGAGCTGGTCGACCATCGTGTTGATCGTGTTCTTGAGCTCGAGGATCTCGCCCTTCACGTCGACCGTGATCTTCTTCGACAGATCGCCGAGCGCCACCGCGGTGGTCACCTCGGCGATGTTGCGGACCTGTCCCGTGAGGTTGGCCGCCATCGCGTTCACATTGTCGGTGAGGTCCTTCCACGTGCCGCCGACTCCGGGCACTTGCGCCTGTCCGCCAAGCTTGCCCTCGGTGCCGACCTCGCGCGCCACTCGGGTCACTTCCGAAGCGAAGCCGTTGAGCTGGTCGACCATGGTGTTGATCGTGTTCTTCAGCTCGAGGATCTCGCCCTTAACGTCGACCGTGATCTTCTTGGAAAGGTCGCCCTTGGCCACCGCGGTGGTCACTTCGGCGATGTTGCGCACCTGGCCGGTGAGGTTCGCGGCCATGGCGTTCACATTGTCGGTAAGGTCCTTCCAGGTGCCGCCGACGCCCTCGACCTGCGCCTGACCGCCGAGCTTGCCTTCCG
>DATLGC010000089.1:0-6188 GCA_035540655.1 Sphingomicrobium sp. | reverse complement strand
TCATGGCGAGAGCGTCGAGCTCGGCCCCGGCCTTGTCCTCGATCCACGGCGCGACCAGGCGGAGGCCGGCAAGCGCGGCCCTGGGCGGCGCCTCGCCGGTCAGCCGCTCGCGGGCGATCAGTCCGACCGCGGTCGCCAGCGGCACTTCCGCGGCGCTTCGGGCGCGGGTGATGGCGTCGGCGCGGACCCGCGCCTCGGCCAACTGTCGAAGGTTGGCGCGCACGCCGCCCATGGCGCGGGCGCCGAGCGCCTCGACCCGCGCAGCTTCGAGCGCGTCGAACACGGCGCGGGCCTCCGCCTCGCCTGGAGCGTGGGCGGAATGGAGCGCGGAGTCGTGGTGGCGGAGGCGAAGCGCCAGCGCGTCGGCGGCGCCGCGCGCCTCGGCGACCAGCCGCCGCTCGAGCGCCGGGCCCGGCGAGGGCACGCGCGCGGTCTTGCCCGAGGCGGCGGCGGCTTCGGAGGCGAAGGCGACTTCGACCTCGGGATCGCGGGCGATCGCCCGGGCGGCACCGGCCAGCGCGCGGCGGAACAGGTCGATCGGTTCAGGCAAGTTTCGCCCGCTCAAATGGCCCCTCCACCATCCGCTCTCCGGCGGATGGTCCCCCTCCCCGAGCAAGCTCGGGGAGGATGGTCACGACGCCTTCCCGACCACGCTTTCGGGCAGGTCGGAGCCGAACACCCGCTGATAATATTCGGCGATCAGCGCGCGCTCGGCCTCGTCGCACTTGTTGAGGAACGAGACCCGGAAGCCATAGCCGACGTCGTCGAAGATGTGCGCGTTCTGAGCCCAGCTGATCACGGTTCGCGGGCTCATCACGGTCGAGATGTCGCCGTTGATGAAGCCCTGGCGTGAAAGTTCGGCGACCTTGATCATCTTCTCGACCGTCGCCTTGCCGTCGGGGCTGTCATATTCGCCTGACTTGGCCAGCACGATCTGCGCCTCGACCGCGGCCGGCAGATAATTGAGCGTAGTGACGATATTCCAGCGGTCCATCTGTCCCTGATTGATCGCCTGGGTGCCGTGGTAGAGGCCGGTGGTGTCGCCAAGGCCGATGGTGTTGGTGGTGGCGAACAGGCGGAACCAGGGGTTGGCCCGGATCACCCTGTTCTGGTCGAGCAGGGTCAGCTTGCCCTCGGCTTCCAGCACCCGCTGGATGACGAACATCACGTCGGGCCGGCCGGCGTCATATTCGTCGAACACCAAAGCGACCGGATGCTGGAGCGCCCAGGGCAGGAGGCCTTCGCGGAATTCGGTCACCTGCTGGCCGTCGCGAAGGACGATGGCGTCGCGGCCGACGAGGTCGATCCGGCTGATATGGGCGTCGAGGTTGATCCGGATCATCGGCCAGTTGAGCCGCGCGGCGACCTGTTCGATGTGGGTCGACTTGCCGGTGCCGTGATAGCCCTGGACCATCACCCGCCGGTTCTTGGCGAAGCCGGCGCAAATGGCGAGGGTCGTGTCCGGATCGAAGACGTAGGTGGGGTCGAGGTCGGGGACTCGCTCGTCGGCCTCGGAGAAGGCCGGAACCTCCATGTCGCTGTCGACCCCGAAGGCATCGCGCACCTTCACCATCGCGTCGGGAGAGGCGAGCACGGTTTCGCCGCGGCTTTCGGGCTTGACGTTGGAACGTTCGGTCATCGCTTTTCTCTGTAACCGTTCGGCCTGAGCCTGTCGAAGGCCTCCAGTTCAAGGTCAAGGCCCGAGAACCGCGCTTCGACAGTGGCCGAAAACGCATCGTCCCCACAGGATGCTGGTTTTCGCCTCCAGCGCGAACGCAGTTTCAATCGAGCGGCGCCTTGGGCGGAAGCGGGAAGAGCGTCACGAAATGCCGCGCCCTGGTCAAATCTCCCTCCGAGCGCGCGATTTCAAGGGGCGCCCCGCCATAGACGATTGCGGCGATGTCGCCGGGCGAGCCGGACAGGGTGAAATCAGGCAAATCCACCTCGCCGCGGCCGATGCGGACGGCCCCCGCCTCGCGAATCCAGAAGAAGGGCTCGCCGTCGAGGCGAAGCTGGATGCGGGCGGTGAAATCGCCGGCGGCCTCGGCGCTGAACATGGTGCGCAGCGACAGCATCAGCGACACCGGGCTGAACGGGCGAGTCGGGTCGTGGCGCGGGCTGCGGACCGCCCAGCGGCCGATCGCCTGGAAGATCGGCGCCGCCTCGTAGCCCCAGGGCGTGAGCTCGTAGACCTGGACCGAGGCCGGCGGCGGCAGCTTTCGGCGGACGAGGATGCCGGCCTCCTCGAGCCCCGTCAGCCGCTGGGTGAGGACGTTGGCGCTGATGCCGCGCAGGCTCGCCTTCAAGTCGCCGAAGCGGCGCGGGCCGAGCAGAAGCTCGCGGATCACCGGCATCGCCCAGCGATCGCCGATCAAGTCCATGCCATGCGCCGCCGCGCAGGCGTCGTCGTAGCGCCGTTTATCCTCGTCTGCCCGCGACTTAGTTAGTTTTCCTAACTGCATGGTTGCAATTTATAACTTACAAGGGCAAAAAGCAAGCGAATCGAGTCGCGAACAAGGGGAGAAAACACTGGCTGCGTCGCGGATGATATTCGTCAACCTGCCGGTCGCCGACCTGCAGCGATCGCGTCGCTTTCTCGAGGCGCTGAGGGCGGTGAACGAGCCGAAATTCACCGACGAGACGGCGGCCTGCATGACCTTTTCCGACACCATCCACGTGATGATCCTGACCCACGACAAGTTCCGCCAGTTCACGCCGAGGCCGATCGCCGACGCCAATGCGGGCAGCGAAGTGCTGCTCTGCCTGTCCGCCGAGAGCCGCGAAAGCGTCGATTCGGCCGTTGAGCGCGCCGTGTCGACCGGCGGCGCTGCCGATCCGGGGCCCAGACAGGATTATGGAGTGATGTACGGGCGCAGCGTTTCCGACCCGGACGGCCACATCTGGGAAATCCTGTGGATGGACCCGGCCGCCGCCGAGCGCGGCGCCGAGGCCGTAGCCGAAGCGGCGGCCGACGCCACCGCCGACCGTCACTGAGGAGAGGGCAATGGCCGTCAATCCGAGCGCGGGCATCGAGGTCACCAGCTTCGGTCGGGTGCCCGACTTCGCCAAGGGCTTGGTGCGCGACCTGAGGGTGCGCTGGGCGCTCGAGGAGGCGGGGCGCGATTACCGCGTCCGACTTCTCGACGAGCGGCCGCCGGAATATCTGCAGGAGCAGCCGTTCAACCAAGTGCCGTGCTTCCGCGACGACGAGGTGCAGCTGTTCGAGAGCGGCGCCATCGTCCAATATGTCGGCGAGAAGAGCGAGGCGCTTTTGCCGACCGATCCACAGGGCCGGTTTCGGGCGATCGGCTGGAGCTATGCGGCCCTGAACAGCGTCGAGCCGGCGGTGCTGAACCTCGCCACCATCGACCTCTTCCAACCCGGCGAGGAGTGGGCTCGGCTGCGCCGGCCGGGCGCGGAGGATTCTGTCCGCCAGAGGCTCAAGCGCCTGTCCGACTGGCTCGGCGACAAGCAGTGGCTCGAGGGGCGCTTCACGATCGGCGATTTGCTGATGGTGACGGTGCTGCGGATCCTTCGTCACACCGACCTTGTCGCCGAATTCCCCAACCTCGCGGCCTATCTGAAGCGCGGCGAAGCGCGCCCGGCGTTCCAGCGCGCGCTCGCCGACCAGCTCGCCGTCTACGCGGCCAATCAACCCGAAGGAGAAGCAGCATGAGCTATATCGACGGATTCGTCCTTCCACTGAGAGACGAGAAGGCAGGCGACTATCGCAAGATGGCGGAAATGTTTGCCGCAAAGGCCAGCAAGCTTGGCGCGATCGGCACTGTCGAGGCGCTTGGCGACGGGCTCGAGCATGGCCACACCACGGACTTCTTCCGCGCGGTCAAGGCCGAGGACGGCGAGAATGTCGTCTTTTCCTTCATCGTCTGGCCCGACAAGGCGACCCGCGACTCGGCCTGGGAGAAGATCATGGCCGACCCCGAAATGCAGCCGAATGGCGAGATGCCGTTCGACGGCAAGCGCATGTTCTGGGGCGGCTTCAAGCCGATCCTGAACACGCTGGAGAAGTGACGATGCCCGACAAACTGGTGACCTGCCTGTGGTTCGACAAAGGCGAGGCACGCAAGGCGGCGGAATTTTACGCGTCGGTCTTTCCGGAAAGCGAAGTCAAAGCCGTGAACCGCGCGCCCGGCGACTTCCCCGGCGGCGAGAAAGGCGAGGAGCTGACGGTCGAGTTCACCGTCCTCGACCGGCCGTTCATCGGCCTCAACGGCGGGCCGAACTTCAAGGCCAACGAAGCGGTCAGCTTCATGGTCCTGACCGACAGCCAGGAGGAGACCGACCGCTACTGGGACGCCATCACCAAGAACGGCGGCGAGGAAAGCGCCTGCGGCTGGTGCAAGGACAAATGGGGCTTGTCGTGGCAGATCACTCCGCGCGTGCTGATCGAGGCGACGACCAATCCGGACCAGGCCGTGGCCCAGCGGGCGTTCGCAGCAATGATGACGATGCGGAAGATCGACATCGCGACGATCGAGGCCGCGGTGCGCGGCGAGACCGCGGATGCGTAAGATCCGCGGGAGCGTCTTCCTGTCGCTTGACGGCGTGATTCAGGCGCCGGGCGGGCCCAGCGAGGATCCGACCGGCGGGTTCGAGCATGGCGGCTGGCTGCCGCAATATTTCGACGAGGATATCGGTGCCGCGATCGATGCATTTTTCGGCGCCGATTACAGCCTGCTGCTGGGCCGGCGGACGTACGACATCTTCGCGGCCTACTGGCCTTATGTCGGCGGCGAAGCGACCGGCATCGGCGAGGTTTTCGACCGCACCGGCAAGGACGACGGCGAAGCCGCCGCAATCGCACTTGGCGAGGCTTTCACCCACGCCGACAAATATGTCCTCACCCGCGGCTCGCCCGACCTGCGCTGGAGCAATAGCCACCGGCTGGGCGGGCTGGATGAGCTTCGAGCGGTTCGCGAAGGCGATGGCCCAGACCTGCTGATTCAGGGCAGCAGCACGCTTTATCCGGCGCTGATCAGCGAAGGCATGCTCGACCGGCTGACGCTGATGACCTTCCCCGTCGTGCTGGGACAAGGAAAAAGGCTGTTCGGCGAGGGCACTCCGGCCAAGGGACTGCGGATGGTCGACCATCAGGTCACCCGGTCGGGCGCAGTCACCGCCACCTACGAGCCCGCCGGAAATATCGAACATGGCTGGGCAGGACCGCAATCCACCAGCGACCGTGAAATGGCGCGTCAGCGCGCAATCGCGGAAGGAACATGGTGAGCCTCGCCCTCTACGAGACGGAACGATCGCGACGAAAAGAACACTGGCCGGTGTAACGGCCTTGCCCATCGGCTAACCTCCGCAGTGAATTGAGGCGGGCTGCCGCCTTGGCGAAAATCCGGCCGATCAAATGGCCGGAGGCGAAGCATGACGTTGTGGTTATTTGCAGCAGTCGCGGCAGCGGCAGGTCTGTCCGGCGATTCGGCCGTGGCGAAAGTCGTGTGGAGCCACCGGCCTCAGCCAATAGTGATCGTCGACCAACAGGCCTGGCGGTGCGAAGGCAATGAATGCTTCGGCCAGGTCATCGACAAGCCGTATCTCAAGCTGCGGGCGTGCCGCGCGATCGCCCGCTATGCCGGCAAGGTCACGAGCTTCTCCACCCCGTCGGGAGCCCTTTCGGACGAGGATCTCGCCCGCTGCAATCGCGGACGCGGCTAGGCGGCGTCGGCCTGGATCGACGCGCGCTCGAGCAGGGCACGCGCCATGCTCGCGGCCGCTTCGGCATAGGCCGAATCCCGGTGAATCAGCGCCTGGACGATGGCGCCGTCGAGAAGCACCATCAGCGAGCGCGCGAGATGGGCGGCGTTCGCCCGGCCTTCGCCTTCGAGCAGGTCGCGAAGCCATTGCTCGAACGCCGTCTTGTGCCGCCGAGCCGCCAGCGCCGCCGGGTGGCCGGGGCGATCGGCGAGCTCGCAGGCGGCGCGGACAAAGGCGCAGCCGCGCCAGGAGCGCTCGCGAGTCGATTCCACCAGACAGCGGAACATCCGTTCGACTCGCTCGGCGGCAGTGCCACTGGTCCCGGCCCAATTGTGATAGCGCTCCATCACCCGGCCGTGCCGGGAGTCGAGATAGGCGCCCATCAAATCGTCCTTGGAGCGGAAATGGTAATAGAGGGTCTTCTTGGTGACCCCGGCGCGCTCGGCGATCCGGTCCATGCTGAC
>DATLGC010000088.1:0-16763 GCA_035540655.1 Sphingomicrobium sp. | reverse complement strand
CCGACCTTCCTCGCCTGGCGGAGCGCGTCGCGGAGCACGACGAAAGCCTCCTCGGCTAGGTCGTCGGCGGGGACGACGTAATAAGGCTTGTCGAAATACATGGCGTCGATGTCGTGCAGGTCGACGAACTGGACGAGGTCGAGAGTCTTGCGGCTTTCCAGTTTCACGCTCTCGATCTCTTCGGGGTCGAGCAGGACATATTCGCCCTTGGTGACCTCATAACCCTTCATGATCTCGTCGCGGTCGACGGGGCCGATTCCGGGCACGACCTTTTCGTAGCGGATGCGCTTGCCCGACGGCTCGTGGACCTGGTGGAAGGAAATCGACTTGCCGCTCTTGGTCGCAGGATAAAGCTCGACCGGGATCGACACCAGCGCAAGCCTGATCTGTCCACGCCAAATGGGTCTCGCGGCCATCGCGCCGTCTCCTTGAGCTTCCGGGCGCGATTCAATCGCCGGAGGGCGGGACTCGTTCCGTAAGCGAGTGGTTGACGATCGCGCCGGCGCGGCCCATTTGGTCAATCCGCCGGCGCGGGTGTAGCTCAATGGTAGAGCAGAAGCCTTCCAAGCTTACGACGAGGGTTCGATTCCCTTCACCCGCTCCAAAACCAACATGCCGGGGGCATGTGAGTTTTGGAGCGCCCGAGCGCCAGCGAGGGGCGACCGACATGCCGGGGGCATGTTGAGTTCTGGAGCGCCCGAGCGCCAGTGGCTGGCCCGGCGACACGCCGACCGCAGCAAGTGATGGCTAGCCCGCCGCCCTAAGTTGACACCGAACTGCCGCATCGCCATTTGGCGCATCCGCAGTCTGGAGAGGTGGCCGAGTGGTTAAAGGCAGCAGACTGTAAATCTGCCCGCGCAAGCGTACGCTGGTTCGAATCCAGCCCTCTCCACCATGTTGCGCAAAGCGCGCCGAACGTCCGAAACTCTCGTCAACAGGGTAAACGCCAAGCGCTACGAATGTGTGCTAATCCTGCCATAACCCTACGGATTTGGCCGAATCTGCCTGTTTGACGTAAGTTAGCTGCTGACTCGGACCAATTGGCCGTCCATGGTGGGGACTGGGAGCACAGTGAGGGGCAACAGCGTGCCGGGCTCGGACGACATCGAGGAAATCGACCGCGAGATGGCCGACCGCGTTGCTCGCCTGACGGCTGGCCAGCTCGATTGCCTGCGGCTCGTCGACCAGCATTTGTCGTCGAAAGAGATCGCCGTCGAGCTCGGCATTTCCCCGCATACCGTCGACCAGCGCGTCCGGCAGGCGCTTTCGACCCTTGGCGTCGAGCGTCGAACCCAGGCGGCCCGCCTCGTCGCCCAGTACAATGGCCCATATCAGCGATTGATACATCAACCGCCGCACGTTGAACCGAGGATCGGCCCGGGTCACCCAGGGAACGCGGTCAGTCATCAGATTCGGCACGCTGATCGCGCAGGGGGGGCCAGCCACTCGGGTTTCAAAACCGAGCAGAGGCCTGAGTATCACTGGTCTTCCCTGCCTTTGCCGTTCGCAACGAGGAGCCACCCCCGGAATGAGATGAGTGTCGGCCTGAGGCTGCTCTGGATCGTGGTGATTGCGACGGGTGCAGCATTTTCGGCGGGCATGTACCTCGCCGGACTCGAAAGCCTCGCCAGACTTCTGAATAGCTAGCCGGCCATCACTTCATCGACCCGGACAGATCACTCCGTGCGGCAAAGCCGCCGGAGAAGGAGCAGTCATGCGCAAACAGATGATCGAAAATGCCGCCTTCGAAGTCGCCACCCAGGTCAACGCGGTCGAGGAATCGATCGACTCCGCGCTGGCCGAAATCGCCGAGCTGCAGGGGCGGATGATCCGCGCCCGGTCGGTCACCCGGGTCGGCGTTCAAACCGGCCACGAGGCGCTCGCCCAGCTGGCCGACGCGGTCCACGCCTTGGTCGGCGCGCGCGGAGCCATGGCCGCCTGCCACAGCGCGTTGCTCGACGCCAAGGATCAGGTCCCGGGCCTTCGCACGGTTGCCTTCGGCGACGGCAATGAATGCCCGAAGATTGCCCATGGCGATCTGCGAATCGTCGCCTGATGGATTGACCGGACCACCCCGCGGTGGTCCGGTCCTCCCTACCCGATGAGCCCGATTCTCTACTGGACCCTGCTGATCTTCACCTGCGGCTACGCTTTCTACCGCGGCGGCCGCTATGAACGGCTGGTTGCTCTGGTCTGCCTCGCCGGCACGGTTGCGACGATTAGCGTCGATACCCCGCTCGCCGAGCGCTACGTCGACTTTGAAGGCAGCGTCCTGATGGTCGACCTATTCGTCCTTTCTGCGTTCGTTACGATCGCTCTTTATTCGGATCGATTTTGGCCCTTGTGGGTCGCTGGACTCCAGCTGACGACGAGCATTGCCCACTTCCTGAAGGCGGTTCAGCCCGACCTCATCCCCCAAGCCTATGGGATCGCGCTGCGATTCTGGAGCTATCCGATCCTGATCATCCTGATCGTCGGCACCTGGCGGGCGCATCAGCGCCGCCTTCGCGAGCAGGCGATCGCCGCACCGGCCTAGCCGGGCGCCGCCGGCCTGCGCTAGGGGGAGCCAATGGCAGCCCCCGCACCCTTGCGCTCGCTGATCGAGGCGCTCGACGAACCGGCAATGCTGGTCGGCCGGGAGCGAGTGGCGATCGCCAACGAAGCGGCGACCGAGCTGCTCGGCCGCGGCATCGAGGGCCGCGACGTGCGCCTGGTCATCCGCCATCCGGAAGCGCTCGAGCAGATCCTCGCCGGGATTGCCGCCGACCGCGACATCAGCGGAATCGGCGCCCCCGACCGCCCTTGGACGATCCATGTCCGGCCGCTCGGCGGCGGCCAGCTTCTGGTCAGGCTGGTCGACCGTTCGGCGGCGCGATCGGCCGAGCGAATGCGGGTCGATTTCGTCGCCAACGCCAGCCACGAGCTTCGAACGCCTCTGACCACCATCCTGGGCTATGCCGAAACGCTGGCCGAGGACGGCGAGCTGGAACCCGAGGTCCACGCCCGCTTCGGCGCGATCATTCGCTCCGAGGCCCGCAGGATGCTTCGAATCGTCGAGGATCTGATGAGCCTTTCGCGAATCGAGGCGGACCGCTTCGTCGCTCCCAGGGACCTGGTCGCGCTTGGCGAAATCGTTCGCCTGGCGGCCGGCCAGGCGCAGGGCCTCGCTGACGAGCGCGGCGCCCGGCTGGAGGTCGATATCGCGGAATCGCTGCCTCTGGTTCGCGGCGATCAGGGCCAGATCCTGCAGCTGCTCGACAATCTGATCGCCAACGCCATCCGCTACGGCTGCGGTGGGCCGCAATGCACCGTTCGGCTGGGCGTCCGCCCCGAGGGCGCTGGATTGCTGTTGACGGTCGAGGACGATGGCGAAGGCATCGCCCGGCAGCACCTGCCGCGGCTGACCGAGCGCTTTTACCGGGTCGACGAGGCGCGCAGCCGCGATTCGGGCGGCACCGGGCTTGGACTGGCGATCGTCAAGCATATCGTCGAACGTCACCGCGGCACGCTCGATTTCCGAAGCGCTCCGGGGAGGGGCACGACGGTGCTGGTGCGGCTGCCATCCACCGACCAATCCGGGACCTTGTCATAAAAGTGTAACGCTCCTGTCACAGGGCCATCCCGGACTCGGCGTTAGGGGGTCGGCTCGGGGGGCGATGAAGCCCCGACGAGGGAGTAGCCATGAAGAAGATGATGTTCGCGCTGCCGATCGCGGCGGCGCTCGCCTCTTGCGGCGGCGGGGGCGGGTCCAGCTCGGCGGCCCAGATCAAGGTGGTCGGATCGTCGACCGTCTATCCGTTCACGACCGCGGTCGCCGAGGAATTCCAGCGCGCCAATCCCGGCACCAGCGTCATCGTCGAATCGACCGGCACCGGCGCGGGAATCAAGCTGTTTTGTTCGGGCATCGGCAGCCAGCATCCCGATCTCGTCAACGCCTCCCGCCGGATGAAGGCGACCGAATTTGACAGCTGCATCCAGGCCGGCGTCAACCAGGTGATCGAGCTGCCGATCGGGATCGACGGCCTGACGCTGATCTCCGCCCGCAACGGCCTGGACCTCAACCTCACCCGGACCGACGTTTATCGAGCGCTCGCCGCCGACCCCTATGGCGAAGGGCCCAATCGCGCCCAGACCTGGCGCGACGTCAATCCGGCGCTGCCGGCGGTCCGGATCCGGGTGCTCGGCCCGCCGCCGACCTCGGGCACGAGGGACAGCCTCAA
The DNA here is from genome assembly GCA_035540655.1 of Sphingomicrobium sp. Taxonomy (GTDB): domain Bacteria; phylum Pseudomonadota; class Alphaproteobacteria; order Sphingomonadales; family Sphingomonadaceae; genus Sphingomicrobium. The sequence continues at coordinate 12,543 of DATLGC010000088.1, read as the reverse complement.
CGAGCTGATCATGGAAAAGGGCTGTGACGAGGACCCGCGGATGCGGGCGCTCAAGGAGCAGGACTCGAACCGCCACAAGGACGTCTGCACCAGGATTCGGGAGGACGGCGCGTTCGTCGAGGCCGGCGAGAACGACAATCTCCTCGTCCAGAAAGTGTCGGGCGATCCTAACGCCCTCGGCGTTCTCGGCTTCAGTTTCCTCGAAGCCAATCAGGACCGGGTAAGGCCGGTGACGATCGGCGGGGTCGTCCCGACGGTCGAGACCATCAGCAACCTCAGCTACCCCGGCGCTCGAAGGCTCTACGTTTACGCCAAGGGCGAGCATATCCAGGCCAAGCCGGCGATCCGCGAGTTCATCGCCACGTTCTCGCGGCTGTGGGGCCCGGGCGGAATCCTGCAGCGTCGCGGCCTCGTACCGCATGGCGAGCAGGATGCCGCGGCGGCGCTGGAACAGGCGACCGCGCTTCGGCCGCTCGATCGTTCGGCGCTGAACTAGGCGTGGGGCGGAGAGCGCAATGAGTCTGACCCTTGCGCTCGCCGCCGTCCTTGCCGTCGCCGCAATAGCCGGCTGGTTCGGCTATTCGCGGGCAGCAGCCATTCGATCATCGGGCACGGGGCGGCTTCACTCTTTGCCCGCCTATCACGGCTTCTACGTCGCTCTTTGGGCGGCGGTCCCGGCACTGCTCTTGCTCGCCGCCTGGGCCCCGGTTCAGACCGGGCTGGTCGAACAGGCCGTGCTCTCAAGCCCCGAAGGCCAGGCTCTTCCGGACTTCGACCTCCAGCGCAACGCGATCCTGAGCGAAGCGCGCGAGATTGCCCGCGGCCAGCGCGAGGCCGGCTTCAATCCCGAATCCTCGGCTTTGGCTCCACGTTACGCTGAGGCCGAAGGCCGGATGGCGACGATCGGCGGGCTGGTCGCGCTCGTTCTGGCGATCGGCGCCGCGTTGCTGGCGCTGCGCCGGGTCGGGGTCCGATTCCGCGCCCGAACCGGCGTCGAGCGCTGGATCATGGCCCTGCTGTTCGCGGCATCATTGATCGCCATCCTGACGACGCTTGGAATCGTGCTTTCGCTGATGTTCGAAAGCCTGCGCTTCTTCCGGCTCGTGCCGCCGGCCGAATTCCTGTTCGGCACCCAGTGGAGCCCGCAGATCGCGATCCGCGCCGACCAGGTCGGCTCTTCGGGCGCATTCGGCTGGATTCCGTTGCTGTGGGGAACGATCTTCATTGGCGCGATCATCGCCATGATCGTCGCCATCCCGCTGGGGCTGATGAGCGCCATCTATTTGACCCAATATGCTCATCCGACGGTCCGCGCGTGGATGAAGCCCCTGCTTGAGATCCTCGCCGGAATCCCGACCGTGGTCTACGGCTATTTCGCCGCCCTGACCGTCGCTCCAGCGGTGCGCGACTTCGGCCTGACGATCGGAGTGAGCAACGCCAGCAGCGAAAGCGCGCTCGCCGCCGGCGTGGTCATGGGCATCATGATCATCCCCTTCGTCAGCTCGATGTCCGACGATTCGATCGCCGCCGTGCCTCAGGCGATGCGCGACGGCAGCCTGGCAATGGGCGCGACAAAGTCGGAGACCATCCGCAAGGTGGTCTTGCCCGCAGCCCTCCCCGGAGTGGTCGGCGGAGTGCTGCTCGCGGTCAGCCGGGCGATCGGCGAGACGATGATCGTGGTGATGGCCGCCGGGCTCGCCGCCAACCTCACCGCCAACCCGTTCGACAGCGTCACCACGGTGACGGCCCAGATCGTCCAGCTGCTCACCGGCGACCAGGAATTCGACAGCGCCAAGACGCTCGCCGCATTCGCGCTCGGCCTCGCCTTGTTCGTCATCACCTTGATCCTCAACCTGATCGCCCTGTCCTTCGTCCGCCGTTACCGCGAAGCCTATGAATAAGACCGCCGCCTCTTCCCGCTGGACGGACGGGTCGATGAACGCCCGGGTCAAAAAGCGCTACGCGGCCGAGCGCCGGTTCCGGGTGCTCGGCCTGATCGCGGTCGCCGTGTCGGCGTTGTTCCTCGCCTTCCTCCTCGTCACCATGGCGTGGAAGGGGCTGGGCGGCTTCGTTCGCGCCGAAGCGGCGGTGACGATCGATTTCCCGCGCTCCGACCTCATCATCGATCCTGCCGCGCTTCGCGGCCCGCAGGCCCGCGAAGTGGTCGCCGCCGCCGGCCTCGACGGCATTTTGGCGCGGGCGGCGGTCGATAATTACGGGCCGCAGGCGGAGCAATTGTTCAGCGCCGCCGGAGCCCGCTCGCTCGGCCGCCAGCTGATCGCCGACCCGGCGTTGGTCGAACGGCGCGCGACCGTCTGGCTGCCCGTGGCGAGCCGGGTCGAAGGCGCGGCCAAGGGACGGGGCGACGCCGCCAGCGAGCAATTGGTCGCGCAGATCGAGGCGCAAGGCGCGCTTCGCAAGCGGTTCAACAGCGATTTCCTCACTCAGTCGGACGCCACCGATCCGACCGCCGTCGGTGTCTGGGGAGCGCTCAAAGGCAGCTTCCTGACCATCATCGTGACCATGCTGCTGGCTTTTCCGATCGGCGTATTGTCGGCGGTCTATCTCGAGGAATTCGCCGCCCGCAACCGTTGGACCGACGCCATCGAAGTGTCGATCAACAACCTCGCCGCGGTGCCGTCGATCATCTTCGGCCTGCTCGGCCTCGCCGTGTTCCTCAACTTCATGCATCTGCCGCGATCGGCGCCTCTGGTCGGCGGCCTGACGCTGGCGTTGATGACCATGCCGGTGATCGTCATCGCCGGGCGCAACGCCATCAAGGCGGTTCCGCCGTCGATCCGCGACGCGGCGCTCGGAGTCGGCGCATCGAAGATGCAGGTGGTTTTCCACCACGTGCTGCCGCTGGCGCTCCCGGGAATCCTCACCGGCACCATCATCGGCATGGCGCGAGCGCTCGGCGAAACCGCGCCGCTGCTGATGATCGGAATGCGCGCCTTCATCGCTTCGCCGCCCAACGGCTTTACGGATCCGGCAACGGCCTTGCCGGTTCAGATTTTCCTGTGGTCGGACGAGGTGGATCGCGGCTTTGTCGAGAAAACCTCGGCCGCGATCATCGTCCTACTGATCTTCATGCTGTTGATGAACGGCCTCGCAATCTATCTTCGCAACCGTTTCGAGCGCCGCTGGTAGGAACCCCATGACCCCAACCAAAACCGCCACCAAGGTCGCGCCGCCCGTTCCGGCGCATGACAAGTCGATCGACGGTCCGGCCGGGAAGCGGCCGAAGATGTGCGCCCAGGACGTCAACGTCTTTTACGGCGACAAACAGGCGCTGAAGAACGTGTCGATCGACATTCACGACGACCGCGTGACCGCCTTCATCGGCCCGTCCGGCTGCGGCAAGTCGACCTTCCTTCGCTGCCTCAACCGCATGAACGACACGATTGCCAATGCCCGCGTCGAAGGTCACATCGAGCTCGACGGCGAGGACATCCACGCCTCGGCGATGGACGTCGTCCAGCTGCGCGCCCGGGTCGGCATGGTCTTCCAGAAGCCCAACCCCTTCCCCAAGTCGGTCTATGAGAATGTCGCCTACGGGCCGCGAATCCACGGCCTCGCCTCGTCCCGGGCCGAGCTCGACCAGGTCGTCGAAAAGTCGCTGAAGCGCGCCGGCCTGTGGGACGAGGTCAAGGACCGGCTGCAGGACAGCGGCACCGCTTTGTCCGGCGGCCAGCAGCAACGGCTGTGCATCGCCCGCGCCATCGCCGTCGATCCCGAGGTCATCCTGATGGACGAGCCAGCCTCGGCGCTCGATCCGATCGCCACCGCCAAGATTGAGGAGCTGATCCACGAGCTCCGCGGCCGCTATGCGATCGTCATCGTCACCCACAACATGCAGCAGGCGGCGCGCGTGTCCCAGCGCACGGCCTTCTTCCACCTCGGCGAACTGGTCGAATATGGCAAGACGTCGGAAATCTTCACCAATCCGCGCGAGCCGCGCACGCAGGATTATATCACCGGCCGTTACGGCTGATCGGAGCACGACATGCAGCAGCACATTGGCGGCCACACCTTAAAGGCGTTCGACGAGGATCTCGACCGGCTTCGCGCGCTCATCAGCCAGATGGGCGGCCTTGCCGAACATGCCATCCAGGAAGCGATGCGCTGCCTGGTGCAAAAGGATGTCGAAGGTGCCCAGAAGGTGGTCGAGAATGACGCCAAGCTCGACGCTCTCGAGATCGAGACGGAGCGGAGGGTAGTGCAGCTGATCGCGCTTCGCGCGCCGATGGCCGGCGACCTTCGCGAGGCTGTCGCGGCGCTGAAGATTTCCGGAGTGGTCGAGCGCATCGGCGATTATGCCAAGAACATCGCCCGGCGAGTGCCCAAGGTCGAGCATGCCGGCAAGATCGAGCCCTTGTCGCTGCTTCCGGAAATGGCGCGGATCGCGACCGAGATGGTCCACGACGTGCTCAACGCCTTCGTTGAGCGCGACGCCGAGGCGGCGGTGCGCGTGGTCGAGCGCGACAATGCGGTCGACGACTTTTACGATTCCGTGTTTCGCACCCTCCTCACCCACATGATGGAGAACCCGAACAACATCGGCCACTCGGCCCACCTGTTGTTCGTCGCCAAGAACCTCGAGCGGGTCGGCGACCACGCCACCAACATCGCCGAGATGGTCTATTATGCGGCCACCGGCGAGCATATGGCCGCCGACTCGCCCAAGCCACAGGCCCGCTAGGCTCGATGCAGGCGAAGCGGCTTCTGCTGGTCGAGGACGACCGCGCGCTCGCCGATCTCGTCAGCTTCCACTTCGAGCGGGCGGGCTACGCCGTCACCCGCACCGGCGACGGCGAGGAGGCGCTGATCCTGGTCGACGAGGTCCGGCCCGATATCGTGCTGCTCGACTGGATGATCGAGGGGATCAGCGGAATCGAGGTGTGCCGCCGGCTTCGGCGGCGTCCGGCGACCGCCAATCTGCCGATCGTCATGCTGACCGCACGCGGGCAGGAAGACGATCGCGTGCGCGGGCTGGAAACCGGCGCGGACGATTATGTCACCAAGCCGTTCAGCCCCAAGGAGCTGGTCGCGCGCGCCGGCGCGGTGCTTCGCCGGGTCCGGCCTGCGCTCGCCGCCGAGACTCTCGACTATGGCGGCATCGAAATGGACCTTGGCGCCCACAAGGTCCGCCGCGACGGCGCGGCGATCTCGCTGGGCCCGACCGAATATCGGTTGCTCCGCCACTTCCTCGAAAATCCGGGCCGAGTGTTCTCGCGCCAGCAACTGCTCGAGACGGTGTGGCCGCACAGCGAGGACATCGAGCTTCGCACCGTCGACGTCCATATCCGCAGGCTGCGACTGGCGCTCGGTAAGCCGGACCTGATCCGAACCGTCCGGTCGGCCGGCTATGCGCTCGATTCGGAGGCCGCTTCCTAGGCTTGCGCTGGCCGGGCGCCTCCCGCATTGCCGGCCCATGTCCCGCCGCAAGAAATCGCACCAGGGCCACGGCAATCCAAACCGGCCCCGCTTCTGGGGCAAGCATGCCGTCGCCGCCGCGCTCGACAATCCCGATCGCCGGGTGCTCAAGGCGTGGGCGACCCGCGAGGCGGCCGGCTTCATGCAATTCCCGGCGGAAGTCCCGGTCACCTTCGCCGACGTCGCCGATCTTGGCCGGCTGGTGCCCGGCGACGCGCCGCACCAAGGCGTCGTGATCGAGGTCGAGCCGCTCGAGGACATCTGGCTGGGCGACCTGATCCATGAAGCTCCGGAGCGGGCCGTCCTGCTGGTGCTCGACCAGGTGACCGACCCGCACAATGTCGGCGCGATCCTGCGCTCGGCGGCCGCCTTCGGGGCGGTCGGGATCGTTACCCAGGACAGACATTCGCCCCCGGAAAGCGGAGTTGTCGCCAAGGCCGCGTCGGGGGCGCTGGAGCGCGTTCCATGGGCGCGCGTGGTCAATTTGGCGCGGGCGCTGGAGGAGATCGCCGAAGGCGGTTTCTGGCGGATCGGGCTAACCGGCGATGCCGAGACAGACCTGAAGGACGCCTTGGGTCCAAGGCGCGTGGCGCTGGTGCTCGGCGCCGAAGGGCCTGGAATGCGGCCCAACACGCGCGATCATTGCGACGCTCTGGCCCGCCTGCCGATCGGCGAGGCGGTCGAAAGCCTCAACGTGTCGAACGCCGCGGCGGTGGCGCTCTACGCGGCCAGCAGCGCCTGATGGTCCGGACGCTCGACACGCTCCATGAAAGCCTCGATGCGCTGGCGGCGCTGGAGCCGGCCTTTGCGATAGTGATCGACCGGCACGGCAAGCCCGAGCCCCGCGTCAGCCAGCCGGGAGTCGCCACCTTGCTGAGGACCATCGTCGGCCAGCAGGTCAGCGTCGCCGCCGCCCGTTCGATGTGGGCGAGGCTCGAGGCTGCGTTCGGCTCGCCGCCCGATCTTGCGGCGCTACTCGATGCGTCGGACGAGGATTTGCGGCTTGCCGGCCTGTCGCGGCAGAAGGCCGGCTATGTTCGCAGCCTCGCCGGGCTGGTGCTCTCGGGCGAGCTCGATTTGGGCGCATTGCCGGCCGACGACGAGGAAGCCGTCGCTCTGCTGACCAGGATCAAGGGCATCGGCCGCTGGTCGGCGGAAATCTACCTGCTGTTCGCCGAGGGCCGCCGCGACGTCTGGCCGGCCGGCGATCTCGCCGTCCAGGTAGAGATCGGCCGATTGCTGGGACTCGATGAGAAACCGTCCGAAAAGCGCTTACGCTTACTCGCCGAGCCTTGGCGGCCGCACCGCGGGGCAGCCGCGGTGCTCGCCTGGCACAGCTATAATTCAGCGGTGATCTAAGGCTATTTGCGAACGCCGATATTGTGCTGGCGCGCGCCCAGCGTGCGAAATACGCGCGGGCCGAGGTCGGCGCGAAGCGGCCCGAGCTTCTCGCCGCCGGTATCGCGGCCGACGATATGGCTGACCGAGGTCTGCGCGTCGCCGCCGCTCGAACGGTAGAGGGCGGTGAAGCCGATCACCGGCACGAACATGAGCTTGCCGTCGACCTGGAACAATTTGAGCTGATCGCGGCGCAGAGCGACCGAATTGGTGAAGGTCATGCGCTTGAGCGGGGCGACGGTTTCGATCGGATCGCCGACGTTCTGGGGGTGGGCGAAGAAAGCCTCGATTTCCTGGTCCTGGGTCGGGCTTGCCGTGAACATTGCCGCCTCGACCCGAACGTCGCGCGCCACGGCGCCGCCCGAATTCTGCACCGAAACCTCGAACTCGAGGCTGGCTGCGTCGTCGGTCAGGATGAAGCGCAGCGGAGCGAAGGAAATGTCGATCCACGGACGCAGCCGGGTGGACACGATCCCGCCGCCGGCCGGCGGACTCGTCCTCTGCAGGGGTTCCGGCGCGGGAGCCGGCGCGGGCGGCGTCGGCGCGGGCCTCGGCTGCGGCGTCGGTGCTGCCGCCCTCGGCGAGACGAGGTCGAGGTCTGCGCCTGCATAAGCGGGCCGGGACCGCTGCCGCCAGAAATAATAGCCGCCGCCCAGCGCCAGCAGCAGCGCCGCGAGGATCCACGGAATCGGCGGCCCTTCGCCCAGAGCAACGCCCGCCGCAGGGGCCGGGCTCGGGTTCGAGCTCGGCAGCGGTGCGAAACCTGGCGTTGCCACGGGTTGCGTAACCGGCACACCATCCGCCGGGCCGACCGGGGGAAGCTCGAAGCTCAGTGACGCAGCGGGGGCCGGGATCACCGCCTGGGCCGGAGCCGGCCGCGGCCGATCGGCAAGTGCCTGCGGCTGGACGGGCGCCGATTGGGCGGTCGCCGGCGCCTGCTGGCGCGGCTCGGCGCGCTGCGCTGCGGGCGGTGCCTGCTGGGTGACCGGACGGGCAGGCGGGGTCGCCTCGGGCTCGGCCCGCCTGGTCACCGTTCCCTTGAGGTTGAAGTCGCTGAGCGGCGCCGGGCCGATCGCCACCGGCGACGAAGGCTCGGCCGTATTTTGCGCGAGCAGGGGCGCGGGAGCCGTGGCAAGCGCCGCGGCCGATGCCACCAGTCCCATGCGCAAGCCTGCCCTCATGCTCTCCCGATCATCATTGCTGGAACCGCGCTCCCACGGCGCGACCCGGCGCAAATGGCGTCCAATCGCAACCTATTCAAGCACAACCAAGATTAACGGGCGTCGACCAGCACCAGTTCGACGTGTTCATCGGCCTCGATTCGGAGAGTCTCCTCGCCGGTGATCGCCACCCCGTCGCGCGGCCCGGCCTCGACCCCGTTCACCCGCACCCGGCCGCTCGGCACCATGTAAAGGTGGCGATCGGGATCGGCGCGGTATTCGATTGCTTCGCCGCTGCGGACGGTCGCTCCGAAAATCCTGGCATCGGCATGGATGGTCAGCGCGCCGTCGTTTGGGTCACCGCTGGCAAGCAGCTGAAATGAGCCGTCGCGGGCTTCCTTGGGAAAAGGCCTGGCGCCCCATTGCGGCTTGGCCGAAGGCCGGTCGGTCTCGATCCAGATCTGGAACAGCGTCGTCTCCTCGTCCTCCAGATTATATTCGGCGTGGACGACACCGGTTCCAGCGCTCATCACCTGGACGTCGCCGGCCGCCGTTCGTCCCTGGTTGCCCAGCGAATCCTGGTGGCTGATCGCTCCGGCGCGGACATAGGTGATGATCTCCATGTCGCGGTGCGGATGGGGCGGAAAGCCGGACTTGGCGGCGATCCGGTCGTCGTTCCACACACGGATCCGGCCCCAGGCCATGCGGTCCGGGTCATGATAGGACGCGAAGGAGAAATGGTGGCGGGCATCGAGCCAGCCGTGGTCGGCGTGGCCGAGCGTTTCGAATTTGCGGATGTCGATCATGCGCCCAAGGTGGCGCCCGTCCAATGGTCTTCAAGTGTCAGCTTTGTAACCTGAGGCTCCGCGCGTAATTCGCCGCTTTGTCCGAATAATGGGCGGCCGACAGGGAAAGCGCGGATTTCTCCGAATCGGTCAGCGGCCGGACCAGCCGCGCCGGTACGCCTACGATCAGCCCGCCTTCGTCGAATCTCTTGCCTTCGGTAATCAAGGCCCCGGCGCCGACCAGGCATTGCCGGTCAAGGACGGCGCCGTTGAGGATCCGCGCGCCCATTCCGATCAGGCATTCGTCGCCGATCGTGCAGCCGTGGAGGATCGCCTGGTGGCCAACCGTTACCCGCGCGCCGATGGTCAGCGGCGCTCCCGGGTCGGAATGGCCGATCGCCCCGTCCTGGAAATTGCTTTCCTCGCCGAGGATGATCGGCGTGTTGTCGGCGCGGATCACAGCTCCGAACCAGACGCTTGCACGGGGCCCGAGCCGGACGTCGCCAATGAGGTCGGCCGAAGGCGCCGTCCAGGCCCCTTCGTCGAGCTCGGGAGCCAGATCGCCGATGGCGTAAAGCGCCATCAGCCGCGGCTCCATTGGGCGATGATGTCGCGGCTGTCGGGCCGCTCGAACCACACCCGGTCGAAGACGACCGAGATGATGCAGTCGGGTGGGCCGTCGAAACTGGCCGCGGCGCAGGAAATGACCCGGCGGTTGGGCAGCCGGCGAAGCCTTCCGGACAGCACGAGATTATAGCCCTCGGCGCTTGGATTCTCGCCCTCGGCCAGGGTCTTGGTCGACTCGTAGGGACGCTGGCGCCGCTGGAAGGTGCGGGCGTCGCCCTCGCGAAAGAATTGCGCGATCCCGATCCGGGCGTAGGCCGGCGGCTCGCGAGGTTCGGTCGCCTCCGCCGGCGGTTCGTCGCCTTCCGGCTGCGCAGGGGCGGCGGGGCAGGCCGCTGCCAGAAGCCAGGGGCGTCGAAGCCAGAACCCCTCGACCGTCGCCACCTCCTCGCCGGCGATCCTCGCAGTCAGCGGCTCCTCGGCGGTGAGGTCCGGCGCTGCGCTCAGTCGAAGCGTCCGCCGCTGTTCGTCGAAGCGAACGGCGAAGGCCTGACCCTCCTGGTCGTCGGGCCGGCAGCCGAAGCGCACGCGCACCTCGAACCTCTTGCCTTCGAGTAGTCGCTGCGCCTCGCTGTCGTCGCGGCCGGTGGCCTGGGCGCTGGCGGCGCGCATGGCCGCTATCAACAATGTCTCGCGGTCGATCGGCGGTTCGGCGATCGGCAGCGCGGGGGTTTCGGCGGACTGGTTGTTGGTTACGACATTTGCTGAATCGCCGGTGTCGGCAGGACGACAGGACAGGAGGAGAGCGGCGGCGGCCAGCGCGGCCGCGCGCGGGTAGGGGCGCAACACTCGCATTGCGGCCGACGATAGCACAGCCGTCGCCGAGCGCGAGTCTCGCTCGCGGCAAAAGCGGTTGGCGTGCCCGTCAATTGCCCGCATAGGTGCCCGCATGACCTCCAGTCAGGTAATCACCCTGTTGGTGCTGGCGGCCGTCATCTGGGCGCTGATCTGGGACAAGGCGCGCTCGGACGTGGTCGCCTTGACCGGGGCCGCGGTCCTTTTGATGACCGGCGTCGTTCGCCCCGTCGAGGTTCAGGGGGCCTTCGCCAGCCCGGCGATCATCGCCTTGGCCTCGCTGTTCGTCATTGCCTATGCAATGGAGCTTTCCGGCCTGCTCGACGCGGCCATCCGCCGGGTCGTCGCTTTGTGCCGCTACATCGGCCGCGCCGGCCTGTGGGTGATGATCGCCCTTGCCGGCGGGGCGTCCGCCTTCCTCAACAATACGCCGATCGTCGTCCTGAGCTCGCCCGTGGTGCGCGACGTCGCCAAGACGCTCGGGGAATCGCCCAAACGCTATCTCATTCCCCTGTCCTATGCGGCGATCCTCGGCGGTTGCTGCACGCTCATCGGCACGTCGACCAACCTTCTGGTCAACGACATGGCCTCGATCGCGGGACAGCCACGCTTCCACATTTTCGAAATCACTCCGGTCGGACTGATCATCGCCCTTGCCGGCGGCCTGTACCTCTTGCTGTTCAGCGGCCGGCTGGTGAAGACCGTCGATGGCGGGGAAGAGCTTCGAACCCGCGAAGCGCTCGAGCAATATGGCGAGCCGGGCCTCGCCGGCGGTCATATCGGCACCGCCGCCGCCTTCGCCGAAAAGCCGCCGCTAAGGCCGCTCAAGGCGATCGCCTCGCTGATGGTCTTTGTCGCGGTGGTTGCGCTCGCCGCCCTCGATGTAGCGCCGATCGCCGCCTGCGCCTTTGCCGGCGCGGTGCTGCTGATCGTCATCCGGGTGATCACCGCCGACGAGGCCTATCGCGGCCTGAGGCCCGAAGTCTTGATGCTGATCGCCGGAATGGTCGTGCTCGGAATCGCGCTCGATGAAACCGGGCTCGCCGCCCAGGCGACCAACTTTCTGGTCGGCGGGGTCGACGATCTCAGCCCGATCATCGCGCTCGCCGTCATCTACGGCGCGACCCTGCTCGCCACCGAGATATTGTCCAATGCGACGGTCGCGGTGCTGTTCACCCCCGTTGCCGTGTCAATGGCCGAGGCGATGGGAGTCAGCCCGAGGCCGTTCCTCGTCGCGGTGATGATGGCCGGAAGCGCCGCCTTCGCAACGCCCTTTGGCTACCAGACCAACGTGCTGGTCTATCAAATGGGCGGTTACAATTATCTCGACTTCGTCAAGATCGGGATCCCGCTCAACCTCATCACCTGGGTCGTCGGCGTGATCGCCATCACCTTCTATTTTCCCTTCTAGGCGCTTCGCTCAAGCCGCGATCACTTGCGAACCGGCAGCGCTGCCGGTGGCCAACGCGGCGATCGCCCCGGCGATCTTGGCTCCACCTTGCTCGGACGGCTCGATGGGATTGGCATAGTCCTCAGGCTCGGCGCAGATCAGGCGCAGGTCGATCAGCGCAAGCCCGCGCGAGAATGCGGCGCGGGTGATCGCGTCGTTGAACAGCGACAGCGCAGCGGTGACGACGCGGCCCTCCGGCTCGGGGAAATTGGCATCGTAGATGGTGCACAGCGCCGTTGGCAGGCCTTCGCCAAGCACCGCCTCGAGCATAGCCGAATAGCGCTCGGCAAAGCGCGACTGTGCCTGCGCGAGCACCATCATTCCCTCCCCGACGGTGCCCGCCGACTGGCCCAGCAGCCCGGCCTCGCCGAGCGCATCATTGCCGCCGACGCTGACCACGAGCAGCGAGGCGTCGCCGGGGATTGCGGCGAGCTGGCGCTGAACGCTGCCAGTGACCGCACCGTCAACCGCCAGCAAGGTCGCCCGCCAGCTACCAGGAAGCGCGGCGCGCAGCTGCCGGACCACGTCCGGCGCTCCGCCGACATAAGCGGCGTTGTCGAAGATCGAATCACCGAGAAGGACAATGTGGCCTGCCATCGTCGCGAAACCGACGGCAGGACGAATGGTGCCCAGGAGAGGACTCGAACCTCCACGCCCTTGCGAGCGCCAGCACCTGAAGCTGGTGCGTCTACCAATTCCGCCACCTGGGCACGGGTGCTGATCAGCCGGTAGGGCGCGCCATTTGGAGGGCGACCGGCGCCTTGTCAATGCGGCGGGCGCGCCCTAGTGCCGCGCCGATGATCGAACGCGCGGAAGAGCTAGTCACCATCTTCGGCGGCGGCGGCTTCATCGGCCGCTACGTCTGCGAAAGCCTGCTGAAAAGCGGGGTCAGGCT
>DATLGC010000087.1:0-15432 GCA_035540655.1 Sphingomicrobium sp. | reverse complement strand
CCCCGGCAATCAAGGCGATCGCGAACCAGCCGCTCATCGGCTCCGCCTTCCCTTGATTCGGCGCCGCGCGAGAAGCGCCCCGATCGCCAGCAGGAGCACCGGGGCGGCCCACAATGGCCAGGTCACCGGCCCGGCCGGCGGACGGTAGCTGACCCAATTGCCGTAGCGGTCGACCAGCCAGCGGCGGACGTCGGACGGCCGCTCTCCGGCGGCGATCCGCTCGCGCACCAGATGGCGCATGTCGCCAGCCATGTCGGCGTCCGAATCGGCGATCGACTGGCCCTGGCAGACGAGGCAGCGAAGCTCCTCCATCAATGCCCGCGCCTGCGCTTCCTGCTTCGCATCGGGAAGCTGGCGATTGGCCCAGGGCGCGGCCGGAAGCGAGGATTGGGCGAATGCCGGAGCAGCAAGGCAGAGTGTCATTGCCAGCCCAATTACCAGACAGTCATTGCGAGCGAAGCGAAGCAATCCAGCAAAATGCGGTCGCAAACTGGATTGCTTCGTCGCTTGCGCTCCTCGCAATGACGGGCTCACCGAGGCCATCATCGCGCCTTCTCCAGCTCGGCGAGAATGGCGGGAATATCGCCGCGATCGATCACCCCGACATGCTGGTGGCGGATCACCCCCTTGCCATCGACGACGAAGCTTTCCGGCACGCCCGCCGAGCCGAGCGCCAGCTGCACCCGGCTGTCATAATCGGCGCCGATCCGTTCGAACGGGTCGCCGTGACGGGCGAGGAAGGCGGCGATGTCCCGCGGCCGGTCGCGGATTGCTATGCCGTCGATCTTCACGCCGCGCCGCTTCAATTCGTCGAGCACCGGCGCTTCGGCGATGCACGGCAAGCACCAGCTGGCGAAGATGTTGAGCAGCCGCGGCTCCCCAGCGGCAAGATCGGCCGAAGCCAGCGGCGGCTTGGCCGGGACCGCGGCTGGAAGGACGAATTCGGGCACCGGCTGGCCGGCGAGCCGCGACCGGATCACGTCGTCTTTCGGCGTTGCCAGGCGCCACGCCAGAGCCAGCAACAGCAGTCCGAGCAGCACGAATGGCGCGAAGCGAATGGCGCGGCTCATGCGTAGCGTTCCCGGGAATTACGGAAACGCGGCCGCCAGCCGCGAAGCGTCCGTCCAAGCAAAGCCAGAAGGCCGCCCAAAGCGATCAGCCCACCGCCGAACCAGATCAATGTCACCAAGGGCTTCCACCACAGCCGGAGCTGCCAGCGGCCCTCGCCGTCGGGCGGGCCGATCACGGTATAGAGCTGGCCGGCCAGCACGGTCTTGATCGCCGCCTCGTTGGTTTCGGTTTGAGGATCGGTGAAATAGCGCGTCTGCGGCTTCAAGGTCACCGCCCCCGAGCCTCGCGAGGCGCGAAACTCGGCCTCGATCGCCGTCCAGTTCGGACCGACGGCGGGGTAAACCTCTCGGAACTCGACCAGCCAGGGCCCCACTTCGACCCGGTCGCCGGGCCGCGCCGCGGCCAGGGTTTCGCGGGTGAAGCCGCTTTCGGCCGCCATTCCGACAATTGCGACGGCGACCCCGAAATGGGCGATTGCCATGCCCCAGGTGGCAAGGGGAGCGCGAAGCGGGTTTCGGCCGAGCAGGGGGATCAGGCTGGCGGGAGCGAGGCCGGCGGCGACCGCGATTCCGAGCTTGGGCAGCCAGCCGACTTCGGGGGCGGCAAACAGAAGGACGACAAGCGCGGTGATGGCGAAGAGCAAGGGGATGACGAGCTTGCGGCCAAACGGCCGGGTCTCGCGGCGCCAGCTGAGCAAGGGGCCGATGGCAATGAGGCTGGCGAGAAGCAATGCGACCGGTCCGGCGACGCTGTTGAAATAGGGCGGTCCCACCGACAGTTTCTCGCCGCTCACCGCTTCTGCAAACAGTGGGTAGAGCGTGCCGATGAAGACGATTCCAAGAATCACCGACAAAAGGAGGTTGTTGGCGACCAGGCCGGATTCGCGGCTGACCAGCTCGAACGGCGGCCCTTCCTTGAGCGCCGCGGTTCGCATTGCGAACAAGAGGAAGGCCGCGCCGACGTAGATGGCGAGCAGGACGAGGATGAAGGTGCCGCGCTGCGGGTCGACGGCGAAAGCGTGGACCGACGTCAGGATGCCCGAGCGAACGAGGAAGGTGCCGACCATCGACATCGAGAATGCGACCATCGCCAGCATCATCGTCCAGGCGCGAAGCCCGCCCCTGGCGGCAAGCACGTTGATCGAATGGAGCAGGGCGGTCGCCGCCAGCCACGGCATCAGAGAGGCATTTTCGACCGGGTCCCAGAACCACCAGCCGCCCCAGCCGAGCTCGTAATAGGCCCAATAGCTTCCGGCGGTGATGCCGAGCGTCAGGAACAGCCACGCCAGCAGCACCCAGGGCCGCATCGCCTTGGCCATGGCGCGGTCGACCTGGCCGATGAGCAGGGCGCCGACGGCGAGGCTGAATGCGACCGACAGTCCGACATAGCCAAGGTAGAGCGTCGGCGGATGGAAGGCGAGGCCGGGGTCCTGGAGCAAGGGATTGAGGCCCCTGCCCTCGATCGGTGCGGGGTCGAGCCTGGCGAACGGGTTCGACGCGAGCAGGAGGAAGGCGTGAAAGCCGAGCGCCAACGCTCCCTGGGCCCCCAGCGCGGCGGTCATGGCGCGTTCGCCAAGGCGCCGCGAGAATAGCGCGAGCACGGTTCCCGACAGGCCAAGCACCGCCACCCACAGGAGCATCGAGCCCTCGTGATTCCCCCAGGTTCCCGACAGCTTGTAGATCATCGGCTTGGCGCTGTGGCTGTTGGCGGCGACCAGCTGCACCGACAAATCGGTCCGGGCGAACAGCAGCAGCAGGGCGACGAAGGCGAGCAGGCACAAAAAGCCGTGGACGACGGCGACGCCGCGCACGGCTCGAGCGGCGTCGAACCATCTCCGGCCGTCGCCGAGCGCGAGCAGGATCTGGAGCAGTGAAAGGGCGGCCGCCAGCCATAGAGCGGCGAGACCGGTTTCGGCGATCACTGCCCGGCCCGGAGCGGCGGCGCCCCTGCGCCGGGCTGGGCCAGCTGCGGCGGCATGTAGCGCTCGTCGTGCTTGGCGAGGATATTGTCGGCGACGAAAGTGCCGTCGGGCGCAAGCCGGCCTTCGGCCACCACGCCGCTGCCCTCGCGGAACAGATCCGGCGCAATGCCGCGAAAGCTGACCGGCGTTCGGCCGCCGTCGTCGGCGACGGCGAAGGTAATCGTCACTCCGTCCTCGGCGCGGCGGATCGACCCGACCTCGACCATTCCGCCAAGGCGCATCGCCCGGCCGGGTTCGGCCTTGCCGGCGACAATGTCGGCGGGCGTGTAGAAATAAGCCGCCCGGTCCTGAAGCCCCCACATCGCCAGAAGCACGGCGCCAAGCAAAGCGACTCCGGCGAGCGCGAGGAGGACCATGCGCTGATGCTTGGGCCGGGCGATCATCGCCGCTTGAGTTGCTCGGCCCGCCGCTCGGCTCGGCGCATCGTCGTCCATGCCCACAGGATCAGGACCGCGGTGAGCGCCACGGTCAGGCCGTAGGCCGACAGGATGAATGGCCAGTGGTTCATTCGGCGCCGGCCCTTCGCATTCGCGCCTCGACCTTCGCTTCGGCCAGCTCGGCTCTGATCCGCATCAGCACGACGGCGGCGAAGATCAGGGCAAAGCCGGTCACGGTCAGCGGCAGCGGCCAAAGGATAGACCCGTGGATCGTCGAGCCGCCGGTGATACTGATGCTCTGGCCCTGGTGGAGCGTTCGCCACCACAGGACGGAATAATGGATGATCGGCAGGTTGATCGCGCCGACCAGTCCGAACAAAGCCGCCAGCCTGCCCTCGCCGCCGCGCTCGCGCTCCGCACCGGCAAGGCCGATATAGCCGAGATAAAGGAACAGGAGGACGAGCATCGAGGTCAGCCGGCCATCCCATTCCCACCATGTGCCCCAGGTCGGCCGGCCCCAGATGGAACCGGTCATCAGGCAGATGGCGGTGAAGGTCGCGCCCGCGGGGGCGATCGCCCGGCCGGCGATCGCGGCGAGGGGATGGCGCCACACCAGCTGGCTGACCGAAGCCGCGGCAAGCCCGGCCCAGCCGCCCATACCGAGCCAGGCGGCGGGGACATGGACGTAGAGGATCCGGACGCTCTCGCCCTGGAGATAGTCGGGCGGAGTCAGGGTCAGCCCGGCGGCCATCCCGGCGATCGCCAGCGCGAGGCCGACCGCGAGTAGCCAACCGGTCGCCGGACGGGCGATCCGCAGGAAGCGCGCGGGATTGGCGAGCGCGTGCATGTCAGGCCGGCTCAGCCCCTGCCGATCAGCCGTTTGGCCATGGCGTCGGCAACCGAGGCGGGATCGAGCCCGCCTGCGGCGCTTTCCGCCCAGATCTGCTCGAGCCGGTCGGGAATGCCCTCGAGCCTCGAGCGGACAAGGCTGGCGTCGCCGTCGCCGAGATATTCGGTGCAGACGTTGATGATTCCGCCGGCGTTGATCACGTAGTCGGGCGCGTAGAGGATCCCGCGCTCCTGCAGTCGCGCTCCGTCCTCCGGGGTGGCAAGCTGATTGTTGGCGCCGCCGGCGACCACCGCCACTTTGAGCTCGGGGATGGTCTCGGCGCTGAGGATCGCGCCGAGCGCATTGGGGCTGAGCACGTCGGCTTCGAGCGTCAGGATTTCGGCGGGATCGACCAGCTCGCCGCCCGACGCATCGGCCAGAGCCTTCGCCTTGTCCGAGTCGATATCGGCGATCGACAGGCGCGCGCCTTCCCTGGCGGCGTGCAGCGCGACTCCGGTGGCGACGGCGCCGGCGCCCTGGACCGCGACGTGCAAACCGGCGACGCTGTCCTTGCCGAGCGCCCGCCGCACGGCGGCCTTGAGCCCGAGGAACACGCCAAGCGCGGTGTGTGGGCTCGGGTCGCCGCCGACGTCCTTCCCTTCCGCCGGCAGCCCGGCGACGAATTCGGTCTTTCGCCGCACCTCGATCATGTCGCTGACGCTCATGCCGACGTCCTCGGCGGTGATGTAGCGGCCGCAAATGCCCTCGACCGCATCGCCGAATGCGTGCAGCAATTCGGGGGCTTTCGACCTTTTCTCATCGGCCAGAATCACCGACTTGCCGCCGCCTAGCGGGAGGCCGGCCATTGCGTTCTTGTAGCTCATCCCGCGTGACAGGCGGAGCGCGTCCGTCAGCGCTTCGGAATCGTCGGCGTAATGCCAGAATCGGGCGCCGCCGGCGGCCGGGCCGAGGTGGGTCGAGTGGATGGCGATGATCGCCCTGAGGCCCGAGCGCTCGTCAGTGACGAAGTGCAGCTCCTCATGCGCGTCGAAATCGGCAAAGCCCCAGGGGGTGGTCATGTGATCGTTATGTCCGCTGTGGTCGTGAGAGCGATGGGGCGACCGACGGGACTTGAACCCGCGACCCCTGGTACCACAAACCAGTGCTCTAACCAGCTGAGCTACGATCGCCATGATGCGCCGGCGGGAAGCAGTTTCCTTGGGCGCGGCCGCTCCTTAAGGTTCGGCGTCATTCAAGGCAAGGAGATGGGGACCGGTGGCCAACTCGACAATGGAAAAGTTCGGCTATCCAGCCTCGCTGGTGCGCGAATATGATCATTGGGTGGTCCTGGTGAGGCCGGCGCAAGCCACTCTCGGCTCCCTCGTGCTTGCGGCGCGAAGCGAAGCAACCGCCTATGGCGACCTTCCAGCCGAAGCTTTTGCCGAGCAGTCGGAAATAATCCCCGCAATTGAAAAGGCGCTGCAAAGCCTGTGTCGCTATGAACGCGTCAACTATCTCATGTTGATGATGGTCGATCCGCATGTGCATTTTCATGTCATTCCGCGCTATTCGGGCGGAAGGAACTGGGATGGTCTCGAGTTTCCCGATGCCGGATGGCCCGGTCCGCCCGCCCTCAAGTCAGCAGTCGAACTGTCCGGCACCCAGATTGAGAAACTGCGCGACATTATTAGCCAGGCATTTGAATAAGGTTAGTCGCCGTTCATCATAAGCAATGCTTGCGTCTGCTACTGTCAAGGCGCATCATTGGGACGGGGAGAGAGTCATGCGGGCAAGTCGACGCTCGAATGCGGCCGCCGGGACGGGCGTGTCGCTGGGCGAAACGCTGATTGCGGCCGGACTGGAACCGCGTCTCGCGGGGCTCCTCGAGGCCATGCCGAGCAAGATCGTCCAAGTCGATTCGCGTCGTCCGTTTCGGGAGCAAGGCGTGCCCCGCGACGAAGTGATGTTCGTCCGTTCGGGCATTTTGTCCAAGTTCAAGTCCGATTCCTCCGGCCGCCGCCAAATCGTCGCCCTGCGCTTCCCCGGCGAGGGCATCCTGCCGCGCGAAGGCGTCGCGGGATATGGAATCCAGGCCATCGTCAGAAGCGAAGTGATGGTCGGCAAGGCTTCGGACTTCGATGCGATCGTCGAGGCTCACCCCGAACTGCAGCGATTCTTCTGGCGGCTGATCCAGCGCAACGAGGCGATCGGCTACGAATGGCTGGTGAATTGCGGACGACGCGATTCGGTCGCCCGGGTCGCCCACCTGCTGTGCGAAACCGCGACGCGCAGCGGAGTCGACGTCCGGAGCCAGCGGCTGGTCAATCCCTTCACCCAGCAACAGATCGCCGACATCACCGGACAGACCTCGGTCAACGTCAACCGGGTGTTCGCCGACCTCGAGAGGCAGGGGCTGATTGAGCGCAGCGGCCGGGAAATCGCGTTCCGCGACTGGGATGAGATTCGCCGCGTCGCCAGCTTCCAGGCCAGCTATCTCGAATAAGGCGCGGGGCCGGACGGGACCAGTTCGAGGCGATGTCTTAGCGCCCAAGGAAGAAATTGCTCCTTCACAATCGAAGTGGGCGGCGATTTTTGCTATGATCGACGAGCAGCGCCTTCGCGCGCGAGCTGCGTGAGGCGCCCCCAGCGCAGGGAGGTTCTCATGCCAAGCAAAGCGATCCCGACTCACCGCCGCTCCGCCTCCCAAACCCGTTCGGTGCCAGTCCGAAAGATCACAAACGCCGAACTTGGGGCCGCGCTGCGCGAGGGAATGGATGACTTCCTTTCGATGCGCGGCGACCTCATGTTTCTCGGCCTGCTCTATCCGCTGATCGGAATCGTGGCGGCAACCATCACCCTGGGCGGAGCGCTAATGCCCCTGTTCTTCCCGATCGCCGCAGGGATTGGCCTGCTCGGGCCGCTTGCCGCGGTCGGCTTCTACGAAATGGCCCGGCGGCGGGAAGCCGGGCAGACTTCCAACTGGTCGCATTTCCTCGACGTCCGCAAACGACCGGCGGCCGACGATATCGCCTCGGTCGCCGCGCTGCTGCTGGCAATCTTCGCGCTCTGGCTGGTGGCGGCGGGCATCCTGTTCGTCGCGCTTTGGGGGCTCGATGCGCCGCAATCGATCTCCGCCTTCCTCGCGCGCCTGTTCACCACGCCGGAAGGTTGGGCGCTGATCGTCATCGGTAATCTCGTCGGACTCGGTTTTGCCGCCTTGGTGCTGACAATCAGCGTCGTTTCCCTGCCTATGCTGGTCGATTGCAACGTCAGCGCCCGCGAAGCGGTCGCCACGTCGATCCGAGCGACGCGCGAAAACAAGGGCGCGATGATCCGCTGGGGGCTGATCGTTGCCGGCCTATTGGTCATCGGCTCGATACCGGCGTTCATCGGCCTGGCGATCGTCCTGCCGTGGCTCGGCTATGCGACCTGGCACCTCTACACGAAGATGGTCGACCGGAACGCTATCCCTGCCCGCAGCCGCCGCAGGGACTGAGCCACGCAGCCACCGGGGGGCATGAAGAGTAGCGAAGCTTACGCCTCCGGGGCGGTCTCGGCGCGCTTGGCCTCGGTCTCGGCGCCCTTGCCGCCGGGGATGTCGCGGCGGACATCGCGGCGCTCGGCGATCCGCGCCGCCTTGCCGGTGCGGCCGCGCAGATAATAGAGCTTGGCGCGGCGGACGGCGCCGCGGCGGACCACCTCGATCGAATCGACCGCCGGCGAATAAAGCGGGAAGACCCGCTCGACGCCCTCGCCGAAGCTGATCTTGCGGACCGTGAAGCTCGAGCCGACACCCTTGTTTGAGCGGGCGATGCACACGCCCTCGAATGCCTGGACTCGGGTGCGCTCGCCTTCCACCACCCGCACTCCGACCCGAAGCGTGTCGCCTGGGCGGAATTCGGGAATGCTCTTGTCCTTGGTCAGCGCCTCGATCGCTTCATTCTCGAGCGTCTCGATCAGGTTCATGTCTCGTCGGCCTTCGTGTCTCGTCGCCGCGCGCCAGAGGGCGGTGCCTGCGATCCGCCCCCGTGGCGCTCGATCAGGTCCGGCCGCCTTAGCCGTGTGTCCTCGGATGCGCGTTCGTGTCGCCACGCCGCGATCCTCGCATGATCCCCCGACCGCAGCACCTCGGGGATCGTGCGCCCTTCCCATGTCACTGGTCGGGTATAGTGCGGATATTCAAGAAGCCCCTCGTTGAAGCTCTCTTCCTCTCCGCTGGAGGCGGCGCCCATTACCCCGGGCAGCAGGCGAACGCAAGCATCGAGGATCACCATCGCGCCGAGCTCGCCGCCCGAAAGCACATAATCACCGATCGACACCGGCTCGAGCGGCCGCGCCTCGAAAATCCGCTCGTCGAAACCCTCGAAGCGGCCGCACAAAAGGATCACGCCCTCCCCCGCCGCCAGCTGGCGCACGCGCTCCTGCGTCAATGGCGCTCCGCGCGGGGTTAGCGCCAGCATCGGCCTGCCGTCGGCGACGCTGTCGAGCGCAGCGGCAAGAACGTCAGGTCGGAGCACCATCCCCGCACCGCCGCCGGCCGGGGTATCGTCGACGCTGCGATGCCTGTCGGTCGCGAAATCGCGGATGTGGACGGTGTCGAGACTCCACAAACCATCGCCGAGCGCCCGCCCCGCCAGGCTGGCGCCAAGCGGCCCCGGGAACATCTCCGGATAGAGCGTCAGCACAGAGGCTCGGAAGGTCATCGTCGCCGCCTATCACCCGCGCGCTGCTGTTGGAACTCGCCGGGAGGCGGAGCGCTTGGCGGGAGATGGAAAAGCCCCTCGATTGCCTGATCGTCGGCGGCGGGCCCGCCGGCCTGACCGCCGCCATCTACCTTGCCCGATTCCACATGAAGATCCGGCTGGTCGACGACGGCCGCGGCCGCGCCCAGAGCATCCCGTGCACGCATAATCACGCCGGCTTCCCCGGCGGGATCAGCGGCAGGGAGCTGATCGCCCGGATGAGGGAGCAGGCGCAGCTTTACGGCGCCGAGATCATCGACGGCTTCGTCACCCGCCTCGACAAGACGGAGCACGGCTTTTGCGCCAATTGGGGCAGCGGGCCGGTCAACGCGCGGACGGTCCTGCTCGCCACCGGAGTCAAGAACCGCCGGCCGCCGATGGACGAGGATCTGCACGACGACGCTCTGGCGCGCGGTCTCATCCGCTATTGCCCGATCTGCGACGGCTACGAGGTTACCGACAAGAAGGTCGGGGTGATCGGCTCGGACAGCCATGGGGTGGCCGAAGCCCTGTTCATCCGCGGCTACACTCCGGACGTGACCCTGATCGCGCCCGACAAGGCGCTGGAGATTTCGGACGAGGATCGCGGCAGGTTAGAAGAGGCCGGTATCGCGATGGTCGATGGCCCGGCCCAGGCGGTGGCGATCGCCGAGGATTGCATCACGGTCGACACCGCCGAAGGGCATCATACCTTCGACAGCGTCTATCCGGCGCTCGGTTCCGACACCCATACGCAGCTCGCCGAGCAGGTCGGCGCCCGGCTCAACGACCAAGGCTGCCTCGGGGTCGACGCGCGCCAGCGCACCAGCGTGGCAGGCCTCTACGCCGCCGGCGACGTCGTCATCGGCCTCGACCAGATCAGCCATGCGATGGGCCAGGCCGGGGTCGCGGCGACGACCATCCGCAACGATCTGGCCAAGGGACGGCCGCTGCTCCGCTAGGCTGGAGATTGAACATCCCAACGGTTCCCGACACGCCCTGGGGGGGTCCAGGCTCCACTCACCGCAAATGTCGGAAACCAGACGCTTGCCAACCATTGTTTAATCGAGCCGCCGGCGCGTCGCGCATGGCATCCGACACGATTGAAATGGAGAAATGCGATGATTCGCAGTGCAGCCCTGCCAGGCCTGGCGCTACTCGCCGCGGCCTGGTCCGCGGCTCCGGCAATAGCTCAGGGCGAGGAAAGTCAGAACCCGCCGCCACTTCCGGCGACAAGCACCGTCAACAGCCAGTCCGGCCCGATCCGCGTCGATGTCATCGCTCGCGGCCTGGTCCATCCCTGGGGGCTGGCCTTGCTTCCCGATGGCCGGGCCCTGGTCACCGAACGGAACGACGGCCGACCGCGAATCGTCGGGCGCGACGGCCGCCTCTCCGCCCCGGTCGCGGGAATGCCGCCGGTCTTCCGCTTCGTCGGAATTACCCCGCGCAGCCAAAGCGGCCTGTTCGACATCAAGCTGCACCCCAATTTCGCCCGGAACCGGCAGATTTACCTGAGCTTCTCGGCGCCGACCGAGCGCGGGGCATCGGTTCGGGTCGTCCGCGCCCGGCTAGCCGAGGCGGGCGGCTCAAGCCGGCTCGAAAATCTCCAGACCGTCTTCGAAATGCAGGAGGACGACCAGGATTCGAGCGGGCTGCACTTCGGCGGAAGGATGGCGATCGCGCCGCGCGACAATGCTTTGTTCCTCAGCATCGGCGACCGCCGGAACATCTCGCGATCGCAGGACAAGGAGGACCAGGCCGGTTCAATCCTTCGCATGACCCTCGACGGCCAGGCGCATTCCGCCAATCCGTCGCGCCGGGATGCCGGCACCAACAATTTCATTTTCGCCAGTGGCAGCCGAAACAGCCAGGCCCTCGCGCTCGATGCCGAGGGCCGGCTGTGGTCGATCGAACACGGGCCGCAGGGCGGGGACCGGGTCGATCTGGTCCGACCGGGAGTCAATCTTGGCTGGCCGTTCATCAGCGCGGGTCCCGATTATTCGGACGCGCCGATCGGAGTCGGAACCTCGCGCCAGGGCATGCAGTCGCACGTGTTCGAAGAAACTGTCGCGCCGTCCGGAGCCATTTTCTACCGCGGCGCAATGTTCCCGGCTTGGAGCGGCAATCTGCTGGTCGGCGGGCTCGCCATCGAATCGCTGATGCGCCTGACCATCCAGGGCGAACGGGTCGCAGGCGTCGAGAAGATCGACATCGGCCGGCGCATCCGCGACGTCGAGCTCGCGGCCGATGGATCGATCTGGCTCATCACCGAGCATGAGGATGGCGAACTCCTCCGCCTCACTCGAGTGCGCTGAGGGGCGCCCGGACTGGCGCTCGGCGATCGGCCGGGCGACCTGGTGGCTGGCCGCGACGCTAGTCACCATCGCGCTTGCCTATTTCGCGGCCGCGCTGGCCGGCGCTCTGATCCCGCGCAATGCCGGCTGGCAGGAGCCCGATCAGGGGGTCACCTTCTACATCTGGGACAATGGCGTTCACGTCGACCTAGTGCTTCCGGCCGAGGCCGCCGGAGTGAATCTCCACGAGCTCGCCTCGCCCGACCATGTCGAGGGCGCGGTCGACGCCCCGCAATGGGTGGCGCTCGGCTGGGGCCAGCGGGAATTCTATCTCGAAACCCCGACCTGGGGCGACCTCACCCCGCGCAATGCGCTTCGCGCGGTGACCGGCGGCGATTCGCTGATGCGCGTGAGCCACCATGAACGCAGACCGAGCGGCGACGGAGTGCGCGAAATCCGGGTCGATCCGGACGGCTATCGGCGAATGGTCGCCTTTGCCGCCGAGAGTTTCGACCGCGGCGGCGACGGCGAGCCGATTCTCCTCGATGGCCGGGCCCACCAGGCCAACGATGCCTTCTACGAGGCGGTCGGCGGCTACAACGCCTTTCGCACGTCCAACCAGTGGACCGCCGACGGCCTGGCCGAGGCAGGCGTCAGGATCGGCCTGTGGACCCCGCTGTCGATCGGAATGATGTGGCGATATCGGCGCGCAGGCGGCGGCTAGGCGCCAACCTCAGGCGAGAAATCCCGGGTCGAGGACGATCCTGCCGTCATCGAGGTCGGCGATCCCGGCCCTGAACGGGATCAAAGAGCGTCCGCCGCCATCGCGCTCGACCTCAAGCAAGTCGCCGGCGCCATAATTCTCGACCGCAACCACAGTCCCGACTGGTCCGCCATCGCGGTCGACGCAGGCGAGGCCGATCAGGTCGGCATGATAATATTCGCCCTCGGCGAGCGGCGGCAGCGCCGAGCGCTCGACCTCGACCAGCGCCCCGCGAAGCGCCTCGGCGGCGCTTCGGCCGTCGATCCCCTCGAAGCGGGCAACCGCGCCCTTGCCGCCGGAGCGGACCTCGATCAGCCGCCGCTCGGCCCCGCCGACATGCAACCGGTCGTGAACGGCCAGGCTGTCGGCGCTTGCCGCGAACAGCTTCAGGCGCACTTCGCCTTTGATGCCGTGCGCACCGGCGACGGCGGCGAGCGTAATGCGGCTCATGGATTCCTCCCCATCGCGGCGCGATGGGGAGGGGAACCATGCGAAGCATGGTGGAGGGGTAAGCGCGGCTGAGCCAGGGCCCCTCCACCATTCGCGCTTCGGCGAACGGCTCCCCTCCCCACGAGCTTTGCTCGCAGGGAGGAACTGCGCATCTTACTCCGCTTTCTGTTCGGAGCCTTCGGCAGGCTCCTCGGTCGACTGGCCCTCGGCCGACGCTTCCGCCGGCTCGGGCGAATCCTCGGTTGCCGGCGGAGTGTCCTCGGCGGCGCCTTCGGCCGGCTCCTCGCTCGACTTGCCTTCCGTGCCGCCCGAAGTCTCGGCGGCGGCTTCGGCGGCCGGGCTGTCCTCGGCCGGAGCGGCGGCCTCGGCCGGCTGCTCCTCGCCGGCGGAAGCCTCTACCGCGGCCTCTTCCGCCACCGGCTCCTCGGCCGGCAGGTCGGCGGTGTCGGCCGGCGCCTGATCCTGCGCGATGTCCTCGGCCGGAGTGGCGGTGACTTCCTCCTCGGCCGGAGCAGCGGCGGCCTCGGCCTCCCGCGCGGCGCGCTGCTCGGCCCGCTCGGTCGCCTTTTCGCCGGGCTTGCCCTTGTTCGGATTGTTCCGTGCGGCGCGCTCGCGGATCCCGGCGGCATCGAGGAAGCGAAGCACCCGGTCCGACGGCTGCGCGCCGACCGACAGCCAGTGCGAAATGCGCTCGGCGTCGAGCTTCACCCGCTCGGGCGAATCCTTGGCGAGCAGCGGGTTGTAGGTGCCGAGCTTCTCGATGAAGCGGCCGTCGCGTGGGCTGCGGCTGTCGGCAACGACGATGCGGTAATAAGGGCGCTTCTTTGCGCCGCCTCGGGCGAGGCGAATTGCTAGTGCCATTGTTCAGTCCTTCTATTTGTCACCCCGGCGAAGGCCGGGGTCCATCTTCCGATCAGGATCCCGACCTTCGTCGGGATGACGGGCTGTCCCGCCCGTCACTTCTTTGAAAACTTGTCGAAACCCGGGGGCAGGTTGAAGGGGGAGCCGCCGAGGCCCGGGAGCGCATTGCCCGCCCCTCCCAATCCGCCCGGCGGGAGCGCTCCGGGAGCCATTCCACCGAGCGCCCCTTCGAGCCCGCCCTTGCCGAACATCGCCGCGAGCTTGCCGAGCCCGCCCATCTTCTTCAGCCGCTTCATGGCATTGGCCATTTCCATGTGCATCTTGAGCAGCTTGTTGACTTCCTGGACGGTGGTTCCGCTGCCCTTGGCGATGCGGATCTTGCGCTTGGCGTTGATCAGCTCCGGCTTGGCCCGCTCCTTCGCGGTCATCGACGACATGATCGCCTCGAGATGGACGAGCGCCTTGCCGTCCTGCGCCTTGTCCATCGCGCCCTTGATCCCCTTGATGCCGGGCATCATCGAGGCGAGCGCCCCAAGACCGCCCATGCGCTGCATCTGCTGGATCTGGGCGCGAAGGTCGTCGAGGTCGAACTTGCCCTTGGCCATCTTGGCCGCGAGCTTCTCGGCATCCTCGACCTTGATCGTCTCGGCCGCTTTCTCGACCAGGCTGACGACGTCGCCCATGCCGAGAATCCGGCCGGCGACGCGCTGCGGGTGAAAGGCTTCGAGCGCGTCGATCGCCTCGCCGACGCCGGCGAACTTGATCGGCTTGCCGGTGACCGCGCGCATCGACAGGGCCGCACCGCCGCGGGCATCGCCGTCGAGCCGGGTGAGGATCACGCCGGACAGGTCGACCTCGGCCGAAAAGCCCTTGGCGACGTTGACCGCGTCCTGGCCGGTCAGCGCATCGACGACGAGCAGGGTCTCGGTCGGATTCGAGGCGACGGCGACGGCCTTCATCTCACCCATCAGCTGGTCGTCGACGTGGAGGCGCCCGGCGGTGTCGAGCAGGACGACGTCATAGGCCTGCAGCTTCGCCGCTTGCAGCGCCCGCCGGGCGATTTCGACCGGCGGCTGGCCGGGAACGATCGGCAGGGTTTCGACCCCAGCCTGGCGTCCGAGCACCGCCAGCTGCTCCTGCGCCGCCGGGCGGGCGACGTCGAGCGAGGCCATCAGCACCCGCTTGCGCTCCTTTTCGGTCAGCCGCCTGGCGAGCTTGGCGGTGGTCGTCGTCTTGCCCGAGCCCTGCAGGCCGACCATCATGACGACCGCGGGCGGATTGACGTCGAGCTGGAGCTCGGCGGTTTCCGCTCCCAATGTCTCGATCAGCGCGTCGTGGACGATCTTGACCACCATCTGGCCCGGAGTGACCGAACGCAGAACCTCCTGGCCGACCGCCTTCTCCGTGACCTGGTCGACGAACTCGCGAGCGACCGGCAGAGCAACGTCGGCTTCGAGCAGCGCGACGCGCACTTCGCGCATGGCGCTGCGGACGTCAGCCTCGGACAGCGCGCCGCGGCCGCGCAAGCGGTCGAAGACGCTACCGAGCCGGTCGCTCAATGTGTCGAACATTCACTTCTCCCGATCGATGGTCAGCGCCCGATATGGGGTGCCGAACGCAAAATGCGCCGGCGGACGAAACCTCGTCGGCCGGCGTGCGCCCATGGGCGCTGAACATCGATGCCTGTCGAAAACGACGGGCGGCGGTTAGCGCATCAGGCGTTCGCTAGCAACCCGGCTCGTCACCCCAGCGAAAGCTGGGGTCCGAGCGGCAGCCCTCACCAGTTGATGCGGTCGAAGAGATCATCCCAGCCAGGGTTCGTCTTCTCGATCAGCTCCGTCTTCCACCGTCGTTTCCACGCTTTCATCGCTTTCTCGCGCGCGATCGCCTCGTCGATCCGCTCGTGTTGTTCGACGTAGACAAGCCGAGTGAGTCCGTATTGCTTGCAAAAGCGAGAGCCTTGGCCGTTGCGGTGCTGCCAGACACGGGCGGCGATGTCGCTCGTGACGCCGATATACAGCGTTCCAAACGGCGCGTTCGTCATCATATAAACCCAGCCTGGCTTCATCCGCCGAGCGTCTCACA
>DATLGC010000086.1:0-44763 GCA_035540655.1 Sphingomicrobium sp. | reverse complement strand
GCTTGCCACCAGATCGGGGGCGAGGTCGGCGCTGACCACGGTGCGGCGGATCTGGTTCGTCCGCTGAACCGTCACTGGACCGGCGCCGAAGCTGATCTCGGCCACAGCTTTCAGCGGCACGGAACCGCCGTTTGCGGTCGGAACCGGCAGATTTTCCAGGACGGACAGGTCGCGGCGGGAATTTTCCGACAGCGACACGATGATCGGCACCTGCCGGTCGGCGAGCGAGAATTTCGCGCTGTTCTGGGCGATATCGCCGAGCGTCGCGATCCGGATCGTCTGGCCGAGCGCCGCCGTGGTCACGCCGAGGTCGGCGGCCAGGTCGAAGCGCGGTCTGATCGTGATCTCGGGACGAACGAGATCGCCCTGAATTCGCGGCGCCCTCAGTTCCGGCAGCGTCTGCATCTCGTCCCGGATCTTTCCGGCGGTTTCGAGCAGCAGCTCCGGATTGTCGCTGCCGATGTAGAACATGATGTCACGCGGTGCACCGCCAGGCCCCCCACCTCCCTGGCTCAGAAAGTTGACCTGGGCGTCGGGAATGGAGGTCAGGGCGGGGGTCAGCGAACGTTCGAACTCGGTGCTGGTTTTCTCCCGGTCCTTCTTCAGGACGATGTTCAGGAATCCGGCACTGGTGAACACCCGCTGAAACACCCGGTCGACATCGGGATCGCGCTCGACGATCTCGGCGGCCTGCTGAACCTTGTCGGCCGTTTGCTGAAGCGTCGATCCAGGCGGCATGCCGACCCGCACCCGGCTGAAGTCGAGGTTGAGCGGCGGCTGGAACTGCATCCCGAGATTGGCGAATACCAGGACCGTCGCGACCAGAGTGGCGAACCCGGAGCCAACCATGACCATGCGATGGTCCTGCATTCTCGCCGACCACCGGCCCGCCATCGTTGCATGCCACTCGGCAAATCCGCCACTCGTCAAACCGACTGCAAACCGGACGATCTTTGCAATCACATAGGCGGCAAGCACGCCCCCCACGATCGCCAGTGGAACGATGATCCACGTGTACAGCCCGAGCGCGCCGAGACCCTTGAATGTCCCCCACAGCCCTCCGGCGAAACCGGCGATGACGGGCAGCAGGAGCAGCCCGCCGATCAGGAAATACCACAGGCGCGACGGGACTTTCGGCACTGCGGCCCTCAGCGCATCGGCCTTTGAAGTGTCGAGGCTCCACTCCAGGGTCTTGAGGTAGCGTTCCATCGCCCAGCCCGAGGCGTGAGGCTGAATCCCCTTGGACCTCAGGAAGAATGCGGCGAGCAGGGGCGTGATCATTCGCGCGACGAACAGGCTCATCGTCACGGCGATGACGACAGTGAACCCGAATGCCTTGAAGAACTGGCCCGAAATGCCCGGCATCAGAGCCACCGGCAGGAAGACGGCGACGATCGCCATGGTCGTCGCAAGCACCGCCAGGCCGATTTCGTCGGCGGCGTCGATCGACGCCTGATAGGCGGATTTGCCCATTCGCATGTGCCGGACGATATTCTCGATCTCGACGATCGCGTCGTCGACCAGGACGCCCGCGACCAGGCTCAGCGCGAGCAGCGACAGGCCGTTGAGCGTGATCCCCATCATGTCCATGAACCAGAAGGCCGGGATCGCCGACAGCGGGATGGCGAGCGCCGAAATCAGGGTCGCGCGAATGTCGCGCAGGAACAAGAATACGACCAGGACGGCGAGACCGGCGCCAAGGATCAGCGCTTCCATCGCCGAATAATATTGCGACTTGGTGTAATCGACCTGGTTGATGATCTCGACGAAGCGGACCCGCGGATCCTCCTCCTCGATCTTGCGCAGTTCCTTCCACGCTTCATCGTAGGCGGTGACTTCGGACGCGCCCTTGGAACGCTGGACGTTGAAGCTGATGACCTGCCGCCCATTCATCTTGGCGATCGAGCGCTGTTCCGAATAGGCGTCCTTGACCTCGGCAATCTCGCCGAGGCGGATTTGCCGCCCTCCGGGCAGCGGGATTTGCGTCTGCGACAGTTCGTAGGCGCTGGGCGCGTTGCCGAGGATTCGCACCGACTGTTCCGCTCCGGCAATCTCGGCCCGACCCCCCGCCGCGTTGAGATTGGTCTGCCGAAGCTGCGCGTTCACCTGCGCAGCGCTGATTCCGTAGGCCTGAAGCGCCGCAGGATCGAGGATGATGCGGATCTGTCGGTCGACTCCGCCCTCGCGCGACACCGCGGCAATGCCGGCTACTCCGAGCAGCCGGCGGCTGACCGTATTGTCGACGTACCAGCTTAGCTCCTCGAGGCTCATGTCGGTCGTCTCGGCGGCGACGAACAGGATCGGGTCGCCGGCAATGTCGACCCGGTTGACCTGCGGCTCGAGGATCCCCTCGGGCAAGTCGCCGCGAATCTGAGCGATGGCGTTACGCACGTCGTTGACCGCTCGGTCGGTCGGGGTGCCGATCTCGAACTGGACGAAGGTGCTGCTGAAGCCCTCGCGGATCGAGCTGTTGATCTCGTCGACCCCGTTCACTCCGCGAACCGCCGATTCCACGCGCTGCGTGATCTGGGTCTCGATCTCGCTCGGGGCGGCGCCTGGCTGCGAAATGCCGATCTCGGCCGCGGGGAAGTCGATGTCGGGGTTGT
This sequence comes from Sphingomicrobium sp., assembly GCA_035540655.1. GTDB lineage: Bacteria > Pseudomonadota > Alphaproteobacteria > Sphingomonadales > Sphingomonadaceae > Sphingomicrobium. Next base: position 42,157 of record DATLGC010000086.1, on the reverse strand, counting down.
TGTTGACGTCCATCCCGGCAAACGAAATGATTCCGGCGATCAGCAGGCCGAGGAACAGGACGATCGGCGGGACCGGGTTGCGGATGCACCAGGAGGAGATGTTGCGGAAGTTCATGGTGGGCTTCGTCCTGGCGGGTTAGCGGGCGGCCTGGCGCCGGGGCGAGACCTTCTGTCCCGGGTTGAGGAACGGTCCGGCCGACAGCACCACCGCCTCCTGCCCCGACAGGCCCTCGACGATCGTCACTCCCGAATCGTCGACCGATCCGACCCGGACGGGCCGCCGCTCGACCTCGTTGCGGGCATTGACTACATAGACGTAATTGCCCTCCGAATCGCTGAGCACCGCGCTTTGCGGAAGCATCGGCGCGGTCGTCGCTCCGGCCGAGATCCGCGCCTCGGCGAAACCGCCCGGCCGGATCGCCGGGTCATAAGGAATGGCTATCCGGACCTCCCCCTGCCGCGACTGCGGGTCGATCACCGGCGACACCTGCCAGATCGAGCCCGAAAAGCTCCGGTCGAGGCCGATGGGAGTGACGCTCGCCGGCAGTCCGACCCGCATCGCCGCGATATCCTGCTGCGGAAGCCGCGCCCGCATCTCCATCTCGCCGCCGCTGGCAAGGCGGAACAGGGCGCCGGCGCCGGGGCTGACGATTTGGCCGACCTCGACGTTGCGGGCGAGGATCAGCCCGCCGGTCGGAGCCCTGATGTCGAGGCGGCCGATCCGTGCCCGGCTGGCGTTGAGCTGGGCCTGAGCGACCCGGACCCGCGCCGCCGCCGCATCCCTCGCGGCCCGCCGCCGGTCGAGGTCGGCGCGCGACACGAAGCCGCGCTCGATCAGCGATTCCGCCCGGTCGAGCTCATTCTGGGTCAGCGCCGCGTCGGCCCGGGCGACCTGCACCTGGGCGGCGAGCTGGGCCGCTTCCTGGGTCTGGACCGACCGCTCGACGGAGGCCAGCACCTGGCCCTGGCGAACCCAGCTTCCGGCGTCGACCAGGACCCGGCTGACCATCCCGCCCTCGCCGGCGATTCCGACCGGCTGGTCGCGGCGGGCGGCAAGCGCTCCGCTGGCGGCGATGGTTCGCGCCACTTGGGTCCGTCCCGGCACAACCACCGTCACGGTCGGGATCTGGCCGCCGCGCTTGCCCGCGCCGGCAGCCGGAGCCGATCCGGCCTGGCCCTGCTCGGCCGGCCCGCGGCTCATCAAAACCGCTGCGAGGCCGATGACGGCAAGCGCAAGAAGCGCCGCGCCGATCAATATCCAGCGCCTTCGGCTGGATCGGTCCACGACCACCAGAGTGTCGGATCGGTTGATTGTCGATTCCCGGTTCATTCGGAGCATTCTTTCGCCTCTGCGAATCCAACTGCGGATCGTCCCCCAGCTGTATTACGCCAATAAGTCAGTGGCCGCAACACAGGCTTGCGAACGCGCGATTCGCCACTCTTTTTCGACCAATGGCGGCACTTGCGCCGCGAGAGGTCGTTGGCGCATGTGTGAGCCACCAGCCCGTATTGGGCAATGCAGACCAAAAGGGGAGTAAGGGATGATGGAAAATTACGGGATCATCGGCTGGATCGTCATCGGCCTTCTCGCGGGCGGCATCGCCAAGCTGCTGATGCCGGGCAGGGATCCCGGCGGTTGCATCATCACCATATTGCTCGGCATTGCCGGAGCATTGCTCGCCGGATTCCTCGGCCGGGCGATCGGCTGGTATGGACCCGACGATGGCGCCGGTTTCCTTGCGGCGATCGTCGGCGCCTTCATCATCCTGGCGATCTACAGGCTGGTAGCCGGTCGTCGGCGGCTTTGACAAACCGCTGATTTCACCCGTTCATCAAGCAGCCATGGCGCGGGGCGCAGCGTCTCCGAGTCCAGTCCAGCATCGAGGAACGGAGCAATGAGAAAAGCAATAATCGCCGCGCTAATGCTTGGCGCGGCCCTCGGTCCGGCGGCGGCCGTCGCCCAGGCGCCGGTCACCCAGGTCCAGGCGATCGGCGGGACGAGGCTCGACGTCAGCGCCACCGGCGAAGTCACCCGGGTGCCCGACGTCGCGATCATTTCCGCTGGAGTGGTCACCCGCTCGGCGACCGCGACCGCCGCAATCCAGGAGAATGCGACCCGGATGGAGCGCGTCCGGGCGGCCTTGCGCCGCGCCGGAATTGCCGATCGCGACATCCAGACCAGCAACATCGGACTCAACCCGGAATATCGCTACGGCGAGAACCAGCCGCCGCAGCTGGTCGGGTACACCGCCCAGAATTCGGTCAGCGTCCGGTTCCGCGACATCCGCAATACCGGCCGGATCCTCGACGCGCTGGTCGCCGAGGGCGCCAACCAGATCCACGGCCCGAGCCTGACCATCGATCAGCCCGAAGCGGCGCTCGACGAGGCGCGAACCCGGGCGATCGCGGTCGGCCGTGCCAGGGCGGACCTTTATGCGCGGGCCCTGGGCATGCGAGTCGTGCGCTTGCTGTCGGTCAGCGAGGGCGGCGGCTATGCGGTGCCGCCGCCAATGCCCGGCGTCGTCATGTTGGAGGCCCGGGGCGCGGCAGCCGACACCAAGATCGACCCCGGCGAACAAAAGCTCGAGGTTACATTGAGCATGAGCTTCGAGCTTCAATAGCTCCGCCGAGGCCGGTGAACGAGAAAGGCCGCGGGGGTTCCCGCGGCCTTTCCTTTTGGCAAAGATTGTTTGTCGCGTCGCGCCTAGCGCACCGTTCCCCTGCGGATCAGGTTGACGATCGCCAGAAGGATGATCGCGCCGAGCAGTGAATAGAGGAATGTTTCGATGGTGATGGCGTCGTTGATGCCGCCGCCGAGCAGCAGGCCGGCGATGAACGCCCCGACGATGCCGACCACGATATTCAGTAGGATCCCCTGCTGGGCATCCGTCCGCATGATGATGCTGGCCAGCCAGCCGACTACGCCGCCGACGATCAACCAGACGATGATTCCGATCATAGCGTTCCCTCCTGTTCCTGGCCGTCCGCTAGTGCGGCGACCTTGCGGCATCAAGACGCGTGATGCTCCGCTGTTGTTCCGGAAACGGAGGGAAGTGTCTAGCCCTATGGTTAATCCGACCAGTCGGAAAGCGCGGAAATCTGGGGATCGATTAACGCTTGTAACGACTCAATATCGTTGCTGCCGTTCGTACACGTCGCGATAATGCTTGATGCGCGTCACCCGAAGGCCCGGCATCCCGCTGCGATCGACGGCGCGCTGCCAGCTGGTGAACTCCTCGAGGCTCAGAGTGTAGCGCGCGCAGGCCTCGTCGACCGTCAGCAGGCCGCCAGCAACGGCGGCGACAACCTCGGCCTTCCGGCGCACGACCCAGCGCGTCGTGTCAGGCGACGGCAGGCTGTCGAGCGTCAAAGGCTCGCCGAGTGGTCCGATCACCTGGGCCGGTCGAATCTTCTGGTTCTCGAGCATTGTGTCAAACCTGCTTAATCATTGTCGATGCAACACATTTAATTCGCGGCCGTTGAAGATATTCTGAAACGTGCTGGTTAATGGGACGCTTATTCGTCCTTCGCCGACTTTAACTCTGTTGCCTGAACCTCCGGGGCAAAGGCGCCGCCGATGGCGTCCAGGGCATCGCGCCATCCATCCCCGGCCGACAGGTAACAGGCGATCGCGTCCTGCCTGTCGCGTGAAGTAAAAGCCGTCCTTGCACTCATCGTTTCAAGCAGCTCCGCCATTTCGAGCGGCGCTTCGGACGCCCCCGTGAACTTGCCTTCATGCCGTGACAATCCGGTCCCCCACCGTTGCCAATCCCGGACCCGCTCTAGCGGCGAGGGGTGAACTTCGGGTAAAGACGCACCAGATTGCGCTCCCGATGACCGTCGATTTTCAGCTTGGCCGCCCCGCGGGCGATGCCCGAATCGTCGTTGCCATGTCCGGCGGCGTCGACAGCTCGGCCGTCGCCGCTCTGGCCGCGGCCACGGGCGCCGAGGTCATCGGCGTGACCCTCCAGTTGTACGATCATGGCGAGGCGGTCCGGCGAACCGGCGCCTGCTGCGCCGGTCAGGACATTTACGACGCCCGATCCGTCGCCGACCGCCTCGGAATCGCCCACTACGTGCTCGATTACGAAAGTCGGTTTCGAAGCGGAGTGATCGACCGCTTCGCCGACGATTATGCCGCCGGCCGAACCCCGGTTCCCTGCTCCCTTTGCAATCAGGGTGTGAAGTTCACCGACCTCATCCACTTTGCAAGGCAGCTTGGCGCCGACTGCCTTGCCACCGGCCATTATGTGCGGCGGGTGGTGAAGGGGGATCGGATCGAGATGCACCGGGGCAGCGATCCAAGGCGGGACCAGAGCTATTTCCTGTTCGGAACGACTCGCGAGCAGCTCGAATTCCTGCGCTTTCCGCTCGGCGCCATGCCCAAGCCGGATGTCCGGCGGATCGCGCGGGAGGCCGGCCTGGCGGTCGCCGCCAAGCCCGACAGCCAAGACATCTGCTTTGTCCCCGACGGCGATTATGCCTCTCTGGTCAAGAAGCTTCGGCCGGAGACGGCGGCTCCGGGCGAGATCGTCGACCTCGAAGGGCGGGTCCTCGGGCAGCACCGCGGAGTCGTCCATTTCACCGTCGGGCAGCGGCGCGGAATCGACGTCGGGGGCCAGCGCGAGCCGCTTTATGTCGTTCGGGTCGATCCGGACCGGCGGCGAGTCGTCGTCGGCCCTCGTCGGGCGCTCGCCGTCGAGGCAATGCGAGTCGAGGATCTAAGCTGGATCGGCGAAGACGAGCGCGAGGTTACGGTGAAGGTGCGGTCGATGGCGACTGCCGTTACGGCAAGGATCAATGGCGACCGGGTGCGTTTCGATCGGCCCGAATATGGCGTTTCACCCGGACAGGCGGCGGTATTCTACGACGATTCCCGGTTGCTCGGCGGCGGCTGGATCGCCGAAACCTTCGCTGCCTGTTCCGCACTAGACCTGCCCCTCGCCGCAAGCGCGTAAAGCGCCGCTCCGGCCAGGGCGAGCAGGCCGAGCGTCGACCAGGCCTGCCAGTCCGCCTGGGACGCGGCCCACAGGCACAATGCGATTCCGGCGATCCCGGAGGCATACATCAGCGGGTGCACCGCTCCGCGCTGCGGTGCCAGCGGCAGGGCGGCGATCGTTGCTGCATAGACGATTAGCCTGGCGAGCGTGCTGATCACTGCCAGCCAGATGAAACTGCCGGTTAGCGCGAGGGCGCCGGCGAACAGCGCCAGGAAGGCGATCGAATTTGCCGGCGTCTGGAAGCGCGGCTGAATGCGCGCGAACCAGGCGGGCAGATCGCCGCGTTCGCCAAGCGCATAGGTCACCCGCGATGTCGAGGTGATGATGCCATGGAGATTGCCGCTGAGCGAAGCGACCGCGGCGAGCGTGATCAGGGCGGCGCCGGACGGGCCGGCGAGCCAGCGGCCAAGGTCGATCAGCGGCGCCTTGTCGTCGGCCGCTCCGTCGGGAAGCGCGCTGACGAAGGCGAGCTGGACGAGGAAGTAGAGCAGGGTGGTCGAAGCGATGGTCGCGAAGATGGCGCGCGGAAGGACGGCTCCCGGCCGCTTGGTTTCTCCGGTCGGAACAACCGCATTTTCAAAGCCGACGAAGGCGTAGAAGACGAGAAGCACGCCTGCCTCGAGCTCGCTTAGCGGCGGCATCGGGCCAGGGGCGGGCGGCGGAAAGGCGATCAGCAGGACGGCGAGCGCCGCGACCAGCAAAGGCAGGGCCTTGAGCAAGGTCAGGCCGCCAAGCAGCGCCAGCGCCCGTTTTACGCCGGCGATGTTGACCAGCGCGAACAGGGCGCAAATGCCAACGATGATCGCTGCCCGGGTCAGGCCCTGGTCAGCGCCGGTCCACCATCGGGCGAGATAAGCGGTGAGGACGTTCGCATTGGCGGCGAAGGCGGCGGTCCGGGCGAGGTAATAGATCCAGCCGAGCTCGAAGCCGACGAAGCGCCCGAACACTCGCCCATATTCGGCCGGCCCGCCGCTTTGCGAAAAGGACCCGGCGCTCCTCGCGAACGGGACGATGATCAGCAGCGATGCGACGGCGACGAGCGGGAACAGCCAGGGTGAAAAGCTGCCATAGGTGACCGCGAGCGTCGCCGGCAGTGCGAAGATCCCGGCGCCGAGCACTCCGTTGAATGACAAAAGGACCGATCCGCCGAGCCCGATGCGCCGCTCGAGGCGGGGTTGGCCATTCTCGCTCATAGCTGGAAATGTCCTTCGATGACGGTGACGCAATTGCCGCCGAGCACGACCCGGTCGCCGGCGTGACGACAATGAAGGATTCCGCTGCGGCGGCTGGCCTGAAGCGCGGTGAAGCGGTCGCGGCCAAGTCGCTCGGCCCAGAAGGGTGTCAAAGCCGCGTAGGCCGAGCCGGTCACCGGATCCTCATCGATTCCGAAATAAGCGGCGAACACCCGACTGGCGACCGAGTGCCTGTCCCCGGGCGCGGTGACAATGACGAGCCGGTCGATGTGGCGAAGACTGGCGAAATCCGGATTGACGGCACGGACGGCGGCTTCATTCGCGAGAAGCATGATCGCCGTTCCATTGCCTTCCCGCCCGAGAAACGTCTCGCCCTCGACCCCAAGGGCTTCCGCCAGGCCCGGCAGATGCTCGGCTTTCACGCGATGGGCAGGCAGGTCGAGTTCGAGCAGTTGATCGGATCGGGTGACGGTAAGGGTTCCCGACCTGGTATTGAAAGCCGCCCGGTCACCCTTCATCGCGATATGTCCGGCGGCGAGGGTCGCGTGGCCGCATAATTCGACCTCCATGGTCGGGGTGAACCAGCGCAGGTCGAAATCGATTCCGTGGCGCTCCGAGGGGATTGTGAAGGCCGTCTCGTTAAGATTGTTCTCGGCGGCAATCGCCTGCATCAGATCGTCGTCGAGCCAGCGGTCGAGCGGCATCACCGCCGCCGGGTTTCCGGTGAACGGCGCCTCGGCGAAAGCGTCGACCTGGAAGAATGGCAGGGTCGTCATGTCGCCCGCTCGGTGATCTCGGACGACAGCATCCCTTCCCGGTCCCGATGCCCCTCCGGGTCAAGGTGGATCAGGATTTCGGTTCCCGGAAACCGCTGCTGAAGCGCTTCCTCGACGCGGTCGAGCCGCTCGTGCGCCTCGCTCACCGTCCAGTCGCCGGGCACCCAGACGTGGAACTGGGCGAAATTGTGGGTGCCGCTCGTCCGGGTGCGGAAATCGTGAAGTCCGGCGAGCTCGGGATATTCGGCCGCCGCGGCGAGGAACCGCTTGCGCTCGGCTTCCGGCCATTCATGGTCCATCAGCTGGTCGATCGCATGGCTCGAGGCAAGCCAGGCGCCGCGCGCCAGCCACAGCGCGATCAGCAGGCCGAACGCCGCGTCGGCGCCGACCAAGCCGACATATTGATCGAGCACCAGCGCGGCGATGACCGATGCATTGAGCAGAAGGTCCGATGCATAATGCAGCCGGTCGGTCGAAATCGCCACCGATCCGGTCTTTCGGACGACGTGGCGCTGATAGGCGAGCAGCGCCACCGTGATCGTCATCGCCATCAGCGAGACGATGATCCCGAGCTCGGCCTGCTGGGTCTCGGCCCCCCGAAGCAGCCGGTCGACCGACCGGTAGCCGATCGCCAGCGCCGACACGGTGATGAGGATCACCTGGACGAGCGCGGCGAGGGCCTCGGCCTTGCCGTGGCCGAAGCGATGGTCGCTGTCGGCCGGCATCGCCGCGATCCGAACGCCGAGCAGCACGACGAGGCTGGCGACCAGGTCGAGCCCCGTGTCGGCCAGCGAGCCGAGCATCGCCATCGAATGGGTTTCCGCCGCTGCCCAGGCCTTCAGCGCGAGCAGGACGATGGCCGTCCCGACGCTGGCCAGCGCCGCCCTGGTCGCCAGCGACGACCGCTCGCCGTGCGGCAGTCCGTGGTGGTGGTGATGGTGAAGATGCCCGCCGCTCACGGGTACAGAAGCCCTTCGCTCCAGCTCGCGCCGACGCGGGTGAACAACCTGCGCTCATGCAGCCTGAATGGCCGGTCGGACCAGAATTCCATGATTGACGGGACAATGCGATAGCCATTCCAGTGCGGTGGCCTCGGCACCGGCTTGCCGTCATATTCTCGCGACAGTTCGGCGATTCGCGCTTCCAGGGCGGAGCGGTTCTCGAGCGGGCGCGATTGGTCGGAGGCCCAGGCGCCGATCTGCGCATCGCGCGGCCGCGACTTGAAATAAGCGTCCGCTTCCTCGGCCGGGACGGCCTCGACCATGCCTTCGATTCTCACTTGGCGGCGAAGCGATTTCCAGTGGAACAACAGCGCGGCGTTGGGATTGGCGGCAAGCTCCCCGCCCTTCCGGCTTTCGGCGTTCGTATAGAAGGTGAATCCTTGGGCCCCATGCGCCTTCAGAAGGCACATGCGAACCGAGGGTCGGCCTCTCCCGTCCGCGGTGGCCACCGCCATCGCGTCGGGGTCATTTGGTTCGCCAGCCCGCGCTTCCGCGTACCATTGGGCGAACAAGGCGAAGGGATCGGCGCTCATCTTTAGGTGGATTAGGCTTGGACAAGCTAGGGCCGCAACCCATCTGGAAACATCGTGACCCTTGCGGCATGGGAGCGTCATGGACCTGTATCAGAGGCTCGGACTGCAGCGCGGCGCGAGCGAAGCCGAAATCAAAAAGGCTTATCGAAGCCTTGCCAAGCAGTTGCACCCCGACCGCAACAAGGACAATCCAAACGCTGCCAAGCGCTTCTCCGACGTCACGCACGCCTATGATCTGTTGTCCGACAAGGACAAGCGCGCCCGTTACGACCGTGGGGAAATCGACGAGGAAGGCAATCCCAGGATGCCTTTCGGTGCCGGTTTCGGCGGCGGTGGCGGTCCTCGGCCGGGTGGCGGGTTCGACGGGTTTTCAGGCGGAGCCGATCCGAGCACAGCGGACCTGAGCGATCTGTTCGAAGGCCTTTTCGGCGCCGCGGCCGGTCGCCGGACCGCCGGCACGGGCGGTGGCTTCGGCGGTTTCCGCCAGCGCCCAAGAGCGCCTCAGAAGGGCGACGACATTGCCTATCGGCTGAAAATCCCCTTCGTCGACGCGGTGACGCTCAAGCCGCAACGGATCACGCTGGCCGACGGCAAGACGATCGACCTCAAGCTTCCGCGCGGAATCGAGGATGGGTCGAAAATTCGCCTGGCGGGGAAGGGCCAGCAGGGATCGGGCGGATCAGGCGATGCGATTGTCACCATCGCGATCGCCCCGCACCCCTTCTACGGCCGGGACGGCAATGACATTCGCATGAGCTTGCCGGTGAGCCTGAAGGAAGCGGTGCTTGGGGCGAAGGTCAAAGTGCCCACACCCGAAGGGCCGGTCATGCTGACCATTCCGAAGGGTACGACATCCGGCAAGGTGCTGCGTCTAAAGGGACGCGGCTTTACCGACAAGAGCGGCAAGCGCGGCGACCAGCTGGTGACGATCGAAGTCGACCTGCCCGCCAGCGATGCGGAATTGGAGGCATTCGCCAAACGATGGAGCGGCGGAGGCAACCCACGGGCGTCCCTCGGGGTTTAGTTGCCCAGGGATGCAGGACCACTCACCCCTCTCTCCCGAAGAGCGACGCAAGCGGCTGGCGACCATTACCGCAGCTTTCGGCCGGGACGTCGCCAAGCGGCTGAAGCCTGGCGCCTATCCTTTCGAAGTCGCCAAGCGCGTCGCCGTTGGCGTTTATAACGACGGCTTTATCCATGCGGGCAATCTCGCATTCCTGGCGCTGCTCGCCTTGTTCCCATTCTTCATCGTCGCCACTGCGCTGGCGACGCTGCTGGGCCAAACGGAGACCGGCTCGATGGCGGTGGCGACCATCCTCAGCCAGCTGCCTCCCGAAGTCGCCCGGACCCTCCAGCAGCCGATCGGCGAGGCGCTCACTGCCCGCACCGGACCGCTCCTCTGGCTTGGAGCACTGGTCGGCCTGTGGACCGCGGGAAGCTTCATCGAGACCGTGCGGGACATTCTGCGCCGCGCCTATGGCGTCAAATATTCCGCGCCCTTCTGGGAATATCGGCTTGCGTCGGTCGCATTGATCATCGGCTCGGTCATTTTGCTGATGATTGCCTTTGCCATCAGCGTCGTGCTGCGCTCGGTACAGGCTGCGATCGGTGCCTGGTTGCCCTATTGGAGCGACATCGCCTCGACCGTGGCGATGCTGCGGATCATTCCGGGCCTGGCGCTGTTCGGCACGATTTACGTGCTGTTCTACGCTCTCACCCCCGCCCGCTACCGAAAGCCGCAATGCCGCAAATGGCCCGGCGCCCTGCTGATCACCTTGTGGTGGCTGGCGACGGTCGAAGTTCTGCCCTGGGCGATTTCCATGTTTGGCGGCTACGACCTCACCTACGGCAGCCTTGGCGGGGTGATGGTGGTGCTGATCTTCTTCTTCATCATCGGGCTTGGGGTGGTGATGGGCGCGGAACTCAACGCGGCGCTGGCGGAAGTCAAGCCGACGGCGCTAAAGGGTGAAATCTACAGCGGCCCGTTCAAGGACGAGCTCGAAGTCGAGGAGCCGCAGCCCGGCGAGGATGTCGAGCTCGAGCTGCCACAGGGGGAACCGGAACTTTGACTGGACTGATGCAGGGTAAGCGCGGACTGATCATGGGGCTTGCGAACGATCGCTCGCTGGCCTGGGGAATCGCCAAGGCGCTCGGCGAGCAGGGCGCCGAGCTCGCTTTCTCCTATCAGGGCGAAGCGCTAGAGAAACGCGTGCGGCCGCTGGCCGAGCAGGTCGGGTCCGACCTGCTGGTCGATTGCGACGTGTCCGACATGGCGGCGCTCGATCGCACTTTCGACGCCTTGAGGGAACGGTGGGACGGGCTCGATTTCCTCGTCCACGCGATCGGCTATTCCGACAAGAACGAGCTTCGCGGCAAGTTCGTCGATACCAGCCTCGACAATTTCCTGCTGACGATGAACATCTCGGTCTACAGCTTCATCGCCGTCACACAACGGGCACGGGTGATGATGCGGCCCGGCGGGTCGATCCTGACGCTCACTTATTACGGCGCGGAAAAGGTCATCCCGCACTATAACGTGATGGGCGTCGCCAAGGCGGCGCTCGAGACCAGCGTCAAATATCTGGCGATGGACCTCGGCCCCGAGGGCATCCGAGTGAACGGCATCTCGGCCGGACCGATCAAGACTCTGGCGGCGAGCGGAATCGGCGACTTCCGCTACATTTTGAAGTGGAACGAATATAATTCGCCGCTTCGCCGGAACGTCACCATCGAGGATGTCGGCGGGGCCGGCCTCTATTTGCTTTCCGACCTTGCCAGCGGAGTCACCGGCGAGATCCACCATGTCGATGCGGGCTACAATGTCGTCGGAATGAAGGCCGAGGACGCGCCCGACATCGCGACGGTGTGATGATCGCCCTGATCGCCGCGATCGCAGTCGGGTCGGCAACGGTTGCTGATCCAGTAACGCTGCATGGCATTGGCGATCTGCGTGTGGGCATGCCACTCTCGCAATTGCGTCAGCTCGGCGCGGTGGAGGACTATCCGTCCGACGAAGATGTCGACTGCAGTTACTGGACGATCCCGGACCGTGATGGCCTTTCGCTCATGGTCTCCGGTCATCGACTGGTACGGATTGACATCCGTAGCGACCAATATCGCACTCTCTCTGGCGCCGCCATCGGCATGGACCCTACGCAGGTGCGTCGAATTTACGGTCGAAGGCTTAAGATCGAGCCGCACCCTTATGCCGCGCCTGAAGGGCATTACTTCGTCTATCGCGCCAAGCGCGAGCCCTACGGAATGATCTTCGAAACTCCTGGATCGCGTGTTGAGTCGTTCCGAGTCGGGTTGTGGGACCATGTGCGGCTGATCGAAGGATGCCAGTAGCCCTGACGATCCGTGTGACCGGCCGAGTGCAGGGCGTCTTTTTCCGCGCCTGGACCCAGCAGCAGGCGCGCGAGCTCGGAGTCTCCGGATGGGTGCGCAATTGCGACGATGGCTCGGTCGAAGCGCATGTCGAAGGCGAGGAAAAGGCGGTTTCCCGGATGGTTGAGCTATTAAGGCAAGGTCCCCCGAACGCGCGGGTGGAGGCTGTGCAGGTGAGCGAAACCGACGACAAAACAGCTCAGTGAATTTGAGGTGCGCCACTGACCTTTATCCACGTCACCCCCGCGAAAGCGGGGGTCCCGCTAAACTAAGAACAGCCGGATTCCCGCTTTCGCGGGAAAGACGAATAGTGGTGCGAATCATCCGGCGAACGGGTCGCGCACCAGAATCGTGTCGTCGCGCTCGGGCGATGTGCTGACCAGCGCCACCGGGCAGCGGATCAGCTCCTCGACTCGGCGGACATATTTGATCGCTCTCGCCGGAAGGTCGGCCCAGCTGCGCGCGCCGCGGGTCGAGCCCGGCCAGCCCTCGACCTCTTCATAGACCGGCTCGACCCGCGCCTGGTCGAGCGCGTGCGGCGGGAGATAATCATATTCCTCGCCGCCGATCCGGTAGCCGATGCAAATCTTCACCGTCTCGAAGCCGTCGAGAACGTCGAGTTTGGTGAGGGCGACGCCGGTCACGCCGGAAACTGCAACCGACTGCCGGACAAGCACCGCGTCGAACCAGCCGCAGCGACGCTGGCGGCCGGTGACCGTGCCAAACTCGTGGCCCCGCTCGCCGAGACGGCGCCCGACCTCGTCATCGAGCTCGGTCGGGAAGGGGCCCGAGCCGACTCGGGTAGTGTAGGCCTTGACGATGCCGAGCACGAAACCGGCGGCGCTGGGGCCCATGCCGGTGCCGGAGCCGGTCGTCCCCGCCACCGTGTTCGAGGAGGTGACGAACGGATAGGTGCCGTGGTCGACGTCGAGCAGCACGCCCTGCGCGCCTTCGAACAGGATCCGACGGCCGCCCCGAAAAGCGGAGTCGAGATCCCGCCAGACCGGCCGGGCAAAAGGCAGGACGAAGTCTGCAATCTCGGCCAGGTCGCCGCGAAGCCGCTCGCGATCGACCGGCGGCTGGCCGAATCCGGCGCGGAGATGGTCGTGGTGCGCGCAAAGGCGGTCGAGCAACGGGTCGAGTTCTCCCAGGTGGGCGAGGTCGCAGACTCGGATCGCGCGCCTGCCGACCTTGTCCTCATAGGCCGGACCGATTCCACGGCGGGTCGTGCCGATTTTGCCGGCTCCGCTGGCGTCCTCGCGAAGCGCGTCGAGGTCGCGGTGGATCGGCAGGATCAGCGGGCAGGTCTCGGCGATCATCAGCACGTCCGGCGTGACTTCGACGCCTTGCTCGGCCAGCCTTTGCACCTCGGCCTTCAAGGCCCATGGGTCGAGGACAACGCCATTGCCGATCACCGAGGGGGTGCCGCGGACAATGCCGGACGGCAGAAGCGAGAGCTTGTAGGTCTGGTTGCCGACCACGAGCGTGTGGCCGGCATTGTGGCCGCCCTGGAAGCGGACGACCATGTCGGCGCGACTGGCCAGCCAGTCGACGATCTTGCCCTTGCCTTCGTCGCCCCATTGCGCGCCGATGACGGTGACGTTGCCCAAGTCGATTTCCCCGTTGAGTGCGGCCCGGCGGCTCCTATTGGCTTCGGTCGGCAGCGTCCAGCCAGTCCGCGGCCGCGTAAATTGCACCGCCCGTTGAAAGCTCGGGAACCGGAGCCTCGAGACGGGCGCTGAGCCGCCATGGATGCAGGCGCCCTCGGTTCGCTTCCCCTGGAAGGGCTCGGCCCGATCCTCGCCGCGTTGGACAGCGAGCTGTTGCTCGCCGGCATCTTCTTCGTCGCGACGGCATTGCTGGTCACGCTTTGCGTGCCGGGCATTCTCGTTCCGATGGCGCTAGGCTCCGGGGCCCTGATCGGCGCATGGGAGGCTTCGGCGGCCGTATTGCTGGGCGCCGTCGCAGGCAGCCAGCTGCTGTTCCGTGGCGCCAGATATGTTTCAGAGCACAGGCTTCGCGCCAAGCTCGGCAGCAGGTTCGAAGCTTTTCAGAATCGTTTCGCACAGCACGGGATCCTGTACGTGATCGGCCTTCGGATCGTGGGGACGCCCCACTTCCTGGTGACCGCGGGCTGCGCCCTGATGCCGATCCGTCCCGGGAGCTTTGCAGTCGCGACCCTGATTGGTTTCCTCCCGGCGATCGCTCTCGCTGCCGCGACCGGCTCGGCAATCTAGTTCAGAATCGAAGCGGGACGACCTCGCGCACACCGGGCAGCTGGTGGAGCTCCTCGGCAAGCTCCGGCGTGATCGGATCGTCGACGGCGACCAGAGCGACGGCCTCGCCGCCGGCGTTGCGGCGGCCCAGGTTGAAGGTGGCGATGTTGATCCCGTTCTGCCCAAGCCTGGTTCCAAGCGCGCCGATGAAGCCGGGCGCGTCAGTATTGACGATATAGATCATGTGCGGGCTGAGCTCGGCTTCGACGCGAACTCCGAAGATGTCGACCAGTCGCGGCGCGCGATTGCCGAACAAAGTACCCGCGACGCGCCTGTCCATGCCGTCAGCGGTTCCGACCGTGACGGCGACGAGGGTATGATAGTCGCCTTCGCGATCGTGGCGGATCTCGCGCACGTCGAGCCCCCGCTCCTTCGCGTACCAGGGCGCGTTGACCATGTTCACGGTGTCGGAATAGGTGCCCATCAGCCCGGCGAGGACTGCGCCGCTGATCGGCTTGATGTTCAGTTCAGCCGCAGCGCCTTCGACTTCGATATCGATAGACCGCACTTCCTCGCCTGCAATCTGGCCGACAAGCCGGCCGAGCTCCTCGGCAAGCTTCATATAGGGCTTGAGGCGCGGCGCTTCCTCGGCGCTGAGCGAGGGCATGTTGACGGCGTTGGTGATTCCTCCGAGCAGCAGAAAATCGCTCATCTGCTCGGCGATCTGGATGGCGACATTGACCTGCGCCTCGGTGGTGGAGGCGCCGAGATGCGGCGTGCAGATCAACCCAGGCGTCCCGAACAGGGGAGATTCCCTTGCCGGCTCTTTCTCGAATACGTCGAGCGCCGCGCCGGCGACGTGGCCGCTTTCCAGCCCCTCCTTCAGTGACTGCTCGTCAATCAGTCCGCCGCGCGCGCAGTTGACGATCCGCACGCCCCGCTTGGTCCCGGCAAGCGCCTCCCGGCCGAGGATTCCGCGAGTCTGGTCGGTCAGCGGCGTGTGCAGCGAGATGAAATCGGATCGCCGCAGCAATTCGTCGAGCTCGACTTTCTCCACGCCGAGCTCGAGCGCGCGATCCGGCGTCAGAAAGGGATCGTAGGCGATCACCTTCATCTTGAGGCCGTGGGCGCGGTCGGCGACGATCGAGCCGATATTGCCGCAGCCGATCAGGCCGAGCGTCTTGGCCGCCAGCTCGACGCCCATGAAGCGGTTCTTTTCCCACTTGCCGTTCTGGGTCGACTGGTCCGCCTGCGGGATCTCGCGGGCGAGGGCGAAGATCATCGCGATCGCATGCTCGGCGGTGGTGATCGAATTGCCGAAGGGCGTGTTCATGACTACGATTCCGCGCGCGGTCGCCGCCGGCACGTCGATCGTGTCGACGCCGATCCCGGCGCGCCCGATCACCTTGAGGCGAGGCAGGGCCTTGTCCATGATCTGCCCCGTGACCCGCGTCGAGCTGCGCACGGCAAGCCCGTCATAGCCGCCGATTACCGGCGCAAGTTCGTCCGCCGACAATCCCGGTTTCTCGTCCACGCTAATTCCGCGCTCGCGGAAGATTGTCGCGGCCTGGCTGTCCATCTTGTCGGCGATGAGAACCTTGATCTGCTCGCTCATTGCACCTGCTCCCATGCCCAATCGAGCCAGGGCCCGAGCGCCTCGATGTCCGACGTTTCGACGGTCGCGCCGCACCAGATGCGAAGTCCCGGCGGCGCGTCGCGATAGGCGCCGATGTCGTACGCCGCGTCTTCCGCTTCGAGCAGCTTGACCATGGCCTTTTGCCTGCGCTGGTTCACGTCCGAGTCCGATCGATCGGCGAATTGCAGGCAGACGGAGGTATTGGATCGGATGGCGGGTTCCCTGGCGAGATGCTCGATCCAAGGCGCCGATTGCACCCAGCGGTCGAGCGCGGCCGAACTGGCGTCAGCGCGGGCGATCAGCGCGGCAAGGCCGCCAGTCCGCTCCGCCCAGTCGAGCGCGACCAACCAATCCTCGACGGCCAGCATGGAAGGGGTGTTGATCGTCTCTCCCTTGAAGACGCCGTCGATCAGGCTTCCTCCCTTGGTCAGCCGAAAAATCTTGGGCAGTGGGCGGCCGGCGGGCTCGCGCTCGAGCCGCTCGACGGCGCGCGGGCTGAGGACGATCATCCCATGCCCGCCTTCGCCGCCAAGCGCCTTTTGCCAGCTGAATGTGCCGACATCGATCTTCGCCCAGTCGATGTCCTGCGAGAACGCCGCCGAGGTCGCATCGCAAATGGTGAGGCCGGTCCGGTCATCGGCGATCCAGTCGCCATTCGGCACGCGAACGCCGCTGGTCGTGCCGTTCCAGGTGAAGACGAGATCGCTGGCGGGATCGATCCCGGAAAGGTCGGGCAGCTTGCCATAATCGGCGCTGCGCACCTCGGCTCCGATTTTGAGCTGCTTGACTACGTCGGTCACCCAACCCCGGCCAAAGCTCTCCCAGGCTAGGATCGTCACCGGCCGCGGCCCGAGCAGCGACCACAAGGCCATTTCGACCGCGCCAGTGTCGGACGCCGGGACGATTCCAAGCCGGTAATCGGCCGGCAGCTCGAGCAGCGCGTGGGTGCGCTCGATCGCTTCGGAAAGGCGGGTCTTGCCCCAGGCCGAGCGGTGCGACCGCCCCAGCGACCGGGTGTCGAGCAATGCCGGCGACCAGCCGGGCGGCTTGGCGCAGGGACCCGAAGAAAAATGAGGGCGCGCGGGACGGGCGCCAGGTCTGTCGCTCAAAATACTCTCCTCGCAGAGAGCTCGCGCCGCGTTGGGACGGCGTGGCCCGTGGCCGGGTCTAACGGCTCACCGCGCGATGACAAGGCGCAAAAGATGCGCGCGACGACCCCCATAGTCCGGCTTTTCCCGGTTCGGACTTAACTTCGAGCAGGTCAAATCATCGGTTCACCGCACGCATTCGGCGGCTCGTCCCGACAAGGGGAACGGAAGGTTGAATTTGTTAACCAAGCAGGGTCAGTTTCGCCCTGCCAGCACGTGGAGGGGCAATCCGCGGGTTCGGCAGTGGGGCTGGGGAGCTCCTTTATTGATGGAAAGTCCGCCGCGCGCTTCGCTTCGCGTGCGTCCGGGCATCGTATTGGAGTGGAGATTTCATGACGCAACTTTTGACCGCGAAGTCGATGTTCCGCGACCGCGATCTGTTCGTTCATGATGGCTCCAAGCTTCGTCGAATCCGTCTTTCCGTTTCGGTCCAGCTTCTGCTGGTCACTGCCTTGGTCGGCCTGCTTTGCTGGTCGGCATATGCGATCGCCCGCCTCACCGCCCCGGCTCCTGCCGCCGCCACCGACATTTCCGCCATTGCCGCCGCCACCGAGCTTCGCGCCAAGCGGATCGAGCAGCGCCAGGCGATTCTCGTCGCATTGATGGCCGGGGAGCATGTCGATCCTCGCGCAATGGCCGCGACCACCGAGCTTGGTGAGCTTCCCGACCAGCTCGAAGCCCCCCTCGCCCGAGTCGAAGCGGCGCAGCAGGAGCAGGCCATCCTCGCCAGCAAGGCGCTCGATGCCCGTTACCGCATGGCTGCGGCTGAGCTCCGGAAGCTGGGAATTACGCCGGCCCGGCTCGGCGGCGGCGTCGGCGGTCCTTACGAGCCGGCAAACAGCGGCGACCCGACGTTCAAGCAGCTGTTCATGAACTGGAAGAAGCTCGACAATTTGCACGACGGCGCGATTGCAGTCCCGGCCGACAAGCCGGTCCGGACCGCGTCCTTCACCAGCGGCTTTGGAGTTCGTTCTGACCCGTTCCGCGGCAACTCCGCGATGCATGCCGGGATTGACCTGGCAGGCCCGGTCGGCACACCGATCTATGCGACGGCCGATGGCATCGTCACCGAAGCGGGATGGAGCAGCGGCGGTTACGGCAACCTCATCAAGATCGACCACGGTCGCGGCATTGAGACCCGCTACGCTCACCTGTCCGCCTTCGACATTCGCCGCGGCGACCGGGTGACTCGCGGTCAATTGATCGGCCGCATGGGCTCGACCGGCCGGTCGACCGGAAGCCACCTTCACTATGAAGTGCGGATCGACGGCCGCGCGGTGAACCCGGTGCCGTTCATGAAATCGACCGATTACCTTGTCGCCATGCAGCGCCGTGCCAACGGGACGCCGATGCATGCGCTCGGCGGACCCACGGCAGCGTCGGGCCGCTAATCGCCTTGCCGCCGAGGCGGCGCCCCCCTATTTCGCTCGCGTGAGCGAGCCCGACATCATCCTTACCGAAACTGCCGCGCGCCGAGTTGCGTGGATTGCGGAGCGCCAGGCCAAGCCGGCCGTGCTTCGCCTGTCGGTCGACGGCGGCGGCTGCGCCGGCTTCACCTATCGCTTCGAACTGGCTGATTCTCCTGGCGAGGGCGACACGGTGGCCGAACGGGACGGGGTCAGGCTCGTCGTCGACCCGGTCAGCCTCGACCTGGTCCGCGGCTCGGCGGTCGATTTCGTCGAGGATCTTGGTGGTGCGGCGTTCCGGGTGACCAACCCCAATGCCGCATCGGGCTGCGGCTGCGGGTCGAGCTTCAGCGTCTAGAACTTTCTCGTTCGTCCTGAGCGGACCTCCAGCGGAGCGTAGTCGAACAGCGGGTGGCTCAAGCGGAGAGCATCGCCCTTCGACTTCGCTCGGGACGAACGGAAGGTTGCGTTTGGCACGGTCGTGCTTAGGCAGACGGCCATGAAAATCGCCAGCTACAACCTCAACGGAATCCGCGCGAGGCTGCCTCGCCTGATCGAATGGCTCGAGCGCGAAAAGCCGGAGATCGTCTGCCTGCAGGAATTGAAATGCGCCGACGAGGCGCTTCCGATCGGCGATGTCGAGGCGGCCGGCTACGGTGGCGCGTGGCACGGGCAGAAAGGCTTCAACGGGGTCGCCATATTGGTCCGCGGCGACACGCCCAAGCTGCGGCGCACTGGCCTGCCCGGTGACCCCGACGACAGCCACAGCCGCTATATCGAGGCCGAGGTGGACGGGCTCGTCGTCGCGTCGCTCTATTTGCCCAACGGCAATCCGGTCGGGACCGAGAAGTTCGATTACAAGATCAGGTGGATGGAGCGGCTAGGGGCGCATGCCGCCGGATTGCTCGCCGAAGAACGGCCGGTCATCCTCGCCGGCGACTGGAACGTGGTTCCCGAGGACCGCGACGTCTTTTCGGTCCGCGCGACTCAGCATGACGCGGTGATGCAGCCGGAGGCTCGATCGGCCTGGCGCCGGATCGTCCATCAGGGCTGGACCGACGCGCTCCGGGCGCTGCACCCGGACGATCCCAAGCTCTACACCTTCTGGGATTATACGGCGGGCTGCTTCCCTCGCGACCTCGGCTTCCGGCTCGACCATCTGCTCTGCTCGCCCGAGGCGGCGGACAGGCTGCGCGGAGCGGGTGTCGACAAATGGGCGCGCGCTCAGGAGAAGGCGTCCGACCACGCGCCGACGTGGGTGGAACTGGCGTCCTAGCTAGAGCGCTTTTTGATAGACCCGAAAGACGTGATTGACCGACGCCCCGGGCAGCTCGGCGATGGACAGCATCCCCTTATTGTCCTCGAGGATCCAGCCGAATTCGCCCGTCTCGATGCCGAACTTGCCGACCGCTTCTCGCCGGGTGAATTCGATCAGCATGAAGGCCAGCTGGCTTGCCAGGCGCGTGTTGTGCAGTTTCCGGGCGACCCCCATCAAAGGCACCCTGGCGCGCCGCGTTCGCGGCTTCCTCAGCCGCCACAGCAATTTCGCCCAGCCGAAGGGAAACAGCTCGCCGTTCAGATCGCGGATCAGCTCGTTGATGTCGGGCAGGGTGACCATGAACGCGACCGGCTCGCCATCGACCTCGGCAATTCGTACCAGCTCATTGTAGATGATCGGCTTTAGCTTCTTTCCGGCATAGGCGATCTCGGATTGGGTCAGCGGAACGAAGCCCCAATTTCCTGACCAGGCGTCGTTGAGCAGGCCAAGGATGATCGCCGCCTCCTCGCCGAAGCAGCCTTTGTCGACCTGCCGGATGCGGATCCGCGGGTTTCGCTCGCCGGCCGCGATCAGGCGATCGATGCGCTCGTCGCGCCAGTCGGCGATACCGACCTCGTAAGTCAGCAGATCCCGCGCCTTGGCGTAGCCGGCGGCTTCGATCCAGGCGGCATATTCGGGCCGGTGATGGGGCATCATCACCGTCGGCGGTTCGTGATGGCCTGAGACTTCGAGCCCGACCTCGTCCCAGACCGACAGGCTGAATGGGCCGAGCGACCGGGTCATCCCCTGTGATCGCAGCCAGCCTTCCGCAACTGCGAGAAGTGCATGGCAGGCCTCCTCATCCAAAGCCTCCAAAAAGCCCCATTGACCGGTGCCTTCGCCCATATGCTGCTGGACGAGGTCGTCGACCTGCGCGCTGATCCGGCCGACGGTCCGGCCGCCGCGCTCGGCCAGCCACAATCGCGCCCGGCCATGTTCGAACCAGGGATTCTTCCGCTCGTCGAGCAGCCCGCTGACCTCGGCCTTGAGCGGCGGCACCCAGGCCGGATCGTCGCGGTAGATGTCCCAGGCGAAATCGATGAAGGCCTTGCGGTCGGCCCTGGTCTCGACCGGGCGAATGTGCAGAGCGTCAGAAGCCATGCCGGTGGCTAGCCCGAGATGGCCCGTTGCGCCAGCCGGGGCATTGTTCCGCCACGATGGTGCCACTATCTCCAGTCACTTGCCGGATCACATGAACATGACGCAGGCACTTGCCACCTCTCCAGCGCTGAAGCGCCAAAGTGAAGCTTTGACCGAGCACGCCCAACTTGCGCGCGTTCGCGACGATGCCGCCATGATCAAGGCGGCGGCCAGCCTCACTCGCGATCTCAACCAGCCGAAAGCTGCGATCTACTGGTCCGACCTCATCGTCTCGGCCGTCGTCGGTTATGGTGCGCTCGCCGCGGCAATTGCCCTTGCGCCATCGCTGTGGGCGCTTTTCGCCGGCATCGTCGCCATTCTCGCCCTGTACCGCGCCGGCAGCTTCATCCACGAGCTCACCCATGTGAAGAAAGGTGCCGTGCCCGGCTTCCGGCTGGGCTGGAACATGATCGTCGGCATCCCGCTGCTGGTTCCATCCTTCCTCTACGAAGGTGTCCATAATCAGCATCACGCCAAGACCTATTACGGCACCGCGAATGACCCGGAATATCTCCCGCTGGCGCTAATGAGGCCGTGGACTCTGCCGGTCTTCCTGATCGCCGCCATCCTCGCTCCGGTCGGCCTTCTCGTCCGCTTCGCGCTGCTGGCGCCATTGTCGCTGCTGTCGGCGAAGCTCCGAAAACGGGTGGTCGAGCGCTATTCGGGTCTCCAGATCAACCCGCGTTTCCGCCGCCCGGCACCGGAGGGCGAGTTTCGCCGCGACTGGCTGCTCCAGGAGGGTGCGACGAGCATTTGGGCGATCTCGCTGCTCGCCCTGACCGCGGCGGGGATCATCCCGCTGGCCGCGTTCCTGATCTTCCTCGCAGTCGCATCGGGCGTGATGCTCCTCAATCAGGTCCGCACCCTGGTCGCGCATTTGTGGGAAAATGATGGCGAGCCGATGACCGTCACCCAGCAATATCTCGACAGCGTCAATGTGCCGCCGCCGGCAACTCTGCCCGTTTTGTGGGCGCCCGTCGGCCTTCGCTACCATGCGCTTCACCATCTGCTTCCGGGCCTGCCCTATCATGCGCTCAGCGAGGCGCACCGGCGGCTGTGCCGAGAGCTTTCGGCCGACTCGGTTTATCATGCGTCCAGCCACCGCGGGATTTCCCGGCTGGTCGCCCGACTCGCCGCGAGTAGCCGGCGTCGCGGGCTCGGAAGCGACTGAGTCTCGGCTAAGCTACGCTAGGGCCGACATATTCGCCGGGTCGTTTGAGTAAATGTCCGATTCGGGCCATTCTCTTCGGACGCCGTTCAGCCGATACGGTAGTTAACGCGTAGTATAAATCCCTGTGGTAAGAAGGGATTGAGCGCGTGACCAGGCCGCTGATCCACCTCGTCGACGACGATTCCGCCGTTCGCGGAACGCTCGCCCGGGTGCTGGCATCGGGCGGTTACCGGGTTCGTGAATATGCCTCGGGCCGCGAACTGCTCGATTCCGCCGAGCGGCTCGAGGAGGGCTGCATCCTGCTCGACATCAACATGCCCGGGCCGGACGGCTTCGCCGTCCACAAGGCGCTGTCCGACAAGGCGATCGGCCTGCCGGTTGTGATGATGACCGGCTCGGGAGATTTGACACTGCTCGCGCTCAAGGCGGGAGTAGCCGATTTCATGCAAAAACCGTTTGGCCGAAGCGAATTGCTGTCGGTCCTCGATCAGCTTTGCGCCGAGCAGCCGGCCGGTGCGTGAGGCGCTTCGGCCGCCGATCCGCTCGCCGTCGCTCGGGCGGCAAAAAGTGGTTCTGGCGATCGCCTTTTTTGTCATTGCCGCGGTCAGCCTGCTTGCCTTCGTCAGCATTCAACGGCTGATCACCGCCAGCGGGCGGGTCGAGCACACCCAGAACATATTGGTCGAGACCAATCATTTCCTGTCCGACCTCAAGGACGTCGAGAATGGCGGGCGGTCTTATTTCCTGACCGGAGACGATCGCTTCCTGAGCATCCAGCGACGCGGAATTGCCAATGTCCGGGCGACCAGCGCACGACTCCGAAAATTGCAGGACTCGGCCGAGCTGGAGCGGCGGCTCGACCGGCTGTTTGCGCTTGCCGAGCGGCGAATCGAATCCTCGCGTCAACTGGTCGCTCTGCGAACGATGCCGGGAGATGCGCGCCGGAGCGTTGCGATCGGCACCAGTGTGATGGAGCAGGCTAAGCGCGAGGCCGAGGCGATCATCGCCGACCAAACCGAAACCTACGGGCGTGATCGCCGGAGCTTGGAGCGGCAGGCTCGGCTGACGAGTCTCGCGCTGGCAATCGGGGTGGTTTTGTGCCTGTCGGCCATCGCCTGGTTGTTCCGGGTCCGCGAGCAGGAGGCTGAGCGGCGACGCCAACTCGAAGAGGAATTGCGCGCGCTCAACCTGGCGCTCGAAGATCGAATCCAGCAGCGTACCAGCGAAGTCAAGAAGGCGCGCGACCTGCTGAACGCGGTGGTCGAGAATCTGCCGGACATGGTGTTGCTGAAGGAGCCGAGCGGCGAGGGCTTTCGCTACGTCCTCGTCAACGCCGCTGGCGAGCGTCTTCTCGGTCGCGACCGGCAGGAGATACTGGGCAAGACCGAATTCGACCTCTATCCGCCGGACGAAGCCACGGCCGTTCTCGACGCAAACAAGGCGGTGGCGGATTCGGGCCAGCCCCGCGTATTCAATGATCGGCGGATCACGACTCCGGGCGGTGCCCGAACCGTCGAGACGAGAATGGTTCCGATTGCCACCGGGAACGGATCGCGGCCGTTGATCCTGGCGATTGTCCGCGACGTGACCAGCGCCAAGGCGCTTGAAGACCAGCTTCGCCAGCTGCAGCGAATGGACGCCATCGGACGCTTGACCGGCGGCGTCGCCCACGATTTCAACAATCTGCTGGCGATCATCCACGGCAATTCGGAATTGCTTCGTGCCCGGCTCGACGAGGGCTCCGAGGAGGCCGAGATGGCCGACGATGTGATCGGCGCCGCGGCGCGCGGCGCGGGGCTGGTCCGGCGGCTGCTGGCGTTCGCGCGGATGCAGCATCTCGAGGCCGAAGCGGTCGATCTTAATGCGCGGCTCCCCGACGTGCTCGGCCTTCTGCAGCGGGCGCTCGGCGAGAATATCCGGATCCAGGTGAGGACATGCGAGGGACTGTGGTTGGCGCACATCGACCCGACTCAGGTCGACGACGCCTTGGTCAACCTGGCGATCAACGCGCGCCACGCCATGCCGGGGGGCGGGACGCTGATCATCGAGACTCAGAACGTGCACCTCGACGATGATTATGCGTCGCATCACGTCGAGGTGTCGCCTGGCGACTATGTGATGCTTGCCGTGAGCGATACCGGATCCGGCATGAGCGAAGAGGTGATCGCCCGGGCGTTCGAGCCCTTCTTCACCACCAAGGAGGAAGGCCAGGGCACCGGGCTCGGGCTCAGCCAGGTGTTCGGCTGGGTCAAGCAGTCCGGCGGCCACGTGAAGATTTACAGCGAGCTCGGTCACGGCACCACCGTCAAGCTCTATTTGCCGCGCTCGCAGGGCTCTGGCACCGGGCCTTCGCGCGAGCCCGACTCCGTCATCCCAACCGGGGACGAGACGATCCTCGTGGTCGAGGACAATCCGAGCGTCCGAAAGACCGTCATCCGCCAGCTGCACGACCTCGGCTATCAAACGATCGAAGCGGAAAACGGAACTCGCGCGATCGATCTGGTTGCGGGGGGCGCGCGCTTCGACCTGCTTTTGACTGACGTCGTCATGCCGGGCGGAATGACCGGCTACGACCTGGTCGACCGGCTTCGCTCCGACCGGCTAGGCCTGAAGGTGTTGCTCACCTCCGGCTACACCGAGCTCGCCGTCGGCCAGAACCAGCCGGTCAAGCGCGATCCGCTGCTCAGCAAGCCCTATCGCAAGCAGGATCTCGGCCGCGCAGTCCGCTCTGCGCTCGATGATCAGGTCGGCACGGCCGCGACGGGGTCCAGCTGACCGCTTCGTTCCAGCGATCACGGGCCGAACACGATCTTTCGAAATACCGCCTGTCGGGAAACGGTGGAACCGGTTTGGCCGCCCGGGGCTTATCTGCCTTTAGGGGACGAGCCATGCTGCAAGCCGACCGGCCGATGGGCTTCGCGCGACGCGCGCTGGCATTGATCGCACTTCTGCTGGGCGCCTGGCTTCTGGCGTCGCCGGCCCAGCCCCAGGCTAACCGGCTCGCCCATGTGCTGGAAGTTGAAGGCGCCATCGGGCCGGCGACCGCCGATTATGTAAAGCGGAGCTTCGATGGCGCTCGCGATGCCGGGGCGGCATTCATTATCATTCGAATGGACACTCCGGGCGGTCTCGACACGTCGATGCGAGAGATAATCCGCGACATCCTCGCCTCGCCGCTGCCGGTCGTCACCTACGTCGCTCCCGATGGCGCGCGGGCAGCGAGCGCGGGCACGTTCATCCTCTACGCCAGTCATATCGCGGCAATGGCGCCCGGGACCAATCTCGGCGCGGCCACGCCGGTCCAGATCGGCGGAGGCGGATCGCCGCAGGATGGTGAGGGCCGCGACGGACAGGGTAATGCGGCGGAGGCCGGTGGGACCGCCATGGAGCGCAAGGCGATCAACGATGCGGTCGCCTATATCCGCGCTCTGGCCGAGCTTCGCGGCCGCAACGCCGATTGGGGCGAGGAGGCGGTCCGCACCGGTGCCAGCCTCGCCGCGAGTGCCGCTCGTCAGCAGCAGGTAATCGATATCCTCGCCCGCGACATGGGCGAGCTGATGCGGTCGATCGACGGACGAACGGTGACCGCCGCCGGCCGCCAGGTGGCGATTGCCACCGAGGGCGTGCAGCTGGTCGAGGTCGCGCCGAACTGGCGCACCCGCGTTTTGAGCGCGATCACCAACCCGAATGTCGCGCTGATCCTGATGCTGATCGGCGTTTACGGCCTGATGTTCGAGTTCATGAACCCGGGCGCACTTTATCCCGGGACGATCGGCGCAATCTCCCTTCTCGTCGGACTTTATGCGCTTGCAGCCCTGCCGGTGAATTTTGCCGGAATCGCGCTCATTCTCCTTGGCCTCGCACTGATCGCCGCAGAGGCGTTCACGCCATCCTTCGGCGTGCTAGGCATCGCCGGAGTCGTGGCGCTGGCGATTGGAGCGACGATCATGATCGACACCGACGTTCCCGAGTTTCAGGTCAGCTGGGCGGCCGCGGCCGGCCTTGCCGTTGCCAGCCTGATCATCGTTCTCGTCATCGCCCGTTTCGCGATGACCTCGAGGCGAGCGAAGATCGTCACTGGACGAGAGCAGATGGTCGGGGCGACCGCGGAGGTCGTCGCGTGGAAGGGCGGGCGCGGCCATGTGCTGGTTCATGGTGAACGATGGCGCGCCAGGGGCGTTGATCGACTGAAACCGGGCGAGACCGTGGAAGTCCTCGCGATTGACGGATTGATCCTGACGGTTGGTCCCGCCCATTCGGCGCAAGCGCCGGAAATCCATCCCGGATGATTTGAGGGAGAGTCCAATGGACCTGATCGGCAATCTGAGCTTCTATCTCCCGCTGCTGCTGATCGCGGCCTTGTTCCTGATGTCGGCGATCAAGATACTTCGCGAATATGAGCGCGGGGTTGTGTTCACGCTGGGCCGGTTCACCGCGGTCAAGGGACCGGGAATGATCCTACTCGTGCCCGGAATCCAGCAGATGGTTAGGATGGACCTGCGCACCCTGGTGCTCGATGTCCCGACCCAAGACGTCATCAGCCGGGACAATGTATCGGTGCGGGTCAATGCCGTGATCTATTTTCGGGTCATCGACCCGGAGAAGGCGACCATCCAGGTCGAAAATTACATGGCCGCGACGAGCCAGCTCGCCCAGACCACCTTGCGCTCGGTGCTCGGCAAGCACGAGCTCGACGAGATGCTGGCCGAGCGAGACAAGCTCAACGCGGACATCCAGGAAATTCTCGACGCGCAGACCGACGCCTGGGGGATCAAGGTAGCCAATGTCGAGATCAAGCATGTCGACATCGACGAGAGCATGGTCCGGGCGATCGCCCGCCAGGCGGAAGCGGAGCGCGAGCGACGGGCAAAGGTGATCAATGCAGAGGGCGAGCACCAGGCGGCGCAGAAATTGCTCGAGGCGGCGGAAATCCTCGCCCAGCGTCCCGAGGCGATGCAGCTTCGCTACCTGTCGACGCTCAACGTCATCGCCAATGAGCGCAGCAACACCATCGTCTTTCCCTTTCCAAGCGACCTCGCGCACATGATTGGCGGTTCGGCAAAGGCATGATTGTGGCGGTCACTCCTCCGATTGGATGAGGACCGTTTCGCCAATGAGGAAGAACAGGAAGAACGGCGCCCAGGCGGCAAGAACCGGCGGATAGGCGCCGACATTGCCCATCGCCAGGCTGAAATTGTCGGCGACGAAATAGGCGAAGCCGAGCGCCATGCCGACCGTCGCCCGGAGCAGCACCTGACCGGAGCGGGCAAGGCCGAATGCCGCCACCGCCGCCAGCAACGGCATCAGCACGGTCGACAGCGGGCCGGAAATCTTGTGCCACAATCCGGCCTGCGCCGCGGCCGTCGGCCGGCCGGCTCGCTCCATCTGCGCGATCCGCTCGCGGAGAGTGAAGAAATCGAGCTTGTCGGGGTCGACTCGGGCCAGGGTCAGCCGCTCCGGCTCGACCCCGTGCAGCGCCGTCATCTCGGCTTCACGAGTCACCAGGTTCATCGTCGTGTCGTAGATTCGCACGCCGGTCAGCCGCCACGCTCCGCCGGCCGGAACGGCCCGGTCGGCCTCAACCACCCGCTGCAGAACGCCCTGGTCGCGGTCATAGATGGTCATTTCGTCGGCGTGAAAGTCGGCCCCGCTGCCGCCGACGTGGCGGGCATGGACGAGATCCTCGCCGGCGAGCACCCAGACGTTGGACAATATGCCGCTTTCCCGCGGAATCGGGCGATAGTCGTTGTCGGCCCAAGCGCTGACTGTTCGCGCCGACCGGACGACGACGGTTTCGTTGAACGCAAAGGCAATGCCGGCGATGACGAGGCTGGTGACGATCAGCGGAGCGAGGATCTGGTGGGCGGAAATCCCTGCCGCCTTCATTGCGATCACCTCGCTATGCTGGTTCAGGCTGGCAAAGGCGATCAGCGTCCCGAGCAGCACCGAGAAGGGAAGGAATCTGGAGATCAGTAACGGCAGCCTTAGCGAAACATAGCGCCACAATTCGGCGTCGCCGTTGCCGGCGACTCGCAGGATCTTCCCGGATTCGCCGAGCAGGTCGAGAGTCATCAGGATCAGCACAAGCGCGATGAGCACCGCCAGGCTGCGGGTGACGAACAACTTGACCGTGTAGAGCGCAAGCCGCCGCGACGGAAAGAAATGCAGGTTCATCATGCCGGACTGGTTCGCGGCAATAGCCTTCGGATCGATCGTCCAAGTCTCGAGAAGCTGCGCTCGAGCGCTCCGATGGGCTGGCCCCCCGGCCGGTGGGCGATGACATAATACATCCAGCCGATCAGGATCGCGAGCAGGATGAACGGCACCCAGAGGGCGATGACGGGATCGAGCCGGCCCTGGGCGCCTGCCTGCTCCCCATATTGATTCACCTTGTGATAGGCGACGACCATGACGATGCCGACGAAGATGCCGAGCGAGGAGGTGCTTCGCTTCGGCGGCACGGCGAGCGCGATCGCCAGCAGCGGCAGCATCAACATCATCAGCACCTCGACCAGCCGGAAATGCAGATTGGCCTGGGCGGCGAGGCTCAGCTCCTGCGGCGGGCCATAGCCGACGCGGACCAGCTCGGGCAAAGTCAGCTCGTCCTGCTCGTTGCCGCGGCGCCGGAAGTTTTCCACGGCCGGCAGGCTGATCGGCAGGTCATAGCTGTCGAACGACAAGGTGCGCGGGGCCGAGAATTTGGGCGAATCCTGGACAAGCCGGCCGCGAGTCAGCCGAAACAATATGGTTTCCGGGTCGTCGGTCGAAAGGAAGCGGCCTTGTTCGGCGGTGGCTGCGACCGACGTTCCGGAACGGTCGTCAACCGCGACGAATATCCCGTGGAGCAAGGTTCCCTGGTCTTCGCTGCGGTCGATGCGCAGGGTCAGTCGCCGGCCGAGCTGATTGAACTCGCCGACCTTGATCGAAGCCCCAAGCGCACCCGACCGCAGGTCGAACCGAAGGCCCTCGTAGCGATAGCGCGCATAGGGCTCGACGAAGCCGACGATGACCATGTTGAGCAGGGTCAGGCCAAGGGCGTACATATAGGGCACGCGCAGCAGCCGGCCGTAGCCAACGCCGATCCCGCGGAGTGCATCGAGCTCCGATGACAGCGCGAGCTTGCGGAAGGCAAGCAGGATCCCGAGCAGCAGTCCGATCGGGATTCCCAGGGCGAAATATTCGGGAAGCAGATTGGCGAGCATTTGCCACACGACGCTGACCGGGCCGCCGGTGGTGACCACGAAATCGAACAGGCGAAGCATCTTCTCGAGGATGAGAAGCATCGCCGCCAGCACCAGCGTGCCGATCAACGGCACGGCAATGCTTCGGGCCAGATATCGGTCAATCAGCGACAACCGGGCAACTTTCGTCGTTCCTGCACCATCATTTGGCCGCAAAGCGGCCGGAGATAGCGACATGGGTCGTTGCACCTTGCTGAATGGGTGCAGTGACCGGAGCCTATAGCGGACCGGTCGGTAAAATCATGTCGAATTTGCGCCTCGTCCTGCTTCCATCGGCGGTTTCACCGCCGCCCGCCGCCGTGCCGGGTCGCCGCTGATGTCCCGGACTCGAATCGCTCTGCTGTCCAACCCCAGGTCGACGGGCAATCTGGGGCAGCTGCCGCGGATCCGCGCCTTTTGCGCCGAGCATCCGGACATCTTTCACTATGAAGTCGAAAGTGCCGGCCAGATCGGTGAAGCCCTGCGGACGATCGCCAGGGTCGGGCCCAAGGTGCTGGTGATCAACGGCGGCGACGGGACGGTGCAGGCGGCGTTGACCGAGCTTCATAATGGTGGTCATTTCGGCGACTCCCCGCCGCCGGTGGCGGTGCTGCCCAGCGGCAAGACCAACCTCATCGCGCTCGATCTCGGCTCTCACGGAGACCCGGTGACGACGCTTCGCAGGTTCCTCGATCTTGCCCAGGCGGACCTGTCGCCGCACCTCGTTGCCCGCGAGCTGATCGCATTGCGCTGCGGTGCCGAACAGCGGCCGGTAATCGGCATGTTCCTCGGCGGCGCCGGTCTGGCCGACATCATGCTCTACTGCCGAAACAAGATTTACCCCCTCGGCCTGCCTAACGGGGTCAGCCACGCGCTGACCGCCATCGCCCTGATGGTGCGCCTGTTTCTCCGGCTCAGGACCAGCTTCCTGCCGCCCCATCCGTCCCCGCTCCAAGTCTCGGTGCGCAGCGACGGCCACTTGTCCGGCCGCTTCTCGCTGCTTGCCGTGACCACGCTCGACAAGCTCCTTCTGTCGGGCGAACTGGCGGGCGCGGGCGGCGGGCCGCTGAAACTGGTCGCCATCGAGGAGCGGTTCGGCTCGCTGCTCAGCGCCTTTTTCGCCAGCCTCTTCGGCAAGCTCGGCCGCTCGAAGATCCGCGGCGTCTATTTCGAGGAAGCCGACGAGATCAGCATCGAGGGCGACAGTTCCAGCGTCATTCTCGACGGCGAGACGTTCCGGGCCGAAATCGGCAGCCCGATCCACCTTCGCCGCGCCCAGCCGCTGTCCTTCGTCCGCCTCGCGGCATAAGACAGGACCATGCCAAGCTTGCGCGAACTGGTCGCCGAGGAACTGGCCGCGCCCGTCGATCCTAGGGTCGCCCGCCTCGCCGCGGCGGTCGCTGCGAAGCATGGCGGCGCCTCGCGGGCCGTATTGTTCTACGGCTCCTGCCTCAGGGAGCGGCAGCTCGACGGGCTGATGCTCGATTTCTACCTGATCGTTTCGGACTATCGCTCCGCTTACGACCGGCGCTGGCTCGCCGCGGCCAATCGACTGCTTCCGCCCAACGTATTCTATTTCGAAGATGGCGGACTGCGCGCCAAATATGCGGTGCTGACCGAAAGGGATTTCCATCGCCGCAACGGTCCGGAAACCCGCAGCGTGTCGGTCTGGGCCCGCTTCGCCCAGCCATCCCGGCTGGTCTGGGCGGCGGATGATGATGCGGCCGAAGCCGTTATCCGTTCGGTGGAACGCGCTGCCCCGACCTTGCTTGCGGCGGCCGGAAGGGTCGAGGGCGAGAGCCCGCTCGACTGGTGGCGGCGGGCATTCGCGCTGACCTACTCGGCCGAGCTTCGCGCCGAGCGGCGCGGCCGGGCCGGCTCGGTCGTCGATTCCGACGTCGACCGCTATGACCGGTTCAGCGAGGCTGCGATCGCCGCCATTCCCGCTTTGCCGAAGGCCAAGGCCAGCTGGGCTCGACGGCGGGTCGAAGGCAAGCTGCTGTCTGTGCTCCGGCTGGCCAAGGCGAGCGCGACTTTCGCCGGCGGCCCGGATTACATTGCCTGGAAAATCAATCGCCATGCCGGCACGCAAATCGCGCTGAAGCCGTGGCAGCGGAGATGGCCGCTGCTTGCCGCAATCACCTTGCTGCCGCGGCTCCTCCGGTCCGGCGCGGTTCGCTAGGGTCGCGGTCCAGTGCGGCCGCGACGGCGCTGGCGAGGGCCCCGACGGTGAACGGCTTGCGCAGCAATTCATAGCCGACGAGGTCGTCGGTTTCGCCTTCGCCGACATAGCCGGTGACGAACAGCACCGCGAAATTGGCGTGGCGCGCCTTCAAGTTGCGGATCAGTTCCGGGCCCGTCATCTCGGGCATGATTACGTCGCTGATGACGAGGTCGAACGGCTGCTCGTCGAACAGCCGGATCGCCTCGGCGCCGCTCGAGCAGGCGACGGGCTCGTAATCGAGGTCTTCCAGCGCTCCGACCGTTGCCGCCCGGACTCGCGGATCGTCCTCGACGAGGAGGATCCTGGCCCCGGGCACATGAGCATCGCTTTCCGGCCGCTGCGCGGCCGGGTGGAGCCGAACCTTGGCTTCCGCGGATTCGGATCGCGGCAGGTAGATCGACACCGTCGTCCCCTTGCCGACCTCGCTTTCGATCCCGACCTCGCCCCCCGACTGGTGGGCGAAGCCGAAAATCTGGCTGAGGCCAAGGCCGGTTCCCTTGCCGATCGGCTTGGTGGTGAAGAAGGGCTCGAACGCTCGTTCGCGGACTTCGTCGGTCATCCCGCAGCCGGTGTCGCTGACGGCGATCCGCACATATTCGCCGGCGCGGACGTCGCCGACCTCGTTGGCGGCGAGAGTGACGTTGGAGGTGGAAATCCGCAATCGCCCGATTCCGTTCATCGCGTCCCGGGCATTGACCGCCAGGTTGACGATGGCGTTCTCGAGCTGGTGCGGATCGACATAGGTCGACCAGGTGCCCGGAGCGAGGTCGACTTCGACCTGGATCCGCTCGCCGATCGTTCGGTCGAGCAGGTCCGACATGCCTCCCACCAGCCCGGTCGGGTCGACCCGCTCGGGCAGCAGCGGCTCGGCCCGGGCGAAGGACAGCAGCCTGCGGGTCAAAGCGGCAGCCCGGGTCGCTCCTTCCATCGCATTGTTGAGATGCATCATAACTTCGCGGCGCGGGCCGTTCAGCCGCCGCCGGGCAAGGTCAATCCCGCCGACGACCACCGCCAGCATATTGTTGAAGTCGTGAGCGATTCCGCCGGTCAGCTGGCCGACGGCCTCCATCTTCTGGACCTGGCGCAACTGGGCTTCTGCGGCCTGCCGTTCCTCCGCCTCCTGCTTGAGCGCGAGGTTGGCTTCGAGCAATTCCTGGGTGCGTTCGCGGACGGCTTCTTCCAGGGCCTCGGCGCGCTCGGTCTCGCTCTCGGCGAGCCTTCGGGCATAAGCGAACTGGCGGACCGCCTGGACCGAAATCACCCCGAGGAAGATGGCTCCGATCCCGACCAGGACCCCGAGCCAGCTCAGATAATCGGTCAACCGGTCGGCCTCGGCCGAAAAGAGCTGGGTCTGCTCCATGCGCTCGCGAAGCGCCAGTCGTTCGGCCTGGGCGATGTCCGACAGGATCCGGCTGAGCATCGGCCCGGTGTCGGAGCGCGCTGCGGCGTAGAAATAGCTCGTTCCGCCGGCGCCCAGTCGGGCGACGGTCGCCCGGGCGGCGAGCGCGAATTCCTCCCCGCGCTGGTCGTACAGCTCGCGCAGCCGGCGGACTCGCTGCCGCTGCTCGACATCGGCGGCGACCAGCCGTTCGAGCTGCCGGATCTGGTGCCCGGCCTGGCGCCAGTGAGCATAATAGATGTTGCCGCTGCCGCGCTCGTCCTCGTCGAGGACGAACCGGCCGAGCGCTGCCTCGGCCCGGGCGATATTGGCATCCACCGCCCGGGTCAGCAGGTTGACGTCATAGGCCCGGCGCTCGCCCTGAAGGGCCTGATCGCGGGCCTGGTTGGACAGCGCGACCAGAACCACCATGGCCAGCAGGAGCAGGGTAGCAATCAGCGCTCCGGCGGCCGCGCCTCCGCGGCGCCAGTCAAAGCGCAGTTCGTCCCCGCCCGGCGTCATTGCGCCTATCTAGTCCTCCAAGCGACGGTGCGAAAGCCGGTCCGGCTCAGCTCAGGCACCCGGTTGCCCGTCCCGCCGATTCGAACATGGCGAGAATCTCGTCGACCTGCCCCTCCGTGTGCTCGGCGCACAAGGAGCAGCGAAGCAGGGTCATGTTCGCCGGAGTCGCCGGCGGACGGGCGAGATTGACGTAGAGGCCCTCCTCGAGAAGCGCTTCCCACATCGCCGCTCCGGTCTCGAGGTCGGGCATGATGACGGCGATGATCGCCGATTGCGGCTCATCGGTGCCGAGCGTGAAGCCCAATTGCCGCAGGCCGGAATGCAGCCGCTTGCTATTCTCCCACAAGTGAGCGCGCTTGTCGGCGCTATCCATCAGCTTGCGGATCGAGGTGGCGGCGGTGGCGACCACCGAGGGCGGAAGCGAGGCGGTAAAGACATAGGGACGGCAGACCAGCCGCAAAATTTCGAACTTGGGATGGTTGGAAACGCAAAAGCCGCCGACGGTACCGACCGATTTGGAAAAGGTCCCGATGATGAAATCGACGTCTTCGATCACCCCCTGGTCCTCGGCGACCCCGCGGCCGCTCTCGCCGATGAAGCCCATCGAATGGGCTTCGTCGACCAATACCATGGCGCCGTTCGCCTTCGATACGGCAACCATTTCCTTGAGCGGAGCGACGTCGCCGAGCATCGAATAGACGCCTTCGAGCACGACCAGCTTGCCGGCGCCTTCGGGCACCCGTTTCAGTCGTTTCTCGAGGGCTTCGACGTCGTTGTGGCGAAAGGGGATGATCTGGGCATTGCCCATCGCGCAGCCATCGTAGATCGAAGCGTGGCTGTCGATGTCGAGGATGATGTAATCGTCCTTGCCGGCGAGGGTTGAAATCACGCCGAGATTGGCCTGGTAGCCGGTCGAGAAGACCATCGCATGATCCATCGCGTAAAAGTCGCAGAGCGCCTGCTCGACGGCGCGATGGCCGACATAGGTGCCGTTTAGGACGCGGCTGCCGGTCGTGCCCGAGCCGAACTCGTCCAGCGCCTTCTTGCCGGCGGCGACGACGTCGGGATCGAAGGTCATCCCCATATAATTGTAGGTGCCGAGAAGGATCGTCCGGCGGCCGTTGCAGATCGCGACGGTCGGGCTTTCGACCCGCTCCATCACCAGGTTGAACGGGTCGGTCAGCCCGGTCGACAAAAGCGCCTCGCGCTGCGCGATCAGCGGATCGAACTTGGATAAAAGGTCGGTCATCGGGGTGTCCACCAGCCCGTCATTCCCGCGAAAGCGGGAATCCCGCTGACTTTGCACCGGCGTGGAAGGAAAGAAGCGGGACCCCCGCGGTCGCGGGGGTGACGGATAAAAGGGACTGCCGTTTCATCACCGGTCGCCCTGGAGCTGGCCGACGGCGTCGACCAGCTGGCCGACCGTCTCGATCTCGGCGACCCGGTTCATGCTGATCAGGATGTCGAACTCGTCCTCGACGCTGGCGACGAAGTCCATCACCGTCAGACTGTCCCATTCGAGGTCCTGGGCGAAGCGGGTGGTCTCGCTGATTTGGGCGCCCTTCTTGTTGAACGGCTCGATCAGCTGCTTCAGCCTGGCATAGGTTTCGTCGCGTTCGGTCATGGCGCGGCCCTAGTCGTGAGCAAGCCCTTTCGCAACGATATGGGGCAGGAAGAAGGCGCGGCCCAGCCCGTCCCCGGCGGATGTCGCCGGCCAAGCGAAAGGTCACAAAAGCCACGTCCGACGCTAGCGCCACGGCATTCGCGCCGAGGGGGCAGTCCCGAAGCGTAGTGACCTTCGTGAAGCGGGCCCAGAATCGCCATCGCCCAACCCAAGCAAATCAAATCCTACATTTCCAGTGTCATGGAGGGCCGAGCAAGCGCCAATTTCCGCTTTGGTCAGAAAGCGTCGTCAGACCGCAGCGCTCACATTGCGAGGCGCGGGATCGCGTATTCCACGTATTGCGATGTTTGGCCGTCAGATGTTCGCTTGTCGTATTCGCGAACAATGTACCCGCCGAGAGATTCCGCCAGCTTCCGGCTGGCAATGTTCTCGATGGCGCAAGGCCAGAGAAGATGCTGATACGAAAGATGATCGCCAGCCCATTGCTTTATTCGGGCAGCGACTTCTTGCCCGTAGCGATTGCCAAATGCTGACGCCTTCAGCCATCCGCCCATTTCCGGCTGCTCGGAGCCAATATTTTCGAGGGCGAAGCAGCCGATGAACTCGTCCGAACCCTTCAGCAGCACGGACAGAAAAAGCGCCTGCCCAGCTTTCATCGCTGCCCGCTGTTCCTCGATCCGCTCCAGCAACAGAGGAAGGCTTCCAGGCGGCTCATGGTTCAGATGGCGAGTGACGGGGTCACGATATTCTGAGATGATATATTGCGCATGGGCGGACGATTTAGGAACGAGAAAGAGGCGGTTCGCCTCCAGGATAGTCCGACTGAGGTCCATGCATCGAAATCGTCCATCATTCTCCTATTTTCCGCAATGGGCCGGAAGCGTGCAGTCACCACGTTAGGCGGCGGCTGCCCTCAGGCGCTCCTGGTAGAGATCCGCCAATCGGTTCAGTGCCCTGGATCCGTCGCCGCGAAACGACGATCCGTGCATTACGGCCAATGTGGTCGGCACCAATTCGGCCAGGCTCCGGATCGTGGGCGCGGTCGTTGGGCCGAGGCCCGTTGCATGGAACATGTCCTCCGCAAACATGGCACGATCGACTAGGTCTTCTTCGGTGATTGGATCGCCGTCTCCGACGTGGCTGAAGAGGTCCCCGCAAAACAAGGTGCGAGTCGTTTCCTCGAACATGACCTGCGCTTCCCAACCATGCGGAACGTGGGGCGTGGCTATGAGGCGAACGCGTTTCCCGCCGAGGTCCAGAACCTCCCCATCCGCCATGGCCTTGGGAGGGCGATCGGCCAGGTCATTCACGGAAATGTCGCAGCCGAGCTCGCTATAAACGACCCTCGCCTGGGGAGCGGCGGATAGCCAGAGATTCATCGCCCCGCACTCGTCTGCCTCGACATGCCCAAAGCTGATCCAGCGTAATTGGTTGAGCGGCATGATCTTCTCGACCGCGGCCGATACCGAAGGAAACATTGCGCGCGGGCCGCAGTGAAACAGCAGCGGTTCGTCGGCGGCGATAAGGAACTGGTTGAACGTGAACCCCGCCGGCGGGGCGATGTCCGGAACATAGGTCGACAGACGATAAATTCCGTCAGCGATCTCGCTGGCGCTGGTTTCCATGGTTCCCTCCAGGCTGATAGCCGAGGCTAAGGCTGCAGAAGGTCAATCGCAATGGGGAGAGCGGACGGTGGCCGCTCATAACCATCCCTGCTCCTTGTACCAGCGGGCGGTGGCGGCGAGGCCTTGCTCGGTGTCGATCAGCGGCCGCCAAAGCTCCGGCGGAGCGCCTCGCGCCGGGCTGACCACCCAGTCGGGATGGCAGAAGTAGGCGCAGCGGTCGGCGGTGAGCTTGGCCCGGCCGCGGCGGAGCAGCCGGTCGGCGAAGGCGCCGGCCCGCATCAGGCTTCGCGGCACCGACAGGCGAAGGCCGCGGCGGCCGACCGCTCGGCCCAGCGCCTCGGCGAATTGATGATGGCTCCAGCCGCCGGTCCGGCCGTCGTCGGGCTCGACGAGGATTTGCGACGGCGCCGACGGATCGGCCAGCGCCAGCAGCAGCCGCGACAGGTCGTCGGCGTGGATCAGCGATACCCGGCCCCGGGGCGGAAGGAGGACGAGGCCGAGCCTCGCCATCCGGAACAGCTCGAGCGTCTCGCGGTCGCCGGGGCCGTAGACCGCCGGCGGGCGGACGATCGCCCAGTCGAGGCCGGAGGTTTCGACCAGCTGTTCGGAACGCGCCTTGGAGGCGCCGTAGAGCGACAGGCCGGGCTCGCGCGCGGCGAGCGAGGAGACGTGGACGAAGCGCCGGACTCCGCAGGCGGTGGCGGCGGCGAGCATCGCCAGAGTGCCATCGACATTGCCTTTCTCGAAGCCGGCGCGGTCGGGGGCGTTGATCACCCCGGCGACATGGATGATGGCGTCGCTGCCCTGGGCGATCCGGCGCAGCGAATCGCGATCTGACAGCGAGCCTTCGACCCAGTCGACTCCGGCGCGCGGGGATTGCGGCCGGCGGGCGAGGGCGCAGACCCGGTGGCCGGCCGAGACCGCGGCGTCGATCAGCCGCCCGCCAACGAAGCCGGTGCCGCCGGTCAGGCCGAGGATCACAGGGGCGACCAGTCCCGCTGGCGCGAATCCGGCTCGGCTTCGTCCACCGCCTGCGCGCCGAGACGCTCGATGACCGCATCGAGCAGGGGCTCGAGCCCTTCGCCGAGCGGCGCAGAGACGGGCAGCGGGCGCTTGCCGCAAGCCGCCGCGAGCTCGCTTTGCACTTCGGCCAGGCGCTGCTCGTCGACCAGGTCGCAGCGGCTGAGCGCAACCACCTCGGGCTTGTCGGCGAGGCCGGCGCCATAAGCGGCGAGCTCGCCGCGAACGGTCCGCCAGGCGCCCGCCGGATCGTCGCCGGCGGCGTCGACCAGATGCAGCAACAGTTTGGTTCGTTCGACATGGCCGAGGAAGCGGTCGCCGACCCCGGCGCCCTCGGCGGCGCCCTCGATCAGCCCGGGAATGTCGGCAAGCACGAACTCGCGCCCCTTGTGGCGGACGACGCCGAGCTGCGGCCGAAGCGTGGTGAAGGGATAGTCGCCGACCTTGGCGGTGGCGTTGGTCACCGAGTTGAGGAAGGTCGACTTGCCGGCGTTGGGCAGGCCGACCAGGCCGGCGTCGGCGAGCAGTTTCAGGCGGAGCCAGACCCACATTTCCTCGCCCGGCCAGCCGGTGCCGTGCTGGCGCGGGGCGCGGTTGGTCGAGCTTTTGTAGCTGGCGTTGCCGCGGCCGCCGTCGCCGCCCTTGAGCAAGGTCACCCGCTGGCCCTCGCGAGTCAGGTCGGCGATCAGGCTGCGCGCCTCGTCGTCGGCCAGAACCTGGGTTCCGACGGGCACCTTGATGACCAGGTCCTGGCCGCCGGCGCCGGTCTTGTTCTGGCCGGCCCCGCCCTTGCCGCGGGCGGCACGGAAATGCTGGGTGTAGCGAAAGTCGATGAGCGTATTGAGGCCCGGCACCGCCTCGAGGATGATGTCGCCGCCCTTGCCGCCGTCGCCGCCGTCGGGGCCGCCGAACTCGATGAACTTCTCGCGCCGGAAGCTGACCGCGCCCGGCCCGCCGGCGCCGGACTTCAGATAGATTTTCGCCTGGTCGAGGAAATGCATGCTGGCGATGTAGTCGCCCGGCCGGCGCGAAGGAAGCGGGCTGGGGAGGGCGCGCCCGAGTTTAGGGCTTGGGCCGACCCGGGTTGCGGATGAAGTCGAACATGTCGTCGACGAAGGCCTGCATCCCGAAGCGGTGCATCATGGCGAGGGTCTGGACGGTGTTTTCCGCCCGGCCGACGAAGCTCATCGTGCATTCGTCCGCCGTCGTATTCTTGAAGACGAACGGGCG
This sequence comes from Sphingomicrobium sp., assembly GCA_035540655.1. Classification (GTDB taxonomy): domain Bacteria; phylum Pseudomonadota; class Alphaproteobacteria; order Sphingomonadales; family Sphingomonadaceae; genus Sphingomicrobium. The sequence goes on along the minus strand of DATLGC010000086.1, from coordinate 3,389 downwards.
GCCGCCCGAATAGATGAGCTCGCAACCCTCGAAGCGGCAGTTGACGAAAGTCTTGCCGTCGAGGACCACCGCTTCCCTGGTGAAATTGCGGTCGCGGACGCAGTCCACGTCACTTTCCATCGTTCGAACCCGTGCTGACAGACTGAAAATTGCCGGAGCCGCCACCCCAAAACGGCCCCGGCTCCCCTGTTAGCGGAACATCCGGCGGATTTCGAACTCGATCGTCCGGCCGAGCGGATCGCGGTAGCCGGGCTGATATTGCAGCGGGGTCTCGCCGGCGGAGTTGCGGACCCGCTGCCGGTCGTTGGTCACGTTGAGCAGATTGAGCGAAAAGCGGGTGCCGCGCGCCCACTGCCATTGCGGGACGATCCGGGCAGCGTCGGCGAAGGCGCGCAGGTTCACCACGAACAGGGGGTCGAAGCGGATGGTGTCGCTGACCCCGCCGATGTTCGCGTCGAGGCTGCTCCTGCCGCGCCAGTTGGCCGACAGCCGGACTCCGAGCCCGCCGGACGTGAGCGCGGCGGTGCCGTCGAGCTGATGCCGGACCCGGCCGCCGCCAAGGCCGAGCGCGCCGCCGCCGAGCAGGTCGACATCGTCGAGCCCGGGCCGGATGACGATCCTTTCGGCAAAGACGATATTATGGTTGGCGGTGAATTCGGCGAAGGTTGCCGGCCGGACTCCGGCCCGGGCCGGCCGGTCGGGCTGCGGCGACGGCGCCGATTCCTCGCCCGACTCGCCGTCCGACGGGCCGGCGGCGAAGCCGGGGCCCGACAGGCTGCCCGAACTCAGCCTCGGCCTTATCCGGAAGCCCCAGCGCAGCCGCTTCTCGCGGTGCGAATCGAAATTGACCGGCCGAAGATCGACGGTCGTCAGGTTTCCGCTGGAATCGCGGATGTAGCGATCGGGAAAGGCGAGCATCACCGGCAGGCTGGTCGGCGGCAGCGAGGATATGAAATTGCGCGCGTCGGTATCGGTATATTCGGCGTTCAGCACCAGGTTCATCCGCGGCAGGGGCCGAAGCTCGGCGCCGACCCGAAGGGTGCGAACGTCCTCGGGATCGATATCCGGATTGCCGCCGGTGATCTGGACGACGTCGACCGTCTCGCCACGAAGCGGATCGAACAGCCGGACGTCGGGCGTTTCGACGATCGGACTGCCGAGAATCTGCACCGATGCCGCCCGTTCGACCTTCTCGACCGAGCCGCGCAGCTGGAACGCCGGCGTCGGGTCCCAGATCAGGCCCGCTCCGATCCGGTCGAGCGAGCCGGCGTCGGAATAATGGGTGCGGCCGATTTCGCCGGTCATGTTCAGCTCGCCGATCTGCGGCAGGACGTCATTGGCGCGGCTTGCGATCGGCACTTCGACCGCCGCCCGGACGGCCTGCTCGTCGCGGCGAGTTCGCCGTTCCGAGGGGACCGAGAAACTGCTCTGCGAGCGAGTCCGGTTCCAGGCGACCCGCCCCTCGACGGTCGCCCTGACCTCGCCCGCCGGAAGGGAGAAGGCGGGCCCGGTGAAGGACAGCTGGGCGTTGTCGGAGATCGATCGGCCGCGGCTTTCATCGCTGCGAAGGGCGATCATGTCGGACAGGTCGCGGGCGAACGGGTTGATATCATTGCCCAGTGCAATGGCCGAGGACGAAGCCTGGCGCTGGCTTCGGAACAGGTCGCGCGATTCGGCATGACGCGCGGTGAAGTTGGAGCTCCAGCTGCCGTGCCTGCCGTTGAGCATGGCGCGCGCTTCGTAGGTGTCGCGGCGAACGTGCGACTGCAGCGGCTCGGCGCCGAGGAAGGTCAATCCGACATCGCGGGAGAAGGGCGAGGCCGGATTGTCTTCCGACAGGACGAACAGGCCGGTGGGAAGCCCGCGCAGCGAAAGGCTGGTGTTGCGGTTCATCCGAAGGCCGAAATTGGACGTCAGCCAGGGCGCGAGACGGGTGCTGAAAGTGCCGTTCACGTCATAATTGCGGAGCCTTGGCCGAAGGGTGCGGAAATCGCCCATGTCGGTCATGTTCTGCCGGTTGGCGGCCGAGGCGAAGTCGGCAAGGGTCGGGTTCGCCCGGGTTGGAACCGGGGCGACCGTGACCGGCATTCCGGCGGCGGCGCTCAACAGCGGATCGATCTCGCCGCCGAAGACCGGATGGGCGATGACGTTGCCGCCGGTGGCGAACGGCAGCCGCGGCGCCGGCTGGATGATGTCGCGGTCGCTTTCGAGCAGATTGCCCTCTCCGCGGTAGCGGAAGGCGAGATTGGCCCGGGTCGACCCCTGGATATAGGTAAGGAGCGATTCGCCGCGCATTGCCGACCAGTCGCCCTCGGTCGCGATCCGCGGCGCCAGGGTGGCGGTGACGGCGCGCATGGTCCGCTGCAGGGTCAGGCTGACGACCCGCTGGCCGGTGGTGCCGCCGGCGCGGACCGCCGATCCGCGCGGCAGGACGGTGACATTGCGCAGGGCTTCGACCGGATAGCCGGCGATGTCCGAAAGGTCGGTGACCCGCTCGCCGTTGATCAGGATCAGCGGCAGATCATCCTCGTCGAGCTGGCCGAGGATTTCGGCGAGAAGCTCGTCGACGGTGCTCGCGCCGAAGCTTGCGATCCCGGTTTCGTCGAGCTCATATTCGGGGCGGACGTCGCGGATCAGCGCCTGGCCGGTGATGATGATGTCGGGATGCTGCGGCCGGGCGGCCGGCTGGGCGGAATCGGCGAGGTCGGCGGCGCTGTCCGCCTGGGCGGGAATGGCGACTCCGGCAAGAAGGATGGCCGCGCCGATGCGCCTCTTGCGACTGAAGAAAGGTGGCGCCTGGCCCTTATGCTCCATCGACACGCTACGACCCCCTCAAAGCCCGGCTAATTCACACTGGTTAAAGAAAGGCCCCCGGCACCGGCTTGATGCCGCTGCCGGGGGCGCTTTCGAACGCTTACTTTACGGCCTACTTAGTCGGGGTTGTTCCCGCTCGGCACGGTTCCGCCGGCCGCAACGCTGGCCGCCGCACAGCCCGAGGTCGCGAAGTCATGCATTCCGCGCCACTGACCCGGCTTGCCGCCGCCCGTGTTTGGCGAGATGCAGATCAGGGTCTGGACGCCCATGGTGCCACCCATGTTCATCGGTCCGCCATTGGGATCGATATAGTCGGGAGCAGGGCTCCGGACCGAACCCGTCACAGTGGCGTGGCCGGTGGTCTGAAGGCCCGGCGGGAAAATCGCGTCGGGGCCTTTGCCCGGGCCGCCCGGATCCTTCCAGACTTCGCAGTCGAACGTCGTTCCGACGAGCTGGACATATTCCTGAGCGTAATGGAGGTCGCTCGACGGGTAACGGGTCACACCCGCGTCAGCAAGGGCCCAGACGTTGGGGCTGCCACCGTTGCGGTAAAAGCTGCGATGGTTGCTGAAGTT
>DATLGC010000085.1:0-13813 GCA_035540655.1 Sphingomicrobium sp. | reverse complement strand
CAGTCCAAGGAAAGTCTCTGGGCCCCGGCCTTCGCCGGGGCACAGTCCACATCATATATGCTTCACTTCGTCCGGGATGTCGTAGAAGGTCGGGTGGCGGTAGATTTTGTCCGCCGCCGGCTCGAACAGCTCGCCCGCCTGCTCAGGGTCGGAGGCGACGATGTCGCTCGACTTCACCACCCACAGGCTCACCCCTTCCATGCGCCGCGTGTAAGTGTCGCGCGCGTGGGCGAGCGCGAGCTTCGAGTCGGGAGCATGAACGCTGCCAACGTGACGATGCGCAAGACCACCCCTGGCACGGACGAATACCTCCCAAAGCGGCCAGTCGGACATTCATTCCTCCCTGCGAGCGAAGCTCGTGGGGAGGTGGCAGGCCGAAGGCCTGACGGAGGGGCCCCTCCACCAGCTACGCTGGTCCCCCTCCCCATCGCTTCGCGATAGGGAGGAATCAGATCGCGCTCAAGCGGCCGCCCGTTCGCGCCGCTTGGCTTCGTAAGCCGCGGCCGCCTCGCGCACCCAGGCGCCGTCGTCCCAGGCCTTGCGGCGATCGCTCATCCGTTCCTTGGCGACCGGGCCTTCGCCGCGGACCACCGCGTAGAATTCCTCCCAGTCGACCTCGCCGAAATCGTAGCCGCCCTTCTCCTCGTTCCATTTGAGCTCGGGGTCCGGGATTGCGAGGCCGAGGAAGTCCGCCTGCGGTACGGTGATGTCGACGAACTTCTGGCGAAGCTCGTCGTTGGTCTCGCGCTTGATCCGCCAGCGCATGGACTGCGCGGTGTTGGGCGAATTCTCGTCCGGCGGGCCAAACATCATCAAGCTCGGCCACCACCAGCGGTTGAGAGCGTCCTGCGCCATGCGCTTCTGCTCGGCCGTGCCGTTCGCCATGGCGATCATGATCTCGTAGCCCTGGCGCTGGTGGAAGCTTTCTTCCTTGCAGATACGGACCATCGCCCGGGCGTAGGGGCCGTAGCTGGTGCGCTGCAGCGGCACCTGGTTCATGATCGCCGCCCCGTCGACCAGCCAGCCGATCGCTCCGATGTCCGCCCAGGTCAAAGTCGGATAGTTGAAGATGGTGCTGTACTTCGCCTTGCCCGAGTGAAGCGCCTCGACCATCTCCTCGCGGCTGGTGCCCAGGGTCTCGGCGGCGCAATAGAGGTAAAGGCCGTGGCCCGCCTCGTCCTGGACCTTGGCAAGCAGGATCGCCTTGCGCCGCAGCGACGGCGCCCGGCTGATCCAATTGCCCTCGGGCAGCATGCCGACGATCTCGCTATGGGCATGCTGGCTGATCTGCCGGGTCAGCGTCCGCCGATAGGCCTCGGGCATCCAGTCCTTGGGCTCGATGAACTCGTCGGCCGCGACCCGCGCCTCGAACGCCGCGAGCAGCTCGGGGTCCTCGAGGTTCTCGATCTTCGCCGTTTTCTGAAGCTCGGTCGTGTACATGTCTGCGATCTAGTCCCTACGGCCTCAACGTTCAAACTTCGACGATCGCTCCGCCAATGGTACGCGAATAGCCGGTGAATTCGGCGATGGCGCGGCCGTTAGACGTGCGTACGCCAACGCGTGTAACTCCGCTTCGCCCGCTCGTCGCCGCTTCTTCCGCTTCGGCGACCAGGGTCTCGCCGGCCTCGGCGCTGCCGAGGAAGACGATCCCCGCCTGGGCCGCGACGGTGCGCTCGTTCCTGCCGTTGCAGACATAGGCAAAAGCGGTGTCGGCGAGCGCGAACACCATCCCGCCATGGGCGATCCGGTGGCCGTTGAGCATGTCGTCGCGCAGCTCCATCCGCAGCCGGCAATAGCCCAACCGCGCTTCCTCGATGACGATGCCCCAGGCCGGGCCGGTGCCTTCGGCGGCGAGCATCGCCTGGGCGACGCGGCTGGCGAGTTGGTCTGGGTCCATCGGTTACACCTCATCGTCATGCCGGGCTTGACCCGGCATCCGCCTTCTACTTTGTCCGGCAGTAAGAATAGGCGGACCCCGGCTCAAGGCCGGGGTGACGGCACGGGGAGACCACCATGGCCGATTACGAGACCATCATCGTCGAGCATGACGGGCCGATCGCCCGGATCACGCTCAACCGCCCCGACCGGCTCAACAGCTTCACCGCCGCCATGCACCAGGAGCTGAAGCCGGCTCTCGACTCCGTGGCTTCGGCCCGGGTCATCGTCCTCACCGGCGCCGGCCGCGGCTTTTGCGCCGGCCAGGACCTCAATGACCGCGCCGTTTCGACCACCGGCCATCCCGCCGACCTCGGCGTGACGGTCGAGACCTGCTGGAACCCGCTGATCACCAGGCTCACCAGCCTGTCGCAGCCGGTGATCGCCCGGGTCAACGGAGTCGCCGCCGGCGCCGGCGCCAATATCGCCTTGGCCTGCGACCTGGTCGTCGCCGCCCGCTCGGCCAGATTCATCCAGAGCTTTTCGGCCATCGGGCTGATCCCGGACAGCGGCGGCACGTGGGTCCTGCCTCGCCTTGTCGGCCAGGCGCGAGCGCTCGGCCTGGCGCTGACCGGCGAGCCGCTGCCGGCGGAGAAAGCGGAGCAATGGGGTTTGATCTGGAAATGCGTCGACGACGAGGCGCTCGATGGCGAGGTCGACTCACTAGCCCAAAAGATCGCCGCGCTGCCGCCGCTCGGCCTCGCCGCGATCAAGCAGATGATCCGCGCCTCGTGGAACCACACGCTCGAGCAGGAGCTTCGCCACCAGCGCGACGCGATGCGCCGGCTCGGCTACACCGAGGATTATCGCGAGGGGGTCGCCGCATTCCTCGAGAAGCGCCAGCCGAACTTCGTCGGGCGCTGACCGGCAACCGAATCCCTAGCCGCAGGTTGTCCGCACATTGGCCGGCGACAGCAGGAACCCATGTCCCATCGTCAATTGCGAGTTTTGCGATGAGCGCGCCGGCCGGAAGCTCGGCCTACGCTCAGGAGGACAGTGTTGGCGGGATCGCGCCCAACGGGCTGGTCGACCTGGCCATGGTTGGTGCCTTCGGCCTGATCGGGGCGCCCTTTTTGCTCAAGGGTCTGTATGGCGGCAGCGCCGAGCGCCGGCGGAAGCTACTCGACCGACTCGAGCTTCCGGCCGACGCATTCGACAGCCTCGGCGGCTGGTCGGCCGACGTCGGCCTGCTCGAGCTGATCACCGATCACATCTTGCGCCTCAAACCCGCGACCATCGTCGAATTCGGCTCGGGCGTGTCGACGCTCGTCATCGCGGCGGCGCTTCGACGCTCCGGTGCCCGCTATTCCTCCTTCATCAGCTTCGAGCAGAATGAGGAATTTCGCGGCCACACCAGCCGACTGGTCGAAAGTCACGGGCTTCGGGCCGACGTCCGCCACGCTCCGCTGACCAAGGCACCCGCGCCGTGGGAAGGCCTGTGGTACGATCATGGGCCGCTTCCAAGGCATATCGATCTGTTGCTGGTCGACGGCCCGCCCTGGACCGTTCATCCCTTCACGCGCGGCTCTGCCGAAAGCCTGTTCAGCAAGCTGCGCGTCGGCGGAACAGTAATCCTCGACGACGCCGCCCGCCCGGGCGAACGGCTCGTCGCCCGCCGCTGGCGGCGAAACTGGCCGAATTTCGACTTCACCCTGGAGCGGGTCGGAAGCAAGGGGGCGCTGGTCGGGCGCAGGCTGCGCTGACCGCTTGCGTCCGGCGCTCCGCGTCGCGATGACGGCGCCAGAGGTGACCCGATGAAAACCCCGCAGCTTCTCAACTATGCCCGCGACCGCTGGATTCCGGGTGACGGCAACCTTGCCGAAATCCCAAGCGCGATCGACGGCGCGCCGGTCGCGCTGACCGGCTCGGGCGGCCTCGACTTCCAGGCGATGCTCGCCCACGCCCGCGACGTCGGCGGCCCGGCGCTCAAAAAGATGACGTTCCACGAGCGGGCGCGGATGCTCAAGGCGCTCGGCCTGGCGATCATGGCCCGCAAGGAGGAATTGTACGAGCTCAACTATCTGACCGGCGCGACCCGCAAGGACGGCTGGATCGACATCGAGGGCGGCGCCGGCACGCTCTTCTCCTTCTCGTCCAAAGGCCGCCGCGAGCTTCCCGACGCGCACGTCCTGCTGGACGGCCAGATCGAGCCGCTGTCGAAAGGCGGCAGCTTCATCGGCCAGCACATCTTCACTCCGCTGCAGGGCGCGGCGGTCCACATCAACGCCTTCAACTTCCCGGTCTGGGGGATGCTGGAGAAGCTTGCCCCGACCCTGCTCGCCGGCGTGCCGGCGATCGTCAAGCCGGCGTCGGCCACCGCTTACCTCGCCGAGGCGGCCTTTCGGGTGCTGATCGAAAGCGGCCATCTGCCGCAAGGCGCCGTGCAGCTGATCGTCGGCGGAGTCGGCGACCTGTTCGACCATTTGTCCTGCCAGGACGTGGTCAGCTTCACCGGCTCGGCCTCGACGGCGATGAAGCTCCAGACCCATCCAGTGATCGCCCGCGAATCGGTGCGCTTCATCGCCGAGCGCGACAGCCTCAACGCCTCGGTGCTGGGCCCGGACGCCGGGCCGGGCACCCCCGAGTTCGACCTGTTCGTCCGCGAAGTGGCGATGGAGATGACGGTCAAGGCCGGCCAGAAGTGCACCGCCATCCGCCGCGCCATGGCGCCGGCCGAACATCTCGACGCGGTCGAGCAGGCGCTCGCCGAGCGGCTGGCCAAGACCAAGGTCGGCGACCCGCGTTCCGAAGATACCCGCATGGGGGCTTTGGTCAGCCTCGACCAGAAAAAAGACGTCCAGGCCCGAATCGCCGAGCTGGAAGCGGCGGGTGCGAGGATCGTCGCCGGCGATCCAAGCGCCGAGCCGCCGGTGCCGGGCGGCGCCTTTCTCCCGCCCGTGCTGCTTCGCGCCGACGACCCCTGGGGGACCGACGCGGTCCACGATTGCGAGCCGTTCGGGCCGGTATCGACGATCATGCCCTATCGCGATCTCGGCGACGCCGTGGCGCTCGCCAACCGCGGCCGCGGCAGCCTCGTCCTGTCGCTGTTCACCCATTCGCCCGAGGCCGCCCGCGACTTCGTTCGCGGCGCCGCCGCCTTCCACGGCCGGATGCTGGTCATCGACCGCACCAACCACAAGGAATCGACCGGCCACGGCTCGCCCTTGCCGGTCCTGGTCCACGGCGGCCCGGGACGCGCCGGCGGCGGCGAGGAGATGGGCGGAATCCGCGGAGTCACCCATTACATGCAGCGCACCGCGATTCAGTCGTCACCGGCGATGATCGCCGCCATCTCCGGCCAGTATATCCCCGGCTCGCCCAAGCGCGAGATCTCGACCCACCCCTTCCGGCTGAAGATGAGCGAGCTCGATATCGGCGATACGCTTTACACCAAGAGCCGAACCGTCAGCATCGAGGACATCGAGCATTTCGCCCATTTCACCGGCGATACCTTCTACGCCCACATGGACGAGGAGGCGGCCAGGGCCTCGCCGATCTTCGAGGGCCGGGTCGCCCACGGCTATCTGATCCTGTCCTTCGCCGCCGGGCTGTTCGTCGATCCCGATCCCGGCCCGGTGCTGGCCAACACCGGCCTCGAGAATTTGCGCTTCCTCACACCGCTCTACCCCGGCGATTCGATGCGGGTCGAGCTCACCGTCCGCTCCAAGTCGCTGAAGAGCGAAGAGACCGGAGTGGTCCGCTGGGCGGTAGAAGTCTTCAACCAGAAGGACGAGCCGGTCGCCACCTACGACCTTCTGACCGAGAACCTCCCCTGACCAGGGCAACTTGCGGCCGCGGCCATTCGTTTGCGCTGGGAAGCCAGCAAGGGAGAATGGTTATGAAGATCAGTGAAGTGATGACTCGCGACGTTCAGACGGTCCGGCCCGACCAGTCGGTCCAGGAAGCCGCTTCCTTCATGCTCCGCCAGGATGCCGGCTCGATGCCGGTCACCGAGGGCGATCGCTTGATCGGAATGATCACCGACCGCGACATCGCCGTTCGCGGCGTTGCCGAGGGGCTCGGCCCCGACACGCCGGTGAGCGAGGTGATGTCGAGCGGCGTCATCTGCGCGCGAGTCGACGAGGATATCGAGGATGTCGCCAGCAAGATGAGCAGCGCCCAGGTTCGGCGCCTGCCGGTGATCGACGAGGATGAGAAACTGGTCGGGATCATCAGCCTCGGCGACCTCAGCCGCGAAGTCGACGGCGAGATCGCCCACCATGCGCTCGACGGAGTCAGCGAGCCCGGCGGCCAGCACCAGCAATAGGCGTCACACTCATTGCGAGGAGCCGGAGGGGACGAAGCAATCCAGCAGTCGATCTGGATTGCTTCGCTCCGCTCGCAATGGGGGTTCAGCCCCTCCCCAGTCCCCTGATCGCCTGCTCGACCAACTTCTCGTCGGCCACGGCGTCGTGCCGCTCGGCGATCAGCCGGGCGGCCGCCCGGGTCGCGGCATTGGCGGCGACGGCGCGCACCTCATCCACCGCGGCGCGCTCTTCGGCTGCGATCTTTTCCTCCGCCATCCGGGTCCGCCGCTCGATCAGCGATTCGGCGTCGGTTTTGGCCTTGGCGACGATTTGATCCGCCTCGCTCCGGGCACGATCGATCATCGCCGCCGCCTCGGCCTCGACCGAAGCCGTCCGCGACACATATTCGTCCCTCAGCGCCTCGGCTTCCTTGCGCAGGGTCTCGGCTTCGGCGAGCTGGTCGCGGATCAAGGCGATCTTCGAATCGAGCGCCCGGCCAATCGCCTGCGGCACCTTCTTCCAGACGATGATGGCGATGACGGCGAGCATCGCCAGCGAGATGAACCAGGGCGCCTCGACCAGCCCGAACGCCTTGGGGGCCGGAGCGTGACCATTGTCGTCCTGGACGGTGGCGACCGCCTCCGGGTGCGGCGCCGGATTGCCCGGCAGGAAGGGACTTTGCTCAGCCATGCAGCTCTTCCTTCACCGCGGCAGCGGCCCCTTCCCGCTCGACGCTCATTCCAGTGAGCTTACCGACCATTTGCTGGGCGGCCTCGATTGCGACAGACTCGATTTCCGCTTTGGCCGCCTCGCGCGCCTCTCTAATCCGAGCCTCGGCGGCTTCCGACCTGGCTGAGATCTTCTCGGCGGCCTTTCGCACCCGGTCCTCGGTTTCCCGAGCGCCGGCCTGTTTCGCTTCCTGGATCGTCCTGGCGGCCTCGGCCCGGACTTCGTCCATCCGGGCGCGATAGGCTTCCTCGGTCTCCTCGGCGGCTGCCCGAGCCATCTGCGCCTGCTCGAGGTCCTCGGCGATCTTCTGCTCGCGCAGTTCGACCGTCGAACGGATCTTCGGCACCATCCCCCGGCCGATGCCGAAATAGAGGATTCCGAACACCACCAGCAGCCAGAAGAGCTGCGAGGAGAATATGAACGGCAGTTGCTCGATCTGAGGCATTCGAAGACCCTGTCAGGCGCGCGTCGCGCGAACGTCGATCAGCGCGCGTAGAGGATGATCATCGCCACGGCGAAGGCGATCAGGCCGAGAAGCTCGGCAGCCGCGAAGCCGATGAACAGACGGCCCTGCTGGCCGTCGGCCGCGGCCGGGTTGCGGAGCGCGCTCTCGAGGAACGAGCCGAACACGTTGCCGACGCCGATCGCGGCGGCGCCAACGCCGATGGCGGCGAGGCCGGCACCGATGACTTGAGCGGAAGCGAAGTCCATTTGGGTAACTCCTTGCTTGAAACTAGTGAAGGTTGATGGCGTCGTTGAGATAGAGCGAGGTCAGAAGCGCGAAGACATAGGCCTGGATGGCCGAAACCAGCAGCTCGAGCGCGGTGACCCCGACGATGAACAAAAAGCTGAGCGCTCCGACTCCCCAGCCCACGGGGCCGCCGTTGAGGCCGTTGACGATGAAGCTTCCGAACACTTCCATCAGGATGTGGCCGGCGATCATCGCCACGAACAGCCGCAGGCCGAGGCTGAAGGGGCGCACCATGAACGAGATGAACTCGATCAGGGCGATCAGCGGCACCATGACGATCGGCGTCCCGTGGGGCACGAACAATTTGAAGAAGCCCAGCTTGTGGCGCCAGAAGCCGATGATCAGCACCATCGAGAAGCTCATCACCGCAAGCACTCCGGTGATGCTGAAATGGCTGGTGGTGGTGAAGGCATGCTGGCCCGGAATGATCGCCAGCGGCATCAGGCCGAGCAGGTTGGCGACCAGGATGAAGGTGAACAGGGAGAAGATGTAGGGCATGAACTTGCGCCCCTCGGGGCCGATGTTCACCCGGACCATATTGTCGATGAATGTGGTCAGCCCCTCGACCGCCATCTGCCAGCGGCCGGGCACCAGCTCGCGCTTCATGCCGGTCGCCATGAAGGCGAAGATGATGAGCAGCGCCACCATCATCCACAAGGCGCTATTGGTGAAGCTGATATCGATTCCGGCCAGCTCGAGCGGAACCAGAGGCTCCACCGTGAACTGGTGCATCGGGTCGATCTTGCCGTCTTCGACCGCCACTTGGCCTTACACCCTTCTCTTTACGACGACTGGCCGGGCTCGCCGCCCGGCGGAGTCCTGGAAATCCTCATGACATTCCTCACGCCGACGCCGAACCCGACGAACAGCATGATCAAGAACCACAGCGGAAAGGTCCCGAACAGGCTGTCCAGGCCCCATCCGATCAGCCCGCCGCCCGCCGGAGCGCCGATCAGGTGACCGAAGAGCTGCTGCGCGATCCGGGTGGTCGGATTGAGCTGCGGCCTGTGGGTCCTTTCCGCCTCCACCTGCTGCGCCCGCTCGATCCGCTTTTCGAGCGAATCGATTCGCGCGTCGGGTGGAAGCCTTGAGTCCTGCCCGGTGTCGTCCGTCGTCATGCCCGCCTCCCTGTGCGTTGCCCCGGCCCAAGGACAAGGGGATGCTTAGGGACATGGGACATGGCGGCGTCCGAGCCGCCGAGGCGCGGCCCCTTTATGAACGGGGGGTTGGATAGTCAACCGCCGCGGCTCGGCGGCGGCTTAGCGCTGGCCGCAATAGGTGGGGACCGGCACTTGCTGGCCGGGCGCGCGCCTCCGCCAGACGCCGTCGTTCAGCATGTAGATCTCGCCGACCGCCACCCTGGCCAGCAACTGGCAGCCGGCGGTTATCGCCACCTCCTGCGGGCTTGCGCTGCGCTGGTGGGCGAGGTTCGCGTATAGCGATCGCCTGCGGATATTGATCGCCTCGACCTGCCGGCGAAGGGTGTCGGGCGGAGGGGCGGCCCAGCCGAGATAGCCGTCGAACCTCTCGCCGATCTGGCCGGCCTGTCGAGCGGCGACCATCGCGCTTGCCCCCGTCTGCGCGGCGCCGGACGCGCTCGAGATCGTCGCCAGCACCGCCAGCGCGCCCGCTGCAAGTCCGCAGAGGTAGGATCGAATCATCATCGCGGCGCCTGAGGGAAGGCGTCGGGGTTCTGCTGGATCAGCTGCTCGACGTCGCGCTGCAGCCGCACCAGCACTTCCTGGCGGATATCGACATTGAGGTTGATCTCGATCGGCTGCTCCGGAGCCCTGACGGTAATGCATCCGGTCAAAGGCACGCAGAGAGCAGCAGCGGCTGAAGCAGTCGCAATTCGGCTGAATCTCGGCTTACGCATGGCTCATCTTTCTGCTGGCGGGGGATTAACGTCCACTTGCTGATTGGGTGGCGTCTGGGTCTGGGTCTGCTCTTCCTGCCGGGTGCGCACCTCGGTCACGATCCCGGGCACCTCGTCGAGCGGCCGGGGAAGCACGTCGTCCAGGATCGGACGGGGATCGCGCATCGATCGGACGGTTCCGATCAGCGCGCGAATCGGCCCGCGAATCTGGACGTTCAGCTTGAGAGGCAGCTGCCTAAGCACGCCGCGGACGATGCCCGGCGCATGGGTCTGGCCGAACATTGCGCCGTCGATGGTCATTCTTATCAGGAACTCGCCGTCGAGGTCGCCGTCCAGGCGAACGACCATCGATTCGTACTGAAGGTCGCGGAACGCATCGAACACGACGCCGCCGACCAGGCCGAGGTTCGACCGGTCGATGTCCGCGGTATAGGCGATCGTTCCGCCTGGCGGCCGCGAATCGAGCCGGCCGCCGACGATCCTTCCGCCGCGCTCGTCGAAGATCATCGGCAGGACTCCGTCGAAGGTCCCCGTCGCCTCGAAGCCGCCAAGCTCCAGCGTGTCGACGAATGTCTGGGCATCGAGGCCGATGACTTCGAACGTCAGCCGCTTGGCGCTTGGAGCGCCGAAGTTGAGGATCGTCTCGCGCAGGATCAAACGTCCGCCCATGAACGGCCATTCGCCGCGCTCGATCTTGACCAGCTGATCGGGCAGCAGCTGATAGGTGATCACCCCGTTTTCGACGAGGATTCCGGGGTTGACCGTCTCCATCGTCAGCACCTGGCCGGGCGGGGTCGTCAGTTCGAGCAAATCGTCGAAATTGATCGTTCCGCGAAGGCCGGTAACCGGCCCGAACGGCGCCGCCAGGTCCATCCCGGGGATCGTGAACTGCCCGCTCGAGGTGACTTCGCCCTCTTCGTCCCAGGCGATCCTGCCCCGGCCGAAAATCGTGCCTCGAACCAAAGCGACGACACCCTCGGTCAGCCTGGTGATTTCTTCCGGCTGCAGGTTCGGGCCGAAGGTGATTCCCGGGACGTCGAGATTGGCGTGGCCGACGCCGGTTTCCAGCACGTGCCGGACATCGACGTTGGTCACCAACGTCCCGGTCTCCGGATGGCGAAGCGATCCGCGCGCGGTGACGACGTCGCTGTCGGCAAGCGTGAAGACGAAGTCGTCGCTGCGCAGCGGGTAGAAGCGCGGATCCTCGTGCCGGTCGGACACGGTGATTCCGCCGCTTACCGTCAGGTCGCCGCGGTGCACGCGCCATGTTCCGCTGCCCTCGCTGACCAGCAGTGGGACGTTGCGAATGACCGCGTCGGCGCCGGCGAAACTGCCGCTCACGCCCGACCCGGCGAACGTTCCGCTCAGCCGGTCGGCATCGAAGCGCACCGGCGCCCGGGCCGGGCCAAGTTCCGAACGCAGGCCGGTGAACACGAAATCCTGTTCGCGAACCCGCGCTCGGTCGGCTGCCAGGCGAAGGCGCGATCCGCCCAGCCGCCCGGCGAGCACCGGCCTGTCGATTCGGGCGTTGACCTGCATCGGCCCGGTCGGCGGTTGATAGAGGATCGCGGGGCCTTCCGGGCAGACCGGCAGCCGCGTCGGGCCAAGCTCGAGGCTCCGGATCTGCAGATAGCTCACCCGCGCCTCGATGCAGCCGGGTCCGACCGCCACGCTTCCCGTTGCCCCCAGACGCGCTGCAATCGGCAAGCGAAGGCCTTGCACCCGGCCGCCGGGGAACGGCCCGTCGAGAAGGACCACCGTGTCGATGCTGGTCGAACCGTCGGTCTGGGCCGCAAAGCGGATGGGCGCGAGCGCCAGGCGCGACGCTCCGGCCGTATAGGGCTCGATTTCGGCCACTCCGCGCAATGGCCCGCCCGCTCTTGGGTGACTCATCCGCACGCGGCCGGTCGGCAGTCCTCCACCCGCCATTCGGATCAGGCCATCGATCCGCAGGCGGCCCGAGGGCCAGTAATAAGTCACTCCGTCTCCGCCGGACACGCTGATCCGGCCGCCGGTCGGACTGACGAGGTTGGCGTCCTCGACCCTCGCCGCCCCGCCTCCCGGCGAGTTCACCATCCGGATTCCTCCGGACACGTTGAAGTTGCTGGTTGTCCGGCGGAGAGCGGTTGCAATGGCGGTCGCGACGGGGCCGATCGGCGTGTTCCTGGTCGCGTCGAGCACGGTGTTCACATCCGCCAGCATGGACTCATCGAGCCGGGCATTGGCCGCCTCATAGTCGCCCACCATCACCAGCGTGCCGCCGGTGAGCCCCAGCCGGTAATCGCCCGTAAGGCGGGTCTGCTCGGCAAAGATGGTCGCAAGCCGCGAACGCCGGGCGGCGAGGTTCAGCGACCCGTAGGTCGCGTCCGGATTACCGCGGAAGGTGAGGCGTCCGACGAAGGCCGCGAGACCGTTCTCGCCGGCGATGAGCCGCTGGATTTCCATCCGCCCGCTGCCTTCGTAGCGGGTGAAGGCCTCGTCGAACCGAGCGTTGACCTGGAGATTGGGGCGATCCATCACGAACTGGGCGGCGGGGCAGGCCACGCGATCCATGGCGACGGGGCCCTGCACGTGCGGCCGGCGCGCGATGACCTCGAGCGCGACCAGCGCGTTCATGTTGCTGATCCGGCAGGCGCCGGGCACCACCCAGGGGCTCGCTACGGCCGCCTTGCCGCTAAAGCCGCCGGTGAGGTTGCCCGAGCCTTCGATGGCGACCCCGAAAGGCCCGAACGGAGTCGCCAGGCTGATGCTGCTGTCGGCGACGTCGAGGACGAAGTCGGGCAGTGCGAACGGCTGGTCGGTCGGCGGCGGCAACAGCCGGTCGATCTGTCCCCAGCTTACCCGGTTGTCGACCAGCCTGCCGCGAAGCCGGACTCCGCGGGCGACGATCCGGTAGACCTGGACGCTGCCGTCGAGGCGGATCCGGATCTGGATCTGGGCGTAGGCGGCGACGAGGTCGGGCCGCTGCGGATCGCCGATGACGAGATTGCGCACTTGCTGAGTGCGAAGCCCGACCCGCTCGAGATCATAGGTCGCCTGGACTCCGCGCGATTCGAACTCGCGCTCGATGATATTGCTGACGATCGGCCGGCGCGCGATCCACACCGTCGCAACGACGATGAGCAGCACCAGCATGAGCGACAAAGCGACGATCGTGGCGATCCGGCGCAAGGTCCAGCGGCGGACGACGACCGTCTCCGATCCCCCGTCCGGAAGCTCGCCGCCATCATCGCCGCGCAAGTCGCCCATCGGCAGCTACAAACCCTCGCCAGTGACTGCCGTTCCGTTAGCGGCACGATCGATTTTTCGCACGGTCCAGTCATCGCCTTCCAGATTGGCGCCGGTTCGACTATCGTGCGCGGCGCTCGGGCGGCCGCGAAAGGGGCGGGATGCACGGCGCTGTCAACACCATCGGCAAAAGCGGGGCGCAAGGCCACCGCGCGCGGCTTCGCCGCCGGATGTTCGAAGGCGGCCCAAAGGCCCTCCTCGACCACGAGCTAGTCGAATATCTCCTCGCTTTGGCCATTCCCCGCCGCGATACCAAGGCCCAGGCAAAGGCGCTGATCGCCCAGTTCGGCGGCGTTGGACCGCTTTTGTCGGCGAGCCCCGAAGCGCTCCGCCGCGAGGGATTGAGCGACGGGGTCATCGCCGCCCTCAAGATCGCCGAGGCGACCGCGCTGCGCTTGCTCGAAACGCGCGTCGAGGGGCGCCCCGTCCTGTCGAGCTGGGACGCGCTCGGCGATTATCTGCAGGCGGCGATGGCCCATTCTCCGGTCGAGGAGGTTCGGGTGCTGTTCCTCAACGCGAAGAACCTTCTGCTTGCCAACGAGAGCATGTGGCGCGGCTCGGTCGACGAGGCGGCGGTCCATGTCCGCGAAGTGATCAGCCGCGCCATCGCCTTGGGTGCGACGGCCATCATCATCGTCCACAACCACCCGAGCGGCGACCCCACCCCAAGCAGCCAGGACATCCGCCTCACCCGCGACCTGGTCGAGGCCGGCCGGCACATGAAGATCGCCGTCCACGACCATGTGATCGTCGGCGCCCAGGGCCGCGCCAGCATGCGGGCGATGGGGCTGATTTGACCTTGACAGTACACACCCGTGTGTATATAGATATGACCAGTCGTGACGTCATCAAGACGCTGACGGCTGCGGGCTTCGTGAAGGTCGGCCAGAAGGGCAATCACGTGCAGTTCAAGCATCCGCAGCGCAAGGGCCGCGTGACTGTTCCTCATCCAAAACCCGATCTGCCGATCGGTACAATAGTGAGTAT
>DATLGC010000084.1:0-4902 GCA_035540655.1 Sphingomicrobium sp. | reverse complement strand
ATCCCGACCTGGTCGCCGTCACCCAGCAGGCCGAGGCCGCGGGCCTGGACGTGCGAGTCGCCGAGGCGGGCCGACTGCCCAGCGTTTCGGCGGTTGGCTCGGGCGATTACGTCAATGCGCTGGCCGGCGAAACCGGCCCGCTCGGCGCCACCGGCACTCGCACCGCGGTCGGCGTCAACGCCCGGGTGCCGCTGTACCAGGGCGGGCTGCCGTCGGCGCGGATCCGCCAGGCGCAGGCGGTCGAAGGCCAGTTGATGGAGCAGATGATCGGCACCGAGCGGGCGGTGATCGCCCAGACGCGCGCCGCCTTCGCCGCCCACCAGGCGGCGCTCAATGCCATCGCCTCCAACGAGCTTGCGGTGCGCGCCAACGAGCTCGCGCTCGAGGGCGCCCGGGCCGAGGAAAGCGTCGGCACCCGCAACATCCTCGACGTGCTCAATGCCGAGCAGGAGCTGCTCAATTCGCAGGTCGCTTTGGTCACTGCCCGCCGCGATTCCTATGTGACCGGCTTCCAGCTCTTGAACGCCATGGGCCAGGCGGAGGCCGATGACCTCGGCCTCGAGGGCGGCCCGCTCTACGATCCGCTCGGCAACTACCGCCGGGTCTCGGGCAATTGGAACGACTGGGCCCGCGACCCCCGCCACCAGCCGGTAGCGACCCGAACCGTCACTCCCGAGGAGTTGCCCGACCGCCAAGGGGTGACACCGCCCCGCCAATAGGCAATATCACGCCCATGCAGTCGCCAGGCCGCGAACCGTCGATGGAAGACATCCTCGCCTCGATCAAGAAAGTGATCGCGGAGGAAAAGGAGCTGCGCTCCGCCGCTTCCGACGAACCGCCCGAGACCGAAGCGCCGGACGACGATGAGGACGAGGACATTCTCGAACTCGACGAGCCGCTGGCGCCGCCGGTCGATCTCGGCCCGCCCCTGCTCGACGAGACCGCCGCTGAGGCCAGCAGAAGCGCGCTCGAGACCCTGTCGACGGTCACCGCCAGCGTTCCCGCCCCGCCGCCGGTCAACCCGCTCGAGGACATGGTCCGCGAAATGCTCCGGCCGATCCTCAAGCAGTGGCTCGACGATCATCTTCCGCACATCGTCGAGGAGCATGTGAAGCGGGAGATTTCGAGGATTACCGGACGGCCGCTGTAGGCCAGTGCGAGGAGCGATAGCGACGCGGCAAATCCAATCCTGGATTGGTTCGCTACGCTCGCAATGACAAAAAAACCCAGCTAACCGCTGCTCGCGATGACCGATCTCCCCAAGACCTTCGACCCCGCTGCGATCGAGCAGCGCTGGTACGCGCATTGGGAGGAGAACGGCCTGTTCCGCCCCGACCGTCCGGACGCCGAACCGTGGACCCTCGTCAACCCGCCGCCCAACGTCACCGGCTCGCTGCACATCGGCCATGCGCTCGATAATACGCTTCAGGACATCGTCACCCGCCACGCGCGCATGCTCGGCAAGGACGCTTTGTGGGTGGTCGGCACCGACCATGCCGGGATCGCCACCCAGATGGTCGTCGAGCGCAACCTCGAAAGCCAGGGCGTCAAGCGCGCCGAGATGGGCCGCGAGGCCTTCCTCGAGCATGTCTGGGAATGGAAGGCGCAGTCGGGCGGCGCCATCACCCGCCAGCTGCGCCGCCTCGGCTGCTCGATGGACTGGTCGAACGAGCGCTTCACCATGGACGAGCGCTATCAGCGCGCCGTCATTCACACCTTCGTCGAGCTGTTCAAGCGCGGCCTCGCCTATCGCGACAAGCGCCTCGTCAACTGGGACCCGCGCTTCCAGACGGCGATCAGCGACCTCGAGGTCGAGACCCGCGAGGTGCAGGGCAAGTTCTGGCACCTCCAATACCCGCTCGGCGATGGCGGCGGCGCCATTTCCGTGGCGACCACCCGGCCCGAGACCATGCTCGCCGACATGGCGGTGGCGGTGCATCCGGACGACGATCGCTACCGCGCCCTGGTCGGCAAGCAGGTGCGGCTGCCGATCACCGGTCGGCTGGTGCCGATCATTGCCGACGAGCATGCCGATCCCGAGCTCGGCTCGGGCGCGGTCAAGGTGACCCCGGGCCATGACTTCAACGATTTCGAGGTCGGCCGCCGCGCCGGAATCGCCGCCCGCGACATGCTCAACATGTTCGACTCGCGGGCCAATGTCGTCCAGACGAGCGACGGGCTGATCCCCAATGAGCTCATCGGGATCACCCGCGAGCAGGCGCGCGACCAGGTCGTCGCGCTGATCGAGGCGGAGGGCGCGCTCGAACGGGTCGAGGACCGGGTGATCGCCACGCCGTTCGGCGACCGCTCGGGCGTGGTCATCGAGCCGTGGCTGACCGACCAATGGTATGTCGACGTCAAGCCGCTCGCCGAGCGGGTGATCGAGGCGACCCGCAAGGGCGAGATCCGGATCGTGCCCGAAACCTGGGCCAAGACCTGGTTCCACTGGCTGGAGAATATCCAGCCGTGGTGCGTGTCGCGGCAATTGTGGTGGGGCCACCGCATACCCGCCTGGTACGGCGAGGACGGAAAAGTGTTCGTCGCCGAAAGCGAGGAGGAAGCGCTCCAGCAGGCCGGCGGCAAGCCGCTGCGCCAGGACGAGGACGTGCTCGACACCTGGTTCAGCTCAGCCCTGTGGCCGTTCGCCACCCTCGGCTGGCCGGACGAGACCGAGGATCTTGAGCGCCACTATCCCAACGACCTGCTGATTTCCGGCTTCGACATCCTCTTCTTCTGGGATGCGCGAATGGCGATGCAGGGCCTCGAATTCATGGGGCAAGCGCCGTGGAAGACGCTCTACCTCCACGGCCTGGTCCGCGACGCCCAGGGCCGGAAAATGTCCAAGTCGAAGAGCAACACGGTCGACCCGCTCGGCCTCATCGACAAATATGGCGCCGACGCGATGCGCTTCACCATGGCGGCGATGGAAAGCCAGGGCCGCGACATCAAGCTCGATGAAAGGCGCGTCGAGGGCTATCGCAATTTCGCGACCAAGCTGTGGAATGCGGCGCGCTTCCTGCAGATGAACGGCGTCGGCGCGTCGCAGAGCATCGCCGCGCCCGAGGCCGAGCTTCCGGTCAACCGCTGGATCGTCGGCGAGGTGGTCGAGACCCTGGCGAAGCTGGATCGCGCCTTCGCCGCCCTGCGCTTCGACGACATGGCCGACGCCATCTACCATTTCACCTGGGGCACCTTCTGCGACTGGTATGTCGAGCTGGTGAAGCCGTTGCTTGGCCCCTCCCCTTCAGAGGAGGGGAAGAGCGCGCAGCGCGAAGGGGTGGGGGGTGCAAGCCTGCACGATGGCCCAACCCCCAACCCCTCCCCTGAAGGGGAGGGGAGAGCCGCCGAAGAAACCCGCACCGTCGCCGCCTGGGCGTTCGACCAGATCCTGGTCATGCTCCACCCGTTCATGCCCTTCGTGACCGAGGAATTGTGGAACGCCAATGAGCGGCCCTACGAGCTGATCGTCGCCAAATGGCCGAAGCCGGAGGCCGAGGTCGACGAGCAGGCCAAGGCCGAGATCGAGTGGTTGGTGAAGCTGGTCAGCGAGGTGCGCTCGGCTCGTACCGATCTAAATGTCCCCCCGGGAGCGCGAGTCGCCCTTGGCGTGGGAGCTCCAAGCACGACAGCCTACGGCGCACTCTCCAAGAATCGCGAATCCGTAGAACGATTGGCCAAGGTCATCTTACATGACGGATTTTTGACAACGCAGATGTCCGTCCCCATTCTCGTAGAGGGGGACACGCTCAACCTCTCATTGGAAGGGGTTGTGGACTTTGAAGCCGAGCGTGCCAGGCTGCAGCGGGCGCTGACTGTGACCATTAAGGAGCGCGATGCCCTCACGGAACGGCTTGCCAATCCGCTATTCAGAGAAAAGGCCAAGCCCGAGGCAGTGCAAAAGGCGCGTGCGGATCACGTGGAGAAGCAATCGGAGGTGGAGCGTTATCAGTCGGCGTTAGAGCGGCTTCGGGCGGGTGGCTGAAATGGCCAATTCGATACTCGCATACTTAGTCGTCCTCGGGCTACTCGCTTTCGGAATTTGGATCGGCATAGATTGGTGGCGAAGTACGATACGCCGAGAACTTTGGAGAGATGCAAGAGAGAGAAAGTTAGAAGAGCTAACAAAAGAAGAGCTTCAAAAGATGCTCCGCTTCGCCATCACTGGCAGACGTGCACGGCCAAGGCGCGAGTTATCACAAGTAGAGCAACGCGCCATTCATGGCACCTTAGGCTTAGTTAGCTTTGTCGTATATTGGAGCATTGTTGCCGCCTTCGTCGCAGTGCTAGCTTTTGTACTTTGGGCTGTAGCAACATAACCTAGGATTTTGCATGACACGCGAGGCGAGGCAGCCCCTGCGCGCCAAGCCGGAGGCGGTCGACAAGGCACGGGCCGACCATGCCGAGCGCGCCGCCGAGGCAGAGCGGCTTGCTGCGGCGCTGGCCAGGCTGGGGTGAACTAGAGCGCTCACATTGAGCCCGTCGAAATGCGAGCGCTCGCCCTTCGACTTTGCTCAGGGTGAGCGCCGATTCTTGCTTTCCTCCCCCGGCGCCGCCACCTCGACCGCTCCGCGCGCGACCCGCACCGTCACCGGCGTCCGCCGCGTGATCTCGCCGTCGATCGACACCCACAGCCGCGGCCAGGTGCGGAGCCGGAACTCGCGGCCGCGAAGCTCGAAGCTCTCTGTCTTGCGCCGCGACAGGCGAAGCACCGCCGCCAGCCAGGTCCAGCCGAGGCGCAGCAGGCTTCGTCCGGTCACGGCCTCGATGACGATTTCGCCGCTGTCGAGCTCGGCCGTCTCGACCAGCTCGACTCCGCCGAAATGGCCGCCGTTGGCGATCCTCACCTCGGTCGCCCACAGCCGGTGGACCTTGTCGCCTTCCTCGATCTTCAGCCGGAAAGGC
>DATLGC010000083.1:0-7892 GCA_035540655.1 Sphingomicrobium sp. | reverse complement strand
AGCCACACCGCGCCGCGCTCGGTCTTGCCCATCTTCGAGCCGTCGGCGGTGGTGATCAACGGAGTCGTCACGCCGAACACCTCCTTGCCGTCGGCGCGGCGGCAGAGCTCGACTCCGTTGACGATATTGCCCCACTGGTCGGACCCGCCGAGCTGCAGTCGGCAGCCGAGCCGGCGCGACAGCTCGAGGAAGTCGTAGGCCTGCATGATCATGTAGTTGAACTCGAGGAAGGAGAGCGGCTGCTCGCGCTCGAGCCGCAGCTGGACGCTGTCGAAGGTCAGCATCCGGTTGACCGAGAAATGCCGTCCGATTTCGCGCAAGAAGGGGACATAATTCAGCTCGTCGAGCCATTCGGCATTGTCGAGCATGATCGCGTCGCTCGGCCGGTCACCGAAGGTAAGGAAGCGGCCGAAGACTCTGCGGATCGAGGCGATATTCGCGGCGATTGCCTCATCATCGAGAAGCTTTCGCTCCTCCGCCTTGAAGCTCGGATCGCCGACCTTGCTGGTGCCGCCCCCCATTAGCACGATCGGCCGGTGCCCGGCTTGCTGCAACCGCCTCAGCATCATGATCTGGACCAGGCTGCCGACGTGTAGGCTGGGCGCGGTCGCGTCGAACCCGATATAGCCGGTTACGACCTCCCGCTGCGCCAGCGCGTCGAGTGCTCCAGCGTCGGTTACCTGGTGGATGTAGCCGCGCTCATCGAGCAGGCGAAGGAGAGAGGAGTTGTAGGCCGTCATTGACCTGCGCTTAGCCAACTCACCAACGCCGCGAAAGCGGCAGACAAGAATCTCGCGCAGAGACGCAGAGGCGCAGAGGCGCAGAGGCCCAGAGATACTCGCACAAAGCGCGCGCCAGCACTGTATCCCGATTGTTTGAGGGAATCCCAACCTCTGCGAATATGACGCTGCCGCTCGCCTAGCCCGCGGCATCTCTGCGCCTCTGCGGCTCTGCGCGAACAAGAGTTCCCGCTTTCGATGGAATGACGATAATAGGTGCATGCAGCTGCATCTGATCCCGCACTCGGCCAAATCTCCAACGGAACCGGTGTTCAAACTGTGGGTGATCGTCGACCATGCCGGGTCGCTGGGAAGTATCGCCACGACCAACATCTGGTTTGGGATCGGCGCTCCGGCAGCGCGCTTCATCATTCCAGAGGCCGCGGAGCCCAGCCGCGCCGACCGCCTGTGGGAAACGACCTGCTTCGAGGCATTCTTGCGTCGAGATGGCGATGAAGCCTACCGCGAATGGAATTTCGCGCCATCCGGCCAATGGGCGGCCTATGATTTCGTGGCCTGTCGGGATGGCATGACGGAAGCCCAGGTGCCTTTCGAACCCTACATTCGGATGGAGGATAATTTCACCTGGTGGGCGCTTGGGGCGACAATAACGCTGGAGTCCGATGCGCATTGGCAGCTCGGCCTGTCCGCAATCCTCGAGGAAAAGGATGGCACCAAAAGCTATTGGGCGCTGGCGCACCCGGATCCTGAGAAGCCGGATTTCCATCATCCCGATTGCTTCACCGCCAAGCTTCCCTAGGAAAGTGGCATGACCCTGTTCGGAATTGATCGGCTGCTTGCCGAGCCGGAGCTTCGCCGACCGCTCGAAGGCAAGCGAGTCGCCCTGCTCGCCCATCCTGCCTCGGTCACCCGCGAACTCACGCACAGCCTCGACGCGCTCGTCGCCGTCGGGGTGAACGTCACCGCCGCCTTCGGTCCCCAGCACGGCCTCAGGGGCGACAAGCAGGACAATATGGTCGAATCCGAGGATTTCACCGATCCGGAGCTCGGAATCCCGGTGTTCAGCCTCTACGGAGAGGTGCGGCGGCCTACCGGACAGTCGATGGGCACGTTCGACGTCATTCTCGTCGACCTGCAGGACCTCGGCTGCCGGATCTACACCTTCATCACCACCCTGCTCTACGTGCTCGAGGCCGCCGCCGAGCATGGCAAGTCCGTGTGGGTGCTCGACCGCCCCAACCCCGCCGGGCGCCCGGTCGAAGGCCTGACCTTGCGCGAAGGCTGGCAAAGCTTCGTCGGCGCAGGCCCGATGCCGATGCGCCACGGCCTTACGCTTGGCGAGCTCGGCCAGTGGTTCGTCGACCATTTCCGGCTCGATGTCGATTATCGCGTCGTCGCGATGCGAGGGTGGGATCCGGACTCGTCACCGGGCTTCGGCTGGCCCGACGATCGCATCTGGATCAACCCGAGCCCCAACGCCGCCAGCCTCAACATGGCGCGCGCCTATGCTGGCACGGTGATGCTCGAGGGCACGACCCTGAGCGAGGGGAGGGGGACGACCCGCCCGCTCGAACTATTCGGCGCCCCGGACATCGCCGCTCGTGCCCTTCTTTCGGAAATGGAGGTTGCACCGCAATGGCTCGATGGATGCGCGCTTCGCGAAATCTGGTTCGAGCCGACATTCCACAAACATGTCGGCAAATTGTGCAACGGCATCCATATTCACGCCGAAGGTGGCTTCTACGATCACGCAGCATTCAGGCCGTGGCGATGTCAGGCGCTCGCCTTCAAGGCGATCCGCAATCTGTACCCCGCTTATGATCTCTGGCGCGACTTCCCCTACGAATATGAATTCGGCAAGCTCGCCATCGACGTGATCAACGGCTCGCCCTTGGTTCGCCAATGGGTCGACGATCCTGCCGCCCAGCCCGGCGATCTCGACGCGATCGCCAGCGCCGACGAGCGGGCATGGGAAAAGGAACGCTCCCCTTACCTGCTGTACTGAGCCTCATAGTTAACGAAGAAGTAGGAGGTTTCCCCCTATCTCTCGCCCGAGGAATTAGTGGGAGCGGGGCAGATATGGCCACTCAGGGGATCGAGGAAGTCACCGAGAACGCAATCCGCACGGTGGCGCGCGATTGCGGGTCGCTGTCGATGGAATGCAGCGACGTCGCCGGTTACGTCCGCGGCGTCGGCGACCGCATCGCCGATCACATGAAGATGCTCGACCAGCTCGAGGAGGTGACGACCCGCTTGCTTGCCGACCAGGCGCGAGTTTCGGATTCCACCGATGAGGCGCGGCTTCTGTCGGAGCAGGCCAAGGCCAAGCTCGAGGCCGGTCGCGAGGCGATCGAGGGCACCATTCAGGGCTTCAAGGGCCTGACCGAGCTCGTCGTCCAGCTCGGCGAGCGAATGGCCGGATTCGCCTCGGCGATGAACCAGGTGCAGACCGTTTCCTCGACGATCGAGACGATTGCCCGCAAGACCAACATGCTGGCATTGAACGCCACCATCGAGGCAGCGCGCGCCGGCGATGCCGGACGGAGCTTCGCGGTTGTCGCGGCGGAAGTGAAGAAGCTCGCCCACGACACCCGATCGGCGACCAGCCAGATCGCCTCGACCATCGGCGAGCTGACCCGCGAAGCGGGAGCGGTCACGACCGAGATCAAGACCGGTGTCGAGCGCAGTCGTGCCGCCCAATCGGGCTTCGGTCAGATCAGCGACACCGTCCGCGAAGTCAGCGAGATCGTCGGCATGGTCGATCGCCAGACCGAGGGTATCGCCCATTCCACCAGCATGATCCAGACCAGCGTCGACCGGGTGAAGGCCGGACTGTCCGAATTCGCCGGCGACGCTCGCGACAACGGCAGCAAGCTGCTCAGCGCGCAGAAACGCCTGTCGCATCTTGAAATGCTGTCGAACACCATGCTCGACACTCTCGCCAATTCGGGCGCCGAGATCGACGATACGCCGTTCATTCTAAAGGCCCAGGAGGCCGCCAGAACTATCCAGGCGGCGGTGGAGCAGGCCATCGATTCGGGCGAATGCGGCGTCGACGACGTGTTCGACCGAGACTATAAGACGGTCGATGGTTCGAACCCCGTTCAGTACGACACGCGTTTCTGCATCCACGCCGACAAGCATGTCCGGCCGATCCTCGATCGCATAAAGGGTTCCGATCCCAGGATCATCGGATCGGCGATCGGCGACATCAATGGCTATCTGCCGACGCATCTGAGCGAGCGCAGTCATCCGCAGGGGCCCGATCCGGTGTGGAACGATGCCCATTGCCGGAACAAGCGGATCCTGATCGACGACACGACCCGGGCGGCGCTTGCGAGCGACCGTCCGGCAACACTGGCGACCTATCGAATGGAGCTTGGCGACCGGCACATCCCGGTTAAGAACGTGTTTGTTCCGCTGTGGATCAAGGGCCGCCGCTGGGGCAATTTCGAGCTTGCCTACCGCGACGACTGAGACGTTCAAAACCGAGACGGGAGGTAATGGGCTCCGGCACTCGTGCCGGGGCTCATTTGCATCCCGGTCAACTGGTTGCGGGCTTCGGCCCTTACCAGCAGTCGCGAGCCGATGCCCGCGCTTCGAGCAGGTCGAACAAGGCCCGGTGCTGAAGCAGCAGCTGCTCGCTTCCGAACGCCAGTGCGCGGCAGCCGGCCGGGCTATCCGAAAGCCGGTCGATGACTTCGACCACCGAGGCTTCGTCGGGCATCGACGGGGCCGGGCATTCGATGCCGGCACGGTGGGCGGCGCGGTCGAGCAGCCGGCGGATGGGCCACCAGTCGCCGACCAAAGCGGCGGCCGCGCCAAGCGCGCAGCCGTTGCGCTCCGAGCGCGCAAGCGTTTCGAGCGCATGGCGGGCAGCCAGCAGGCTGGCCTCGGTCTCGGCGGCTCCGGGCGTGCTCGGAAGCGGCCCGACCGCCGAGGTCAGTCGGACCAGATAGAGCCGCTCGCGCTCGAAAGCATCGGCGGCGCGCGACAGCCAGGCTTGCAGCGGCCGCTCGGCGCATTGGCCAAGAGCGATTTCGATCATTCCGGGGTGGCGGCCGTGAAGGCTGCACAGCAGATGGACGGCGTCGGCCAGGTCGCGGGCCGAATGCGCGCCGGCACCGTCGACCAAGGCGGCGAGGTGCGGATGCCGGCCGCAGCCGGTGTCGGCGACCCGCGCGAGATGAGCCTCGGCAGCGCTGAGCGCGCCCTGGTTCAGCGCACGGTTGATCGCCATTCCCTTTTTCCCCTTCCCCAGCAGCGGTGAGGCGGAAGCCTTAGGCGAACAGCCCTAACCCAAGCGCGTAAAGACGAGGTTTATGCCCGGTTAGGCTTTCGGTCAGGGAAGTTAAGGCGGCCCGGGCGCAGCGGCTCAGTGGATGAGGACCGAAACCGCGGCGATCAGCGCCCCGGCCAGAGCGGTGAAGGCGACGGCGCCCGACAAAAGCACAAGCGCCCGCTTGCGCTGGCTGCGCCGCCGTCGCTGCGTTGCAAGTTCGGTATAAGCGAGCTCCCAGCGCTCCATTCCCTTCCCCTACCGCTAGTGCAACGGTCTATCGCCGAGCCGACCCGGGCGATCAACCCGGAGGCGGCAGGCTGCCCGGCAGGCGAGACCGCCGTCGCCGCGACGAAAAGTTTTCCACAGCTTTTTCGCGAGTCGGCTGAGATTCCGCTGGACGTCGCCAGAAGGGGCACTATCACTGGGGATGTGCTTGGGACCTTCGGGTCGCAAGCATGGGAACCCCGCCAGGTAAAACTGGCGGGGTTTACCATTTCCGGCCCCGCGAACTTCGCGATCCACACCATTACGCCCACCGGACCGGCCGGGCCGGACACAGCGGCGATTCCTTCGCCGGCCCGCGGCCCGAGCGGAGCGGCCCGGGATCATGCGGACATCGACGAATCGGCCGGCCCGCCGTCGCGATTGGCCGCCCGCGGGGGAAGCGCCGGCCAGCGCCGGACCGGACGGTCGGCGCACCACAGCTCCATCGGCGCGATTCCCCGGGCCGTTTCGGCGACGGCGATCGCCGCAGGGTCGCCATGCGCCTCATATTCGGCGACCCGGCCGATGTGCCCGCCGGCGCCATCGAAGAAATACAGGCGGTAATGGGCCATGAAATCCCCTCCCGAAGGTGAAACGCCCGGGCGATGGGGGTTCATCCCCGGGGAGTCACGCCTCGCCCGAATCGCCTTCCTGCTGCTCGCGGGCCGCCTTGCGCGCATCGAAGCGATTCTCGAGCCGCTGAAGCAATCCGGCCCGGGCGGTCCAGGTGGCGGCGCTCGATTCGAACACCCGGCGGCCGTTGGCGGTGTCGGTCTCGTCGGCTTTCCGCAAATCCTCGGCGGCGCGCTGGCGGCAGCCGGCGGCGCTGTCGCCCGGGTCCTTGCGCAACGAGTCGCGGCTATCGGCGAGCCCGGCGATTCGCGCCCGGCGGACCTGCCTTGGCGGGACGGAGGCTACCATAATGGCCGCCTCGGGCGGAAGGCGGAGCGCTTGGGGTCGCCCTTGATAATGTGGCGGCGAAGCCTGGCTTCGACCTCCTCGGCGCCGCTCGCGCTCGAGCAGACCAGGCGGGTGCCGCCGCACGGCAGCGGCTCGAGCACCGAAATAGCGATCTGCCGGGTGGCGCAATGCCTGACCACCTCGGCCTCGCTCATGGCGAGGTTGACCACCCGGCTCACTGGCGCGCTCCCTTGGCTTCGTCGCGGCGGGCGGCGGCAATCGCATGGTCGGCGCTGGAATAACGGTATCCGCCCCATTCGTAGGTGGCGCCGATAATGACGGCGACGCCGTAGCGCTCGAGCAGCTCGTCGAGCCCGGCCGAAGGGCCCGGCTGCGGATCGGCGGAGCCGGCGGCCTGGAGGCCGGGCGCAAGATGGGGGCGGGCTGGAGGATGGGTCATCGAAAATGCTCCTTCGCGGCAAGCGGGAGCACAGCGACTCTCAGTCACCAGCGCCTGCGTGAGGAACCAATGCCGGTGATGGCGCAACCCATAGCATGGAAGCGGAGCGAGCGCCCGAACATTCGCAGCGAGCCGATCGCCGCCGGTCGCGGCAATCGTTTCGGCCCCGGCGATTAGGCACGAACAGGGCGTGAACATTTAACCGGGGTTCAGCCAATCGCGACGATCCGAAGCCCTGCTGCGACGGCGGCTGGCGCGGCGGCGAGGGCGCGCTCGTTGAATAGCCGACAGACTCAGAAAGGAGTCCAGACAATGACCATGATGACCAAAATCCTCGCCGGCGGCGCCGGCCTCGCCGCTTTTGCCGCGGCCGGTCCGGCGGTGGCGCAATGGGCGCCTTACGGCCATGCCAACCCTTACGGCCATGCATCGCCTTATGGCGCGCCTTACGGCCATGCCTACGGCTATCACAGCCAGCAGCACCAGATGACCCAGATGGCGACTCAGCGCTGCGCCGCCGCGGTCCACCACCGGCTCAACAGCCGCAACCAGGCCGGGATCAGCGGGATCCTCGGCGCCGTGCTCGGCGCCAACACCGCCGCCCAGGCGCGGGTGGTCAGCTTCACCCAGGTGAGGCCGACGCGGCACAACGTCCGGGTGCACGGCCTGGCGACCAGCGGCCGGATGGCCGGCTACGGGCCTTATGGAGTCGGCGCCTATGGCGCGCTCGGCTACGCCCACCAGCCCGACCTGACGTTCCGCTGCGACGTCGATTATCGCGGCAATGTGCGCAACGTCCGGGTCGACCGCAGGCGGTAACGCACCCACGCCTAAGCCCCTTCCGCAAGCGGGAGGGGGGAAGGGAAGCGAGGAGCGCCGGGTTAATCCCCGGCGCTTCTTTTTTTGGGGAGCGCGAGCTGGAAGCCCTGCCTGGGCCGAGGGGAGCTTGGGAGGCAGGGCTTCCGCTTCCGGTCTGGCGAGGGCCGCCAGGCGCCTTCGCCGGTGGCGGCGCCGCCCGAGCTCGCTAAAGTCAGAGCGACGCCGCCGGGGACGGATTAACCCGCGAGCGGTTAGCGGCGGGTGTCGCGACATGGTTTGCGCGGCGTTAGCCAAGGCAAGCGCCCGGCGGGCGGATCGCGCGAATCGGTTTCGAGCGGCCAGGGTCACGAAGGGCGCGTTGAGTCGCGCCGCCCGCGGCGCGCCTGGTAAGCGGGGCGGGGGGCCGGGCCGGTGGGGATCTGTGACC
>DATLGC010000082.1:0-11382 GCA_035540655.1 Sphingomicrobium sp. | reverse complement strand
CGGCATTTAGAGAGCGCCCGGGCCAGGCGCAAGGGCCTACAGCCGGCCGTGCTGATCCTCGGTCTGGAACATGCGATCGACCTCGGCGACGAGGTCCTTGAGGTGGAAAGGCTTGGACAGCAATTTCGCCTCGGGCGCGGTTCGGCCGCCCTGCAGCGCGACGGCTGCGAAGCCGGTGATGAACATCACCCGGATCGCCGGGTCGATGGCGCTGGCCTTCTGGGCGAGCTCGATTCCGTCCATTTCCGGCATGACGATGTCGGTCAGGAGGAGGTCGAACCGTTCCTTTTCGAGCAGCGGCATCGCCTCGGTGCCGCAGCCGACCGCCTCGACCTCATAGCCGACGCGGGTCAGCGCGCGCTGGAGATATTCGCGCATCGACGTATCGTCTTCGGCCAGGAGGATTCTCGGCATCGTTGCTCCACTATGCGCCCATCGGTGAACATTTTCCAGCAGCGATCGCTCCCTTCGCGCGTTGACGCGCGCCCATCCAGTCCTAAACTGGGACAGACCGATCCGTGACAATGCTACCCGGCCCAACCTTCCATCCCTCGCGGGCAGCGCTTCCGGTTCTGCTGTCCATCCCCCATTCCGGCCGCGAATATCCCGACTGGCTGCTCGGCATGGCGAGCGGCGGGCGGGCCGCGCTTGCCTCGCTCGAGGACCCGCTGGTCGATCGCCTGGCATGGCGGGCGATCGCCCGCGGAATCGGAGCGGTCATCGCCGAAGCACCGCGAGCGGCGATCGACTGCAACAGGGCCGAGGACGAGATCGATCCGTCGGTGGTCGATGCGCCGCGGCCGATCCGCCAGACGGCGCGTTCTCGCGGCGGCCTTGGGATCGTCCCCGGCCGAACGGCGCACCACGGTCATCTGTGGCGCCGGGCGATCTGCGGCCGGCAGCTCGAGGACCGGATCGACCAGGCGCACCGGCCCTACCACGGCGAAATCTCGCGCCGGCTCGAGGCGCTTCGCGCCCGGTTCGGCAGCGCGATCCTGCTCGACTGCCACTCGATGCCGCCCCCGCCGCGCGGAGTTCCGCCGATCGTCTTCGGCGATCTCCACGGCCGAAGCGCCGGGCGCTGGGTCGCGGCCGAAGCGGCACGTATCGCCCGCGACTGCGGCTTCGAGGCCGGGTTCAACGACCCGTTCGCCGGCGGCCACGTGGTCGAGCGGCACGGGCGACCGGCCGAAGGCCTGCACGCGCTCCAGGTCGAGGTCGACCGCCGCTGCTATCTCGCGGACGGGCGATCATCGCAGCCCGGGCCGGGCTTCGACGACGTCGCGCTGCTGCTCGAGCGGCTGGCCGTCGGCCTCGGCGAAGCGCTGCTCGACCGCCAGGCGCCGATCGCGGCCGAATAGCCCTCGCTCAGGCTTCGGCGGGCGCCGGCGCCCGAAGCTCCTCGGGCCCCATGCCAAGCTGCACCTGGCGCGAGAAGATGTCGCGGATCTGGCTGAGCGAGAACAAATGGGCGTAGATCAGCGGCAGCATGCCGTTCTGGTTCATCTTGCGCAGCTCGTCGCCGCGAAGCTCGCGAAGCTTCTCCTCGTCGACCATCTGGAAGCCGCGGTAGACGAACGGCTGCTCGATCCCTTCGGGCTGGATCGCAACCTCGCCGTCCATCAGCAGCTCGGCCTTCTTGAGCTCCTCGACGAAGGCCGCGGTGCGCTGTCCGGCGGTCTCGAACTGCTCGCAGAACTGAAGCACCGCCTTGGTCGTCTCCGACGGCTGGTCGCCGTCGAACAGGGGATCGCCCTCGTCGAAGTCGCCGATCACTCCCGAATCGGGGTCGAAGCACAGGGACAGTTCGTCGCTTTCCGGGCTCAGCCGGGCGAGCAGGAAGGGATAGCGGCGGATATAGGCCGGGATGTAGATGCTGCTCGACTGGTCGCGAACCACGCCATTGCCGTCGAGGAAGACGTTGACCCCCTCGTGAAGCCCCATCAGCGCCAGCGGGATCGGCTGGTCGCCGATCGAGAAGACGATCGGATAATGGCGCTGGAGCAAAGCGAATTCGTCGACCGTCGCCGGGATCGCGTGGGCCTCGCCGATCGCCGGCGCCTTTTCCAGGCGCCGGATTTTCATCTTGCCATGCTGCTGCACATTGATCGGCTCGAGCCGCGAGTAGAAAACGGGCAGTGGGGCAGGCGCTGCAGTCGCCATTGGGAATGTCTCCTGAAGGTTCCGGCTCGGTGGGCGGCCAAGCGCCGCGATCCGTGTCGCGGGAGCCTCTATTCGGCGGCCCGCCTTTAGGCAAGGCTGCCGATTCGGCAGGCCCGGAGGGCGGCGGGGCGACCGCCCGAACTTCGCGATCCTCACCCATATCGACCGCGGGCCGGCGCCGGCGCGATTGCGGCGACAGTCACCCTCGCGGCGGCGGGTTTCGACCCCACTCCAATTTTTCCCTTCAGCGAAATTGACTCGCTTGACATTGTTTCGCGGAAGCGAGGGTGACGCCGGCGAGTTATGCCGTCGCGCATGGCGGCTCGGATTTGCGCAAAAGCGAGAGGGGGGCAGCGCGGACATCGACCAGTCTATGACTCAAAGGCAGTGCTGTAGGACAGCTTTTTTTGTCAGGCTTCGCCCATGTTCGCTTTGGCCAAAAAAGCCGGCATTTGCCGCTTCACACCTCGAAACTCGTCAGGATCGGACAGGGCCCGGTGCTTCCGGCCCGGCACTCCCGCGCCAACCGCTGAAGCGCGTCGCGAGCCCGCTTCAGTTCGCCGATCTTTTCATCAAGAGACTCGATGCGGGCTTGTGCCAGCTCCCGCGCACGACTGCGGTTTTCACCGGCGTCCAGGGTCAGCAGCTCCTTGATCTCCTGCAGGCTGAACCCGGCCAATTGCGCTCGCTTGATGAACCGAAGCCGCCGCAGATCCTCGCTACCATAGCGCCTGATTCCGCTTTCGCGCGTTGGTTGCCCGATCAGACCCTTGCGCTGGTAGAAGCGGATGGTCTCCACGCCCACGCCTCCGGCGGTAGCGAGTTTGCCGATCGTCAGCGAGGGGACCCCTTGACTCTGTACCATGGTACAGAACCTATATCAAAGCCGACTGGATCACAAGGAGCGTGAAATGTCGGATATGGCCGATCACCCAAGCGCCAGGAAGGCCGTCCTCTACCGGATGGTGATGGCGGATCACACCTGCCCCTACGGCATCAAGGCCAAGGAGCTGCTGCAGCGCTCCGGTTACGAGGTTGAGGATCGCCACCTCATCACGCGCGAGCAGACCGATGCCTTCAAGGCCGAGCACGGCGTGCAGACGACCCCGCAGATTTTCATCGGCCAAGATCGCATCGGCGGGCACGACGACCTTCGCCGCTTCCTCGGCAAGCGCGTGGCTGACCCGAATGCCACCAGCTACCGCCCCGTGATCGTGCTGTTCGCGATGACAGCGCTGATGGCGATGGCCGCCAGCCATGCGGTCAGCGGCAACGCCTTCACCGTTCGCGCCGCCGAGTGGTTCATCGGCTTTTCAATGATCGTGCTGGCGCTGCTCAAGCTCCAGAACGTCGAGACGTTCGCCACCATGTTCCTGAACTACGACCTGTTGGCGAAGCGATGGGTCCCATACAGCTACGTCTACCCGTTCGCCGAGGGCCTGGCTGGCGTGCTGATGGTCGCCGGAGCGCTGACCTGGTTGTCGGTGCCCGTCGCGCTCTTCATCGGCACCATCGGGGCAGTCTCCGTCGTCAAGGCCGTGTTTGTCGACAGGCGCGAGCTGAAATGCGCGTGCGTCGGGGGCTCGAGCAACGTGCCGCTCGGCTTCGTGTCGCTCACGGAGAATATGATGATGATCGCCATGGCCGTCTGGATGGCATTGGGCGCGGCAGGGATCATCACCCTGGGCCATCATTAGCGAAAACGTTTCGGCACGTTCCATCAACCCGCCGCGTAGGATAATACGCGACTAATTTCCGCAATGGGTGGAAAGCGGGGTCTGCAGGACAGCATTTTTTTTCGCGCCGGGGAGGTCGAGGCTGCGGACTTACGTGCGCTGTCAATGTAAGCGGCGATAGTCTCTAATCAGTATTGTGTCCCCGGAATTTTGTCGTGTCCCCGCAATTGTCGTGTCCCCGGAATTGCTGATCGCGAAACCCCACCAACATTCGGCGGCGCTCGTCCCAAAGCGCCAGCCGCCAGCAGCCCAGGCTCTCGCGCAGCGTTACCTGTTTGGCGACTCGGTCCAGTTCGGGAGCAGCGTCGAGACATTCCTGGAGACGGTAATTGGGTACCCTGCTGCACAAGTGGTGGATGTGGTGCAGGCCGATGTTCCCGGAAAACCACTGCAGGATCGGCGGAAGCTTGAAATAGGAGCTGCCGCTCAAGGACGCGACGTAAAAATTCCAGTCGTCTTCGCGCTCCCACTCCGTCGTGTCGAACTGGTGCTGGACATAAAACAGCCAGTTTCCAATCCATGAGGCAATAACGATCACGGGGAGATAAGTCCCGAGAACACGAACAACGCCGAACGTGGCGCACAACAAACCGAAGGCGACGACGAGCGCGAAATTCAGCGCCAATATGCTGCGACGCGAGTCAGCGTTCGCGTGGACCGGCAATCGTTGCAGCACGACGAAATTGATCGGCGCTCCAAAGCCGACCATCACGAACGGATTGCGATAGAGCCGATAAAAGAGCCTCTTGAGCGCCGGCGAAGACCGATATTCGTCAACTGTCCACGTTTCCACATCACCGCGGCCGCGACGGTCGAGATTGCCGGTCGAGGCATGATGCGCCGCATGACCCTGGCTCCAGCTGCCGTAAGGAGTCAGGGTCAGCACGGAAAGCGCGCGCCCGAGCAGGTCATTGGCCGCCCGTGACCTAAAAAAGGAGCCGTGGCCGCAGTCGTGCTGAATGATGAAAAGACGAACGAGCAACCCGGCCGCAGGAGCCGCGAGCAGCAGGGTCAGCCAATAGCGGCCGTCCGCCACCGCCCCCATAACCACGAGCAACGCAAAAAAGGGCACAGCGGTCGTGACCAGCTGAAGGCTGCTTCGCCTGGCATCCGCGCCATAGGCCTTGAATCGCCGCGACAGTATCGGGCCGAGAGCCTCCGCGCTTGTCAGCTCGTGGACGACAGCTTGCCGCTGCGGGGTCTCGTTCAGTGGCAAACTCAATGCACGCCTGCTTTCGGGCCATGAAGCGAACAGAATGGATCCTCGTTCCCGTCGTTACGGGGAATTACGGTGGAATTTTACTGAGCAAAACACTGCACCCGGATTACGGCGGATTACGGTGGGCGGATTACGGTGACAGTCACCGAAACACCTGCCAGCTCTTGGCGTGCCCGCCGCAGGCCGTCCAAGCTGCCGACCGCTCGGTGGGAAGGGTCGTTCGCATTGGCCCGCCTTGCCCGGCTCGTCATCCCCGGCTTGCCCTATCGCGTCACGCAGCGCGGCAATCGGCGCGGGACGAATCTCCGCAATGGGTCGAAAGCAGGCATAGCCGCCAACGCCAGCAACGGGTGGAAAAGCGGGCGCTAGCGGTTGCCGCGCCGCTTGCCGGTTCGCCAGCAATGTATCGCCGCCAACACCATGGCCGCCGCAATCGTGTCGGCCAGCCAGTCGATCGGGTCGCTGTCCCGGTTCAGCGAGGGAATGGCCTGGAGCAGTTCGATGAAGCCGCCGAGAGCCGACAGGCCGGCGAGCAGGAGCAGCAGCGACATCGAGGGATAAGCCACGGCCCCGAGCAGGGCGAGAGTCGCGAAGGCGATAACATGCTGCACCTTGTCGGACGGATCACCCGGCAGCTGGGGCGGTTGCGGTACCAGCGCCATGACCAGCGCGAACAGAAGGGCCGCCCAGAAGATCGCGCGGTAGATTTTGGTCATGCTCTCAATCGATGCGCTCGCCAGCCTTCCGCAATCGGTGAAAAAGCGGATGCCGGGCCTTTTCCCGGCCGCGCTCCTGCAGGCCTCTTCCTCAGCGCCACGCGAAGATCAGGACGATGAGGAATATCAGGACGATCAAGCCGAGGCTCGAGGCAAGAACATAGCGGGTTTTCGGCGCGGTCGTGCCGGCCCTGGCCTCGGTTGCGGTGACCTGCTCGCGATCTTCATTCATCATGCTCTCCTGTCGGCTGCGACGCTCGGAAAGGAAGAACATTGCAACTCGAGCAGCGGTTCAATTCGAGTCAGCCGTCGTACCAAGCCCCGACTTGGATCACGGGGATCACGGTGACAGCGTGCAATAGTTTGCGCTAGCTCTTCCGGCGAACGCTTTGCGCCCGGGAAGCGCGATGGAGACAGGGGGAAACCAGTGAGGTGGCTGCTTGTTACCGGTCCGGTGGACTGGCTTGTCGGCATTGCGCTTCGGGCCAGGGTCGCATCGCTCCGGGGCGCGCCGGCGGACGGCGAGCGAAATGTCGACGGCATTACGGAGATGTTGACCCCGGAAGAGGAAGAGGAAGAGGTCGAGGTAGTGGCCCGGGCGATCGACCCGGCCGTGTGGCGCGGCTTCGATGCTTATGTGCGAAAACTCGGTTTGAATGCCGACGACCGGACGGCGGCGCGCCGCCACGCCCACGGGCCGACCCTGCCGTCACTGAAACGCGCCTATCGCGCGATCGCGGCGCTGGACGCGTTCAGAAAAGCGAAGCGCGAGTCCGAAACGCAGGACGGACGGTCGGCCATTGATTGAATAAGAGCGGGTGCTCGCAAGACGAAGATCGGTCAACCATTACTGGACGTTAATTCCAGGTTGAATTACTTTCCCGGCCGCCGATCTGTCCGGTGGAGACTCCGATGAGCCTAGACGAGCGCGTTTCCGAGGTCATCAAGGCAATTTACCGGGCGGGCCAGGGCGCTTGCGACTGGGATGCCGTTAACCAAGAGGTCCTGGACCTCGTTGGCGGATCGCTCGCGCTTACGACCGTAGTGGATCTTGCCCATAGGGAATATGATGCGTGCCGGTTTTACGGGCCCCATGACACGCGCTTCGCTCGTGGCGTCGAGGAATATTCCGACGGCTACTACCTGGATGATCCTTCTCTCGCCTGGGCGTCGGCCAATCCAGACGCACGCTTTTGCGACAGCAGCCGAACGGTCCCGGACGGGGAGTACCTCGATCATCCCTACGTCAGGTGGAACCGAGCGCGGTTCGGATCAACCCACTGGTATGTGGGATACACCCCTCCTCGCGACCAGCTGAGCTATTCCTTTTCGGTGCATTTCCCGGCGGCGCAAGGCGGAGCGAAGGCCGAGGCCCTCGCCTTGTTCCGGATGCTTTTTGACCACCTCGAATGCTCGATCAGCCTATCTCGTCGGCCGTTCAACCCAAACAGTCAGCGTTGCCTCGCTCTTCTCGATTCCTGCGGCGCGGTCCGCGAGCTAAGCACAGCAGCGCAGGAACTGCTGAAGCGGCCAGGAGCATTGACCGTGCGAGACGGCCGATTGACCACGGCCCGCAAGCCGGAACAATGCAAGCTCGATGCCGCAATCGCTCAAGTTGCCTCGGCAGTGACGACCGGCGCCGCGCCGGCGGCTGTCCGGATTTCGCATCCCGACGGTCTCCGGCCGTGGCTCGTCGCGATTAGACCGCTGCTCAGCAGCTTCGGTCCGTTTCGTCACGTCAAGTGCGAATTGCTCGTCGAAATCCACGAAAACATTCCTCGAATCGGCTCGATCGAGGTGATGCAGTCGCTGTTCGGTCTCACTGGGCGCGAATTGCAGGTTATCCGTTACCTTGCCGACGGCCATTCCCTTGAGACACTTGCATCAGCGACCGGTATGAGCCTCAATACAGGCCGCAGTCACTTGCGCGCCATCTTCCTCAAGACCGGCACCACCCGGCAGTCCGAGCTGATGAAGCTTTGTGCCGGCCTGGCGAAGAGCTAGCGTATGTAGACCATTCCGGGCCATCGCGCAGGACCGCAAAGCAGTCGCAACTCATCCGTTTGGACGATTGATCGCCTGCATTTCCTGCACGAGACTGACGCGAATCCGCATCACCGTACAGTTGCGCATTCTCCGACGCCGTCCAACTTGAGAGGGTCCACCATGTACAAGACCGCCATGCTCGCGCTTATCGCCGCTTCGTTCGCGACTGCCGCAGTTGCTCAGAAGGGCGGGAAAACCCAGCCGGGCGGTACTACCAATCCTGAAGTCGGCTTCGTAAGGATCCTCTCAAACGGGTCTCGAGAGCTTCGGGTCAGCGCAGAAGATGGAACGGGCGCAAGCGTTCTGCACTCGGCCGGGCGCGCACAAATGTTCGTCAGCATGGGGCCAAGGCCCCAGCACCAGATCGCATTCAGCGAGGGCGGCAAGGTTCGCCTGCTCACCTACGAAGTAACTTCCACGAGCCTCAAAACGACCAACATCCAAACCTTGGTCGACATGAACACCAGTGGATCCCAGTCTTTCGACTTTTCGCCGACTGGGGCCCACGTCGCCTGGATAAATCCACGCGATTACACGATCTATCTCTACAATGTGGCGAGCAACCAGACGTCGCCTCTGCTGACGACCCAAAACCGCACCGGCGACGCCACTTTCACCAGGGATGGCGAATCCCTGATGTTTCTCGAGGAGGTGAGCGAAAGCGACTACGTCCTCAAGTCTGTCCCGATCACTGGAGGCTCACCTGTCGAACTCGGTTATCGCGGCAACATCATGCAGGTGGAGGCGGGCCGCACCGACGACCGGCTCGTCCTGGTATATTATGATCACACCATGGAGATGGTTCCTGCCGGCGGCGGCACCCGCGTGCGCCTGCCGAATGGCTACGCCCCCTCACTCCGCTGCGATGACCGAGTGGTCATCTTCCAGCGCGCTTATAATGGCGGCGTGTCGCTCCATAAGTATGACCTGCAGACCGGGTTGACCTCGACATTCTCGAACAAGGACCTTTACTGGCCCGATTACTATCCAGACTGCTGAGCGGCGACCGAGGCGGTCGCGTCGCTTGATCGTATCAGGTCCATTGCTGCGCCCGGCTAATGTTCGAGTTGGGTCATTCTCAAACATTAGCGGCGGCTGACGAGCCCGAGCGGCAGCCCTCGCTCCGGCCCAATTCATTGATTGTTCAAGCCTTGCCTGCGAAGCGCTGGGCCATGGCGGGGCTCAGGCGGTGACCATTTCGACCTTCATTGCGTTGCTTCCGGCGCTGCTCGGCCTGTCGGCTGTCCAGGGCCAGGACGAGCAGGGAGCCGTGCGCCGGGTGATCATCCAGGACGAGGTGATCCTTCGGATCCCGCTTCGCCCGCGCTTCGTCCCGCCCGAGATCGAATGGGCCGAGCAAAGGGGCCCGCGCTGCATCGACACCGGCGACATCCGCGGAGCGACCCTGTCGGGAACCAGCCACGTCGATTTCCTGATGTTCAACCGGGGCCGGATCCGGGCCGAGTTCACCGTCGACTGCCCGGCACTCGATTTCTACGGCGGCTTCTATCTCAAGCCCGAGGACGAGCGGCTGTGCGCTCGGCGCGATTCGGTCCATTCGCGGGTCGGCGGAAGCTGCCAGATCGACCGTTTCGTCCAGCTCGTGCCCAGGGTCAGGCGCTAGCTTTCCTTGACTTTCGCCGGCTGCGCACGGTAGCGGCGAAGGCCGCGGCGGCGCCGTCCCCGCCCACCTTTCATACCGGATATTGAATGTCTTTCGCCGACCTCGGCCTTTCCGACCAATTGCTCCGCGCCGTCACCGACAGCGGCTATGACCAGCCGACCCCGATCCAGCGGGCGGCGATCCCGACGGTGCTCATGGGCCGCGACCTGATCGGGATCGCCCAGACCGGGACCGGCAAGACCGCCGGCTTCGTCCTGCCGATGATCGACATCCTCGCCGAGGGGCGGAGCCGGGCGCTGATGCCGCGCTCGCTGATCCTCGAGCCGACCCGCGAGCTGGCCGCCCAGGTTTCCGAGAATTTCGAGAAATACGGCAAATATCACAAGCTTTCGATGGCGCTTCTGATCGGCGGCGTGCAGATGGGCGACCAGATCGCGGCGCTGCAAAAGGGCGTCGACGTGCTGATCGCGA
Source organism: Sphingomicrobium sp. (assembly GCA_035540655.1). Taxonomy (GTDB): domain Bacteria; phylum Pseudomonadota; class Alphaproteobacteria; order Sphingomonadales; family Sphingomonadaceae; genus Sphingomicrobium. Next base: position 1,407 of record DATLGC010000082.1, on the reverse strand, counting down.
CGCCGGGGCGGCTGAAGGATCTGTTCGAGCGCGGCAAGATATTGCTCACCGGGTGCGAGCTGCTGGTGATCGACGAGGCCGACCGGATGCTCGACATGGGCTTCATCCCCGACATCGAGGAGATTTGCGCCAAGCTTCCCAAATCGCGGCAGACCCTGCTGTTCTCGGCGACCATGCCGCCGCCGATCCAGAAGCTGGCGGCCAGGTTCCTCAGCGACCCCAAGCGGATCGAGGTGGCTAGGCCGGCGACCGCAAACATCAACATCGAGCAGCGGCTGATCGATGTGCGCGGCGACAAGAAGCGCGATGCGCTCAAGGCATTGCTGCGCGCCGACGAGTTCAAAAACGCGATCATCTTCTGCAACCGCAAGACGACGGTGCGCGAGCTGGCCACCAGCCTCAAGCGCTCGGGCTTCGCCGTCGGCCAGATCCAGGGCGACATGGAGCAGGCGGCGAGGATCGCCGAGTTCGACCGCTTCAAGACTGGCGAGATCGACATCCTGGTGGCGTCCGACGTCGCCGCTCGCGGGCTCGACGTCAAAGGCGTCAGCCACGTGATCAATTTCGACGTGCCCTGGCAGCCCGACGATTACATCCACCGGATCGGCCGGACCGGCCGCGCCGGAATGAAGGGAATCGCGATCACGCTTGCCACCCGCGAGGATTCCGAGGCAGTCGCCGCTATCGAGAAGCTGGTCGGCCAGAAAATCGCGCGGGCCGACGTCGCCGGCCTTCTCGGCAGGCAGCCGCCGGGCGATAAGGGGGACGAGCCGGAGAAGCCGGAGAAACCGGCGCGGCAAAAAGCCGCGCAAAAAGCGGAGAAGGCCGCCGGGCCGGCAAGGCCGCAAAAGCGCGCAGCCAAAGCGCCCGCCCGAAAGGAAGAGCCGCCGGCCGAGCGCTCACCGGTGGTCGAGGACATCGCCGAGGAATGGAACGGGCCGCTGCCGAGCTTCCTTTCGGTCAAGGCCGACTAAGCGCCCGATCGACGCGTCCGCCGGGCCGGAAGGCGGGCGGGAACATTCCTGTTTCTGGAAAGGCGGCGAACGGCTCCCTAGCTGCTTTTCTCAACCAGAAAAGGGAAGCCATATGACCGACAGCGCCGACTATGTGCCGCCGAAGGTGTGGACTTGGGAACAGCCGAGCGGCGGCAAGTTCGCCAGCATCAACCGGCCCATCGCCGGGCCGACGCACGACAAGGCCCTGCCGGTCGGAAAGCATCCGCTGCAGCTTTATTCGCTGGCCACGCCCAACGGGCAGAAGGTGTCGATCATGCTCGAGGAACTGCTCGAGCGCGGCCATTCGGGGGCCGAATATGACGCCTGGCCGATCGACATCAGCGAAGGCGACCAGTTCGCCAGCGGCTTCGTCGACATCAACCCCAATTCCAAGATCCCGGCGCTGGTCGAC
>DATLGC010000081.1:0-5991 GCA_035540655.1 Sphingomicrobium sp. | reverse complement strand
GTGCGGCAGCGAGGACCAGGACAATGGCCCGGCCGCCGAGCTCGCGGCTGCGCTTCCGGACGGGACTTTGGTCGAGGTCCCGGGAACGCATATGAGCTCGGTGACCCAGGAAGAATTGGGCGAGGCGATCGCCCGCTTTTTGGGCGAGTGAGGGTAACGCTTCATCCAACCGGCTTGACCAGCCGGGCAAGCCGGAGCTTAGTTCCAGCCGAATCCAATATGCTGCGAGGATTTCTCCGATGAAGCTTGCCGCCTCCGTTTCCGTCCTGGCGCTGGCGCTCGCCGGCTGCGCGACCCACGATGCCCTGAGCCCCGGCGTTCCGGTTGTCGAAGCGCCGCCGCCGGTGGCTTCGGCGGCGGCAGCGCCGGCAACCGCCGCCGAAGCCGACGCCTTCGTCGCTCGCGCCGAGCAGGAGCTCGCCGACCTCAGCCTCTATGTGAACCGTGCGGCCTGGGTGAATGCCACCTACATCACCGAAGACACCGACTGGCTCGCCGCCAAGGCCGGCGCCGAATATACCGCCGCACAGGTCCGCTTGGCCAATGAGGCGGCGAAGTTCGCCGACGTGGCCGGCCTGTCGTTCGACACGCGCCGCAAGCTCGACATCCTTCGCCAGAGCATCGTTGCCCCGGCGTCGAACGTGCCCGGCGCGGCCGACGAATTGTCGACCCTTCTGACCGGCCTGCAGAGCCAGTATGGAAGGGGGCGGGGCACCTATCAGGGGCGGTCGCTTCCCGGGGTCGAGATCGAGGCGCTGATGGGCACGGTCCGCAACCCCGAGCATCTCAAGGAAATGTGGGTCAGCTGGCACCAGAATGTCGGCCGGCCGATGCGCCAGGACTACAGCCGCTTCGTCGCGCTTTCCAACGCCGGCGCAAGCGAGCTCGGCTATGCCGACACCGGTGCCATGTGGCGCTCGGGCTATGACATGCCGGCCGACGAGTTCGCCGCGCTGACCGACCAACTGTGGGGCGAGGTCAAGCCGCTCTACGACGATCTGCATTGCTTCACCCGGGCGAAGTTGAGCGCCCGCTACGGCGCCGCGGTGCAGCCGGCGACGGGGCCGATCCGGGCCGATCTGCTCGGCAACATGTGGGCCCAGGAATGGGGCGGGATTTACGACATCGTCGCTCCGCCGGGCGCCGGCGACATCGGCTACGACCTCACCAACCTCCTCGTCCGCGCCAATTACACGCCCGAGAAGATCGTCAGGACGGGCGAGAATTTCTTCTCCTCGCTCGGCTTCGCGCCGCTTCCCGACAGCTTCTGGGAGCGGTCGATGATCACCAAGCCGCGCGACCGCGAGGTGGTCTGCCACGCCTCGGCCTGGGACATCGACAATGAGGACGACATCCGGATCAAGATGTGCACCAAGGTGAACGCCGACGATTTCGTCACCGTCCACCACGAGCTCGGCCACAATTATTACCAGCGCGCCTACAAGGACCAGCCGTTCCTCTACAAGGACAGCGCCAACGACGGTTTCCATGAGGCGATCGGCGACATGATCGCTCTGTCGGTGACGCCCGAATATCTCGCCCAGGTCGGGCTTCTCCAGCGCAGCCGCATCCCGCCGGCGTCGAAGGATATTGGCCTTCTGCTCCGCCAGGCGATGGACAAGGTCGCCTTCCTGCCGTTCGGGCTTCTTGTCGACCGTTGGCGCTGGGGAGTCTTCTCCGGCGAGGTGACCCCGGCGAACTACAACCAGGCGTGGACCGACCTTCGCCTGCGCTACCAGGGGATCACTCCACCGGTGCCGCGAAGCGAGGCGGACTTCGATCCTGGCGCCAAGTTCCACATTCCGGGCAACACGCCTTACACCCGCTATTTCCTCGCCCGGATCCTGCAATTCCAGTTCTACGAGGCGGCGTGCCGCCAGGCCGGCTGGACCGGGCCGCTTCACCGCTGCTCGTTCTACAACAATGCCGAGGTCGGCCGCCGCCTGAACGCGATGCTTGAGATGGGCAGCTCGCGCCCCTGGCCGGACGCTCTGGAGGCGTTCACCGGCACGCGCCAGATGTCGGCCCGGCCAATGCTCGAATATTTCGCGCCGCTGCAGTCCTGGCTCCAGCAGCAGAATCGTGGCCGCCAGTGCGGCTGGTGAGCAGCCGATAAAAAAGGGGCGCCCGGAGGCGCCCCTTGCCTGCCACGCTGGCCGCGCGGCTCTAGCTTCGGCCGCGGCCGCTCGGAGCGGTGCTCATTCCGCCGCCGCCGGTCTGCGAACCGAGCGAGGCGTTGCCGCCGCCGGTCTCGCTCATCCCGCCGATCGCGCTGGAGCCGCTGCTGCCGCCGGTCGTGCTCTTGCCCGAACGGCCCCGCGAGCTTCCGCTCGAGCCCTTGAGCGAGGACGTGCCGGTGCCGCCGCTCGATCCGGTCGAGCCGCTGGTCGAAGCGAAGGAGTCGCCGCCGCCGCCGGCCATTTCGAACTGGTCGCGTTCGCTGCCGGAGAACATCGTCTCGCGCCACTCGCCCATTTGCTCGCTGAGATCGCTGATCTGGTTGCGCCGCGACCACAGGAAAACACCGGCCGCGACCGCTCCGCCAACCGCCGCCGCGGCCGCGAACGGATGCTCGCGGGCGGTTCCGGTCCAGCCGCTGTTATACTGATTGTAGCCGCTCGGATTGTTGTTGTTGCGGCCCCTCTGATTGTTCCTTGCCATGCTAATCTCCTCTGATGGATTGCCTGAATGCCCAACGCTTGGAAGCCTTTGGCGTTTCGGATGCTCGGCAGGGAGAGACTGGCTAGCGGCAGGACGCTCAGAGCTGCTCGAGCAGATGCTCGGCGCTCGAAGCGCGATATTCGCCCGGAGCCTCGACGTTGAGCTGTTCGACCACCCCGTCGTTGACCACCATCGAATAGCGCTGGCTTCGCTTGCCCATGCCAAACTTGCTGCCGTCCATGGTCAGACCGATGGCCTCGGCGAAGGCGCCGTTGCCATCGGCCAGCATGGTGATGTCGCTGGAACCGTCGCTCTTGTTCCAGGCGGCCATGACGAATGGGTCGTTGACGGAAATGCAGGCGATCTCCTCGACGCCCTTGGCCTTCAATTCGGCCGCTTTCTCGACGAAGGAGGGCAGGTGCCTTGCCGAGCAGGTCGGGGTGAAGGCTCCCGGCACCGCGAACAGGGCGACTCGCTTGCCCTTGAAATATTCGCCGCTCGTGGTCGGCTGCGGACCATCGGCAGTGGCGATCGCCAGCGAAACGTCGGGAATTTGGTCACCGACCGAAATGGTCATCTTTTCTTCTCCTGGGGCTGTTGGATTGCATTGGCCATAGGCTCGGGTGAAGTGCGCCTCAAGCCTTGCGGGCAGCGCCCGCCACGCCCATTCTCGGGCAATGGATCAGGCGCCATTCCTCACCGGCAGATTGTTACTGGCGATGCCGGGAATGGCCGATCCTCGCTTCGAGCGGGCGGTGATCGCGATCTGCGCCCACGACGAGCAGGGCGCGGTCGGGATCGGCATCGGCCAAAAGCGCGCCGGCCTCGGCTTTCGAACGCTTCTCGCACAGCTCGACATCGATCCAGGCGTGGCTCCCGACTGCGCGGTTCACCATGGCGGGCCGGTCGAGCCGGGCAGGGGGTTCGTCCTTCATTCGACCGACTGGGGCGGGCAGGACACGCTCCAGGTCGCCGACCTGTGCGCGATGACCGGCACCATCGACGTCCTGAAGGCGATCGCGGGCGGGCGCGGCCCGTCGCGGTGGATCGTCGCGCTCGGCTACGCCGGCTGGGGCGCGGGCCAACTGGATGAGGAAATGACTCGCCATGGCTGGTTCGCTGCGGCCGGCAGCGAGGCGATCCTGTTCGACGCTCCGACCGATGAGCGCTGGGCGGCCGCCTTCAAAACCGAAGGAGTGGACCCGCGCTTGCTGTCGAGCGAAACCGGGGCCGCCTGACCAACATATAAAGAATTCTTTATATTTGCCTTCGGGAGCCGCTGCGGCTAGGGCCTGGGCGACCGAGCGGCAACTCGCGCACCCAGCAAACACCGGAGATTTCGACGTGGCGACCCAGGCTGACACCCGTTTCAATGACTTTCTGGTCAAGGACCTCAGCCTTGCTGATTTCGGCCGCAAGGAAATCGAGATCGCCGAGACCGAGATGCCGGGCTTGATGGCACTGCGCGAGGAATATGGCGAGTCGAGGCCGCTCGAAGGGGCGCGCATCACCGGCTCGCTTCATATGACCATCCAGACGGCGGTGCTGATCGAGACGCTGGTCGAGCTTGGCGCCGAGGTCCGCTGGGCGTCGTGCAACATCTTCTCGACCCAGGACCATGCAGCCGCGGCCATCGCGGCGCGCGAAATCCCGGTTTTCGCGGTCAAGGGCGAGACGCTCGAGCAATATTGGGATTACGTCACCAGGATCTTCGACTGGGGGCAGGACACGACCGCCAACATGATCCTCGACGATGGCGGCGACGCCACCATGTTCGCGCTGTGGGGCGCGCGGGTCGAGCAGGGCGAGGAGCTGTTCGCCCCATCGAACGAGGAAGAAGAAGTGTTCGTCGCGACGCTTCGGCGCTTTCTAAAAGATCGGCCCGGCTATCTGACAAAGACGGTCGAGAACATCCGCGGAGTCTCGGAGGAGACGACAACCGGCGTGCACCGCCTCTACGATCTCGCCAAGCGGGGCAAGCTGCCGTTCCCGGCGATCAACGTCAACGACAGCGTCACCAAGTCAAAGTTCGACAACCTCTACGGCTGCCGTGAAAGCCTGGTCGACGCCATCCGTCGGGCGACCGACGTCATGCTCGCCGGAAAGGTCGCCTGCGTCGCCGGCTTCGGCGATGTCGGCAAGGGGTCGGCCCAGTCGCTTCGCAATGGCGGCGCCCGCGTTCTGGTCACCGAAATCGACCCGATCTGCGCGCTCCAGGCGGCGATGGAAGGCTATGAGGTCGTGACCATGGAGGATGCGGTCAAGCGGGCCGACATCTTCTGCACCGCGACCGGCAACATGGACGTGATTACGCTCGACCACATGCGGGCGATGAAGAACATGGCGATCGTCTGCAACATCGGCCACTTCGACAGCGAGATTCAGATCGGCGCCCTGGCCAATATGAAGTGGACGGAGATCAAGCCGCAGGTCGACGAGGTCGAGTTCCCTGATGGCAAGAAGATCATCGTCCTGTCGAAGGGCCGGCTGGTCAACCTTGGCAACGCGACCGGCCATCCGAGCTTCGTCATGAGTTCATCCTTCACCAATCAGGTGCTTGCGCAGATTGAGCTGTGGACCAAGGCCGACCAGTATAAGAACGACGTCTATGTGCTGCCCAAGCACCTCGACGAGAAGGTCGCCCGGCTCCATCTCGACAAGCTAGGGGTCAAGCTGACCCAGCTGAGCGAGAAGCAGGCGGCCTATATCGGGGTGGGGCCGGAGGGGCCCTTCAAGCCCGAACATTACCGTTACTAAGTTTGTCGGGAAAACAACAGTTTAACTTGAGTAACTGGCGGCGGGCAAGGATTGGGCATTAATGTTGCCTTAATGTGACACTGACGCCTCAAACAGCGTCTCCAGTCCAATCGGCAGTTCTCAGCCGACGATCCTTTTGCAATGAAGCGGGCGATCCCACTCAGCATTAGGAATCCTCATGCGTCGCTCAACTCTCATTGCACTGACTTCCGTTTCGACGGCGGCGATGCTCGTCGCCGCCCCGGCCGCAGCAGCCGATGTATCAACTACCGTAGCTCTCGCCCAGCAGCAGGACCCGACCGGCCAGCCCGGCCAGGCTGCGGACCCGGCCGATCCTGCCGTGCTCGCGCAAGACGAGGTTGAGCTCGAATCCGGTCAGACCCGCGAGCAGCCGGCGCAGCAAGGCGCGATCGTCGTCACCGGCACCCGCATCATCCGGCCGACGCTCGTGTCGCCGATCCCGGTTACCTCGGTCGGCATTCAGGACCTTTCGAACCAGGGCAATGTCTCGCTGGGCGACAAGCTCGCGGAGCTTCCCCAGATCCGGGCGACCTTCACCCAGGCGAACTCGAC
>DATLGC010000080.1:0-10819 GCA_035540655.1 Sphingomicrobium sp. | reverse complement strand
GATCAGCGCGGTGACCCACATCCAGAAGATGGCGCCCGGGCCGCCCAGCACGATGGCGGTGGCGACTCCGGCGAGGTTGCCGGTTCCGACCTGGCCTGACAGAGCGGTCGACAATGCCGCGAACGGCGAAATTTCGCCGGCTCCGCGCTCACCGGTCTTGGTGAAGACTCCCTTGAAGGCAGGCCACAGGTAGCGGATCGGGTAGAAGCGCAGCCCGATCATCATGAACAGGCCGATGCCGAGCAGGATCAGGATCATCGGCGGCAGCGGGATCGCCTGCTCGCCGTTCCAGGTGCCGCCCCAGATGAAATCGGAGACGTTGGTTACGTGATCGATGAACCCGACCGTGGCCGGTTGAACCGCGGCCGCATCCGCCTGTGCTGCTGACACTGAGCCCCTCCCCGTTACGCGCCTGAGGCGCCCGGCTTAGCCCATGGTTTGGCGGCGTGGAAGTGGCCATTCCACGCCCGCCTGGCCGGGCGGGTTCAGCTGGTGGCGATGAGCTGCGGGAACAGGCTGAACAGGAGGATCAGTCCGACCGCGATCGGGCACAGCCAGGCGACCAGGAATCGCCAGACGGGGAGGAGTCCGGAGGAGCTCAGCCCGGTTTCCGGATCGACCAGCCGGCGGTCGGCGACCCAGCCGATGAAGATGGCGGTGATCAGCCCCGACAACGGCAGCAGGATCCGGCCGGTGACGCCGTCGAACACGTCGAACCAATTGGCGTTCTCGAAGCCGGGGACGAACGACAGCGGGCGGTGATGCTCCCAGATGTTGAAGGCGAAGATCGAGAACAGGCCGATGACGAAGAAGCCGGCGCCGATGGCGATTGCCGCCAGCGGCCGGCGCACTCCGAATCGCTCGCTGACCCAGGCGACCACCACTTCGAGCAGCGATACCGACGAGGTGAGCGCAGCGAAGAAAGCGAGCACGAAGAACAGCATTGCGACCAAACTTCCCGCCGGCATGGTGTGGAAGGCCGTTGGCAGGGTCTGGAACATCAGGGTCGGGCCGGCGGCGGGATCCAGCCCGACCGCGAACACGATCGGGAAGATCGCGAGGCCCGCGATGATCGCCACGCTGGTGTCGGCGGCGGCGATGATCCCGCTGGTGTTGCCCAGGTTGGTTTCGCGCGAGGCGTAGGCGCCGTAGGTGACCATGATCGCCGAGCCGAGGCTGAGCGAGAAGAAGGCCTGGCCCAGCGCCGAGTTCAGCACCCCGGGCTCGAGCACCCGGCTGAAGTCGGGCGTGAACAGGAAGGATGCCGCGGCGGCGAGATCGCCGGTAACCACCGAATAGAGGGTGATGACGACCAGCAGGATGAAAAAGGCCGGCATCAGCCAGGTCGCCGCCTTCTCGATCCCCTGGTTGACTCCCCTGGCGACGACGAAGATCGTCAGGGAGGCAAAGATGAAATGCATGGCGAGCAGGCGCAGCGGGTCGCCGAACAGGGTCGGCATCATCGCCTGGATGTCCTCGACCGTGCCGTCGGCGAAGGCGCCGGCGAGCGGCTGCCCGGCGAACAAAGCTCCGAACCAGTCGGCGGCGGTGGCGCCGATGAAGTAGAGCACCCAGCCGGCGACCACGGAATAGAAGGTCAAGACCATGAAGGATGCCAGCATTCCGAACCAGGCAAGTGCCGCCCAGCCGCCCGAGGCATTCGACTGGTGGGCAAGGAAGACGGTGCTCGACACCGCGTTGCGCTGGCCGTGACGGCCGATGATCGTTTCGGAAAGCAGAAGCGGCGCGCCGATCAGGGCGACGCAGAGGATGTAGATGAGGACGAAGGCGCCGCCGCCATTGGCTCCGGCCTCGGTCGGGAAGCGCCAGAGATTGCCAAGGCCGACCGCCGAGCCGACGGCGGCAAGGACGAAGGCGAGGCGCGACGACCAATGGGCGTGGGCCGGAGTCTCGGTTGCTGCCACCATCTTCGCTACTCCCCTTGACCCGGCTCAATACTGTCGTGGTTTAGCCTTGTTCCTTCAGCGCGCAAGCATTGGCCCGAGCGGCCGGCCGCCAAAGATGTGGACATGGAGGTGCGGCACTTCCTGGCCTCCGTCCCGGCCAATGTTGGCGAGCAGCCGGTAGCCGCCTTCGACCAGGCCCGCCTCGCGGGCGACGTGGCCGACTGCTCGGACGAAGCCGGCGATCTCTGCGGGGCTCGCCTTCGACGAAAAATCGTCCCAGCTGACATATGCGCCCCTGGGAATCACAAGGATGTGGGCGGGAGCCATCGGGTTGATGTCGTGGAAGGCGAGGACGTGCTCGTCCTCGTAGACCTTCTTGCACGGGAGCTCGCCGCGAAGGATTCGGGCGAAGATGTTCCCATCGTCATATTGTTGCGTTGCGTCGATCGGCATGACGGACTCCGCTTGACCCGGCCGGGACGCTCGTTACCACGAAAGCACGATGAGCGAAGCGCCCGCAGAAAGCCTGATCCCTTACGACGAGATCGTTCAGGAGGCGCTCCGCGACGTCGTCGGACGGGTGCTGCGCGAGGTTGAGCATTCGGGCGGGCTCCCCGGCGACCATCATTTCTACATCACCTTCAAGACCCGGATGCCGGGCGTTTCGATTCCCAAGCATCTGATCGAGCGGTTCCCGGACGAAATGACGATCGTCCTCCAGCATCGCTTCTGGGACCTGAAGGTCGAGCAGGACATGTTCAGCGTCGGCCTGTCGTTCGGCGGCATGGCCTCGATGCTCGAGGTTCCGTTCGCCGCCGTCACCCGGTTCCACGACCCGGCCGTCGAATTCTCGCTGACCTTCCAGGCCGAAGGCGGGGAGGTCGTGCCAGAGGAGCATGACCAGCCGGAGAATGAGGATGCGGAAGCCGGGGCGGCGGTTCCCGAGGACGGGTCCAACGTCGTCAGCGTCGATTTCACGCGCAAGAAGTGAGGCGCGGTTCCCGGTCATGCCGGACTTGATCCGCCATCCGTCTTCCTTCTAGCGACTGTTGAAGAGAAGGGGATTCCCGCTTTCGCGGGAATGACGATTAAAGGGGACCCATGACCACCCGCAGCGAAAGTGACAGCTTCGGTCCGATCGAGGTTCCCGCCGACAGCTATTGGGGCGCCCAGACCGAGCGGTCGATCGGCAATTTCCCGTTCGGCCAGCGCGAGCGGATGCCGATCGAGATCGTCCATGCGCTCGGGCTGGTGAAGCAGGCCGCGGCGGCGGTGAACGCCAGGCTCGGTTTGCTCGATCCCGCCATCGCCGAGGCCGTCCAGAAGGCAGCGGCGGAGGTCGCTCGCGGCGATCTCGACGATCAATTCCCGCTGGTCATCTGGCAGACCGGATCGGGCACCCAGTCGAACATGAACGCTAACGAGGTGATCGCCGGACGGGCCAACGAGACCCTGACCGGCAAGCGCGGCGGCAAGGCGCCGGTTCACCCCAACGACCATGTCAACAAGGGGCAGTCATCGAACGACAGTTTCCCAAGCGCGATGCACATTGCCGCCGCCCGGGCAGTGAACTCGAGGCTGCTGCCGTCGATGACGAAGCTTCATGCCAAGCTCGACGATCTTGCCGGCCGCTGGGACGCAATCGTCAAGATCGGCCGGACCCATCTCCAGGACGCGACTCCGCTGACTCTGGGCCAGGAATTTTCCGGCTATGCGGCGCAGATCGGGGACAATATCGACCGGGTCGAGGGTCTGCTGCCGCGCCTCTGCCGGCTGGCGCAGGGCGGGACCGCGGTCGGAACCGGGCTCAACGCGCCCAAGGGATTTGCCGAGGCCTTCGCCGAGGAGGTGGCGGAGCTCACGCAGCTGCCGTTCACTTCGGCGCCGAACAAGTTCGCCGAACTGGCCGCGCACGATACTCTGGTGGAGCTGTCCGGCGCGCTCAACACGCTCGCCGTGTCGCTGAGCAAGATCGCCAACGATATCCGCCTGCTCGGTTCCGGACCGCGCTGCGGGCTTGGCGAGCTCAAGCTTCCCGAGAATGAGCCGGGGAGCTCGATCATGCCGGGCAAGGTCAATCCGACCCAGGCTGAGATGCTGACCATGGTCGCCGCGCAGGTGATGGGCAATCATGTCGCGGTGACGGTCGGCGGCCTCCAGGGCCATATGGAGTTGAACGTCTTCAAGCCACTGATCGGAGCCAATGTCGTCCGCTCGATCGACCTGCTCGCAACCGGCATGGAGAGTTTCACCGAGCGCGCGCTCGAGGGCATGGAGCCCGACGAGAAACGGATCGCGGACCTGCTCGACCGGTCGCTGATGCTGGTAACGGCGCTGGCGCCGGAGATCGGCTATGACAATGCCGCGGCGATCGCCAAGCATGCGCACAAGAACGGCAGCACGCTCAAGGAGGCCGGGCTGGAGCTGGGGCTGATCGATGAGGAAACCTTCGACCGAGTCGTTCGCCCCGAAGCGATGATCGGACGATGAAGCTGCGCTGCCCTTATTCGGCGGCCGCGATGTCCGGTCTTGCCATCGTCGCGATCGCCGGCTGCGCGACCGGCGAGGCGACGCCCGAGTCGGTGCGCGAGCAGCCGGCGGCGGCTGCCCGGCCCGAGACGAGGCCGGCGCCGCCAGCGCCGTCGGCGGCGGAATATGTCGCCACTGCCTCGTCGATCGACCTGTTCGAGATCCGCTCGGCCGAGCTGGCGCTGATCCGCGCGCGGGATGAAAGGCTGCGCGATTTCGCCCGGATGATGATCAGCGCCCACCGGGGGACCTCGGCGCAATTGTCCTATGCGGGGCGCAGGCTCGACCTCCTGCCGCGCGCCTCATTGTTGCCCGAACATGAGGCGATGATCCGCGAATTGATCGGCGCGCCGGACTTCGATCCAACCTATCGGCGGCAGCAGATCGCGGTCCACGAATCCGCGCTTCGTCTTCACGGCAGCTTCGCCGCAAGCGGGCAAAGCCCGACGCTCCGCTCAGTGGCGACCAATGTCGCTCCCGTCGTCCGCCATCACCTCGAGCTGCTGAGGGCGATTCGATAGGTTCGACTGCTCAGGGCAGCTCGACCGTAAGCCGCATTCCGATGCTGTCCATGCCGGGGTTCTGGCGGCCGAACAGCTGCGCGTGGCTGAGGTGCACCCAACTCGCCTCGAGCGAGGTGCGCGGACCGATCCGGGCTCCGACGCCCAGCTCGGGCGCGAACAGGATGCGGTTGCCGAAATCGATCCGGTCATTGGTCGGATCCTGGAACTTGCGCGCCGATCCGCTGTGGACGGCCAAGCCGACGCCGGGGCGAATGAAGAATTGGTCGCCGAACCTGGCAGACAGGCCCGCGGCGGCGAAATGGGTCCGCCCCTTGGTGTGGGCGGAACCGTAAATGTAGGGCTGGAGCGGAGTGCCGGCGATCCGCCCGCCGCGCCAGCCGAGCTGAAGGTCCAGCCCGCCTTCGATTCCGCTCCGGCTCAGCGGGGTGTCGACGTCGTGGACATACACCCCGCCGAAAATCTCACCGGCGGCGGCGGGCGCCGAGGCGAGGCAGGCGCCGGCTAGGGCGATAGCGATACGCGCGATTGTCACTGGCGGTCCTCCGGCCGAGTTGGTTTGGGGTAAAATGCTCCGCGCGGCAAATCGTGCCCGACTGTCCGCCGGGCGGGCCAAAGCCGGAAGCCCTTTGCCTGCCGCGGGGGCCTTGCTAAGGGCGCGGCCATCGCCACCTCGCCTGGCGAGCCCACCTTTCAAGGACTGATGATGATCCCGACCGGCCAGGACAGTTTGAACACCCGTTCGACTCTCGAGGTCGGCTCCAGACGCTACACCTATTACTCGCTTCCGAAGGCGGCCGAGGCGATCGGCGACGTGTCCCGGCTGCCCTTCTCTATGAAGGTGCTGCTGGAAAATCTGCTGCGCTTCGAGGACGGGAAGACCGTCACTCGCGAAGACCTGCAATGCATGGCCGACTGGCTCAGTGAGCGGAGAATCTCGCGCGAGATCCAGTATCGGCCGGCGCGGGTGCTGATGCAGGACTTCACCGGCGTCCCGGCGGTGGTCGATCTGGCGGCGATGCGCGATGCGATGGAAAAGCTCGGCGGCGACCCGCAGAAGATCAATCCCCTGGTGCCGGTTCATCTGGTCATCGACCATAGCGTGATGGTCGACGAATTCGGCAATCCGCGCGCCTTCGAGCGCAACGTCGAGCTCGAATATGCCCGCAACCAGGAGCGTTACGAATTCCTCAAATGGGGCGCCAGCGCGTTCGACAATTTCCAGGTGGTGCCCCCCGGGACCGGCATCTGCCACCAGGTCAATCTCGAATATGTCGCCCAATGCGTGTGGACGAGCGATGGTTCGGACGGCGAAACCCTTGCTTACCCCGACACCCTGGTCGGAACCGACAGCCACACGACGATGGTCAACGGCCTCGGAGTGCTCGGCTGGGGAGTCGGCGGGATCGAGGCCGAGGCGGCGATGCTCGGCCAGCCGGTCAGCATGCTGATCCCCGAAGTCGTCGGGTTCCGCCTGTCGGGCGAGCTTCGGGAAGGGATCACCGCCACCGACCTGGTGCTGACCGTCACCCAGATGCTCCGCGCCAAGGGCGTGGTCGGCCGCTTCGTCGAATTCTACGGCCCGGGTCTCGACTCGCTCAGCCTCGCCGACCGTGCGACCATCGCCAACATGGCGCCGGAATATGGCGCGACCTGCGGTTTCTTCCCGGTCGACGAACGGACGGTCGAATATCTGCGCTTCACCGGCCGCGACGAGGAGCGGATCGAATTGGTCAAGGCCTATTGCCAGGCGCAGGGGTTGTGGCGCGACAGTTCGACTCCCGAGCCATTGTTCACCGACACGCTCGAGCTCGACATGGATTCGATCGAGCCGTCGCTGGCCGGTCCCAAGCGTCCGCAGGACCGGGTGCCGCTGTCGAAGGTCGACGAAGATTTCAACGCCGACCTCGAGAAGGTCTACAAGAAGCACGACGATCCGCGCGTTGCGGTCGAAGGCGAGGATTTCGACCTGGGCAGCGGCGACGTCGTCATCGCCGCAATCACCAGCTGCACCAACACGTCCAACCCGTCGGTGCTGGTCGCCGCCGGGCTGGTCGCCCGGAAGGCGCGGGAGAAAGGCCTGACCAGCAAGCCGTGGGTCAAGACCAGCCTTGCGCCCGGAAGCAAGGTGGTCACCGACTATCTCGAGGCGAGCGGGCTCGCCGAGGACCTCGACGCGCTCGGCTTCGACCTCGTCGGCTACGGCTGCACGACCTGCATCGGCAATAGCGGACCGCTGGCCGAGCCGATCAGCAGGGCGGTCAACGAGAACGACCTGATCGCGGTCAGCGTGCTGTCGGGCAACCGCAATTTCGAAGGCCGGGTGTCGCCCGACTGCCGCGCCAATTACCTCGCCTCGCCGCCCCTGGTCGTCGCCTATGCGCTCAAGGGCACGGTGCGCGCCGACATGACGTCCGAGCCGATCGGAACCGCTAGCAACGGCGAGCCGGTCTATCTGAAGGACATCTGGCCGACCAACGAGGAAATCCGCGCGCTGATTGACCAGCACGTCAATTCCGACATGTTCCGCAGCCGCTATGCCGATGTCTACAGCGGCGACGATCGCTGGCGGGCGATCGAGGTGAGCGGCGGCGCGACCTACGGCTGGCCGGCAGAATCGACCTATATCCAGAACCCGCCCTATTTCACCGACATCAGCATGGAGCCGGTGCCGCCGGGCGACATCGAGCGGGCGCGGCCGCTGGCGGTGTTCGGCGATTCCATCACCACCGACCACATTTCGCCGGCCGGCGCGATCAAGCCCGACAGCCCGGCCGGGCGCTACCTGCTCGACAAGGGCGTGTCGCGCGGCGAGTTCAACAGCTACGGCGCAAGGCGCGGCAACCATCAGGTGATGATGCGCGGCACCTTCGCCAACATCCGCATCCGCAACAGGATGCTCGACAATGTCGAAGGGGGCTTCACCCGCTACGCGCCGACCGGCGAGGTCATGCCGATCTACGATGCGGCGATGCTGTACAAGCAGGACGAGCGGCCATTGGTGGTCATTGCCGGCAAGGAATATGGCACCGGCAGCTCGCGCGACTGGGCGGCCAAGGGGACGGTGCTGCTCGGCGTCCGGGCAGTGATCGCCGAGAGTTTCGAGCGAATCCACCGGTCCAACCTGGTCGGGATGGGAGTCCTGCCGCTCCAGTTCGAGGACGGCGAGGGCGCCGCCATGCTCGGACTGACCGGAAACGAGAAATATACGATCACCGGCATTGCCGAACTGAAACCGAGGCAGGACGTCGAGGTCACCGTGCGCCGCGAGGACAAGAGCGAGTTCACCTTCACCGCCCGCTGCCGGATCGACACCTATAACGAGCTCGAATATTTCCGCTCGGGCGGAATCCTGCCGTTCGTGCTGCGGAGATTGGCGAGCTGAGCGCAGTCGAGATCGCCGTCGAGATCGCCGGCTGGGCGGGCGCCTCGCTGATCCTTGGCGCCTACCTGCTGCTGTCGATGGGCCGGCTGACCGGCCAGTCGCCGATCTATCAGGCGATGAACGTCGCCGGCGCCGCCGGCTTCATCGTCAACGGCTGGTGGCACGGGGCGATCCCGTCGGCGGCGCTCAATGTTATCTGGATGCTGATCGGGGGAGTTGCGTTGTGGCGGATCAGGCAAAGGCGGAGATCGTCGACCTCAGCCATGTGATCGAGCATGGCATGACGACCTATAAGGGGTTCCCGGGGCCGCACATCTGCGATTTCTGGACTCGCCAGGGCTCGGCCGAAAATTACGACGACGGCTCGACCTTCCACATCGGCCGGATCGATATGGTCGCCAACACCGGCACCTATGTCGACGCGCCGTTCCATCGCTTTGCCGACGGGGAAGACCTGGCCGAGCTGAAGCTCGAATCGCTCGCCGACCTTCCCGGGATCGTCGTCCGCAAGCCCTGGGAGAATGATCTCGCGGTCGACGTCGGCGACCTTGCCGGGCGCGACGTGGCGGGCAAGGCGGTCCTTGTCCATACCGGCTGGGACCGCCACTGGCGCACCGATCGCTATTCGGAAGGACACCCGTTCCTCACTGCCGAGGCGGCGGACTGGCTGGCCGGGAACGGCGCCGCGCTGGTCGGCATCGACAGCTACAATATCGACGACACGCGGACCCGCGTGCGACCCGTGCACAGCACGCTGCTCGCCGCCGGCATCCCGATCTGCGAGCATATGACCGGGCTCGGCCAGCTTCCCGACGAGGGCTTCCGCGTTTCCGCCGTTCCGCCGAAGATCGCCGGGATGGGCAGCTTTCCCGTCCGCGCTTATGCGGTGCTCGGCTGAGCGAGCGCGGCCTCAAGCCAGCCAGGGATGATCGCCCCGGCAAGATCGTCGATGCGGCGATGGTCGACAGCAAGTCCGAGCTCGGGATAATGGATGCGCGTTCGCGGCCCGGGCGCGCCAGTTTCGACAACGACGAGCCGGCGGTTGACCTTGCTTCGCCAGTTCATCCGGGCGGTATTCTCCTGGCCGACGAAGCAGCCCTTCGTGAAGCTGACCCCGTTCAATTCCGTAGCGTTGCATTCGAGCCAGAGCAGATCGCCAAGCTCCACTCGGCCCTCGCAGACGCCGAGGCGAAGGCGGTGCTCGCGCCAAACGTGCTCCTGCGAAGGCAGGAGCCTAGGCGCGCGGAGCGCTTCAACGGCTTCACCGGACTGGGCCCCTGCCTCCGCAGGGGCACACGGCTCGAGCCATCTTTGCCCGAGCGCGGCCAAGCGGGGATCTGGCACGCCCTCGGTTCCATCCGACGACCAGTTGACGGCAAGCGACTTGTCCCGCTCGATGACGATCGGACGGCGCAGGCGATAGATCGACAGCCGCTTCATGAGGTCGTCGGCTGCGTCGGCCTCGCAATCGATCAGCAGGTCGTCTCCATCGGCCCAGACGATGAAATCGAACAGGCACTTGCCTTGCGGGGTCAGCAGCCCGGCCCAGACCGGCAGCTGGCCGGTTACGTCATTGGTGACGAGACCCTGGAGGAAGCCGCGCACATCCTCGCCGGATAGACGCAGGACTGCGCGGTCGGTGAGGGTGGTGGCGGGCATGTGAGTGAGTTAGGGGGTACCGGACGGTTTTTCCAATAACCGTTTGCCCTGAGCCTGTCGAAGGGCTGCTCTGTTGTCCAACGGCGAAGGACAGGGCTTCGACAAGCTCAGCCCGAACGGCTGAGGGTTGCATGAGCGTTGAATCCCTGACCATTCGCCGGCCGGACGACTGGCACGTGCATCTACGCGACGGCGACATGCTGAAGGCGGTCGCACCCTATACGGCGCGCCAGTTCGCGCGGGCGATCATCATGCCCAATCTGGTGCCGCCGGTGACCAGCGTCGATGCCGCGGCCGACTACCGGCAAAGGATCGTCGATGCGGCGGGTCCCGGATTCACTCCGCTGATGACCTGCTACCTGACCGACCGGACGGACCCGGACGAGATCGAGCGCGGCCATGGCGAGGGCGCCTGGGTCGCCGCCAAGCTCTATCCGGCCGGAGCGACGACCAACAGCGCCAGCGGAGTGACCGACGTCGACAACATCCATCGCGCGCTCGAGCGGATGCAGCGCATCGGCATGGTGCTGTGCGTCCATGGCGAGGTGACCGACCCCGGGGTCGACGTCTTCGACCGCGAGGCGGTGTTCATCGAGCGGGTGCTGACGCCGCTGATGCGCGATTTTCCCGAGCTCAAAATCGTGCTCGAGCATATCACCACGGCGGACGCCGCCGAGTTCGTCCAGGCGAGCGGGGAGAACGTCGCCGCCACCGTCACCCCGCACCATTTGATCATCAACCGCAACGCCATGTTCGACGGCGGGCTGAGGCCGCATTCCTATTGCCTGCCGGTCGCCAAGCGCGAACGCCATCGGCTG
>DATLGC010000079.1:0-3300 GCA_035540655.1 Sphingomicrobium sp. | reverse complement strand
AGCGCGCCGGTGCCGAAGCTTCCCTTTGGCGAAGCGTTTCCGGCGACCACCGGCAATCGAAACAGCCCAAGCAGGTTGAGGGCGATCGCCGTCGCCAGCAGCATCAGGAAGAGGATCGTTCGCGGGTCCTGGAGCTGGAAGGCCCATCCGGCCGCGCTTCCGCCGGCGCGAAGAGCGAGCAAGGCGGCGCCGAGCGCCCCCGTGCCGACCACCGCCCCGGCGGTGTAGGCGAGCGCGTCGCGCCGAGCCTCGCTTTCCTCGCCGCCGCTCCTCACCAGATGCAGCGCCTTGAGCGCCAGGATCGGGAAGACGCAGGGCATCAGGTTGAGCAACAGGCCGCCGGCGATCGCTCCGAGCACCGCCAGCAGAATTGCCTGCGCGCCCAGGTCACGGATCAGGCGGCCGCCTTCCGGCACTGGCCCGGGGACCGCTTCGAAAGCGAGGCCGCGCCCGTCGCCGAGCGCGAGGATTCCAGCGAACTGCTGCCGCGGCTCACCCCGCAGCGGAATTTCGGCGATCAGCCGGTCCCCGCTGCGCCGTAAATCCTGCTCGCCGGCATATTCGACGATTCCGTCGGTCACGGGGAAGACATAAGCGTCGCCGACGTGAACGTTCGCCGGCAGGGGGAATGCCAGACGCAGCCTGCCCGGAGCCGCCTCGAAGGTCGCGGCAGTGGTCAGCGGTTGCGGCAGCGCCCGGCGCCATTGGTCGAACATTGAGCGGTTCACCGCTTCGCCATGGCCGACGGGCAAGCCGAGGCCGAAGCTGCCGCTTTCGGGGACGCAAACCTTGTCGGTGCAGGCCAGCCAGCTGGCCTGGGCGCGGATCGCCACCGTCCCGCTCGCCGTCGGAGGAACGGTGAGCCGGACGAGGACCGCATAATCGCCCTTGTAGACGAAGTTCATCAGGTCGCCGATGGTGAGGCGGGTCGGCACCGGATAGCGCAGCTCGCTGACCTGGAAGCCGGGCGGAAGCTGCCACTTCACCTGCATCGGCAAGCCGGCATCGCCGGGGTTGAGCCAATAGCCGTGCCAGCCGGGATTGGTCCGCATGTGGATGGCGAGCTCGACCTCGCCGCCGGGCGGAGCAGGGCCTTCGGCGACCAGCTGCGGCTCGATCCCGCGTGCCGGGGCCACGGCTGGTACCAGCAGCAGCGCGAGGAGGATTAAAAGCCGTCGGAGCATCGAGGCAGCGCTACAGCCAATTCCATCGGCTGCAAATTGGTTCGCGCAGAGACGCGGAGACGCAGAGAGGGCATTGCAGCTCAAACATCTCTGCGCCTCTGCGCAATATTTTTTCAATCCAGATTCGGCCGAAGCCAGCGCTCCGCGCAGTCGATGTCGACGTCGCGGCGCTGCGCATATTCCTCGAGCTGGTCGCGGCCGATGCGGGCGACTCCGAAATACTGGCTGTCGCGGTGGGCGAAATAGAAGCCCGATACGGCCGAGGTCGGAAGCATGGCGAAATTCTCGGTCAGGGTCACTCCGCCGGGATCGCGGCCGAGCATGTCGAACAGGATCGGCTTGAGGCTGTGGTCGGGGCAGGCCGGGTAGCCGGGTGCGGGCCTGATACCCTGGAATTTCTCGCGGATCAGGTCGGCATTGGACAGATGCTCGTCGGCATAGCCCCACAGCCTGTTGCGCACCTCGGCATGGAGCACCTCGGCGAAGCTTTCGGCCAGCCGGTCGGCGAGCGCCTTTAACAGGATGTCGGAATAATCGTCATTGGCTTGGCGGAAGCGCTCCAGATGGGGCTCGAGCCCGTGGATGCCGACCGCGAAGCCGCCGATCCAGTCCTCGCCTTCGGGCGCGATGAAATCGGCGAGGCAGAGGTTCGGGCGCCCCTCCCTCTTCTTCACCTGCTGGCGGAGGAAGGGGAGGCGGATTCCAATTTGACTGTTCCCCGGCGAAGGCCGGGGCCCAGGCGGCGCTTCGCGCCGGTCTTCTGTTGAGCCTGGACCCCGGCCTTCGCCGGGGAACACGATAATGTCGTCGCCCTCTCGCCGGCAGCGCCACAGGCCGACGGTGGCGCTCGGAGTAAGCCAGCGCTCGGCGATCAGCTGATCGAGCATCGCCTGAGCATCGGCGAACAGGCTCGTCGCGCTTTCCCCGACCACCGGATCATCGAGGATTGCCGGGTAATTGCCGGCCAGCTCCCAGGCGCGGAAAAAAGGCGTCCAGTCGATCGACGCCTTGAGGTCGCGCAGCGGCCATTCGCCGAACTGGTGCAGGCCCGGCATGCGCGGCGGCGGCGCCTGGCCAGCAGGATCATAAGGGAAGGCATTGACCCGGGCCTCGCCAAGCGTCGCGAGCTCGCTGTGGCCGCTGCGAGAGCGGGCAGCGCGGAGGGCGTCATATTCGTCGGCGGTCTTGCCGATCAGCGGCTCGCGCTGGGTGTCCGAGACGAGGCTTGAGGCGACTCCGACGGCGCGGCTGGCGTCGAGCACGTGAATGACCGGGCCCTCGTAGGCCGGGTCGATACGCAGGGCGGTATGGGCCTTGCTGGTGGTCGCTCCGCCGATCAGCAGGGGGACATTGAGGCCGAGGCGCTGCATCTCGGTCGCGACCGTCACCATTTCGTCGAGCGAGGGCGTGATCAGGCCGGACAGCCCGATCATGTCGGCATTGTTGTCGTTCGCCGCCTGCAAGATGTCCTGCCATGGCACCATCACCCCCAGGTCAACCACCTCGAAGCCGTTGCACTGCAGGACGACGCCGACGATGTTCTTGCCGATATCGTGAACGTCGCCCTTGACGGTGGCCATGACGATCCGGCCCTTGCCCTGGGTCGCTCCCGTCGCCTCCTTCTCCTGCTCGATGAAGGGGATGAGGTGGGCGACCGCCTTCTTCATCACCCGCGCCGACTTTACCACCTGGGGCAGAAACATCTTGCCCGAGCCGAACAGGTCGCCGACGTGGTTCATCCCGTCCATCAGCGGCCCTTCGATCACCTCGATCGGCCGTGCGAAAAGCCGGCGGGCTTCTTCGGTATCGTCGACGATATGGGCGTCGATACCCTTGACCAGGGCGTAGGACAGGCGCTCGCCGACCGGCAAACTGCGCCATTCCGCCTGCGCCTTCTCGGCGGCGGCGTCGGTGCCGCGGAAACGATCGGCGAGCTCGACCAGCCGCTCGGTGGAGTCGTCGCGGCGGTCGAGGATCACGTCCTCGACCGCCTCGCGAAGCTCGGGATCGATCGAGTCGTAAACGTCGAGCTGGCCGGCGTTGACGATGGCCATGTCCATCCCGGCGGGGATGGCGTGAAACAGGAAGACGCTGTGCATCGCCCGCCGCACAGGCT
>DATLGC010000078.1:0-5939 GCA_035540655.1 Sphingomicrobium sp. | reverse complement strand
AAGCCGGCGATGACTTTTTCGTCCTCGCCCAGCCGGCGAACCTTGCGCGCATTGGGCTTGATCACCGTATTGCCGAGGCTGACCTGGCCGTCCCCGGCGATCACCGTCCGGCCGCCCTTCTTGACCCCGAGGATGGTGGTTCCGTGCCAGCTTTCACCCATCTGTCGCCCGCTCCTTTGGCCGATGTGGGACAGGTCCGCGCTACCCGCAAGCTTAGCGGCTCTGTTGCTCGAGGAACGCCGCGCTTTCGTCGAGCACCGGAAGCCGTCTCCTGAATGGGCCGGCGAGCGCTGCGGCGAGATCGACATGGCTTGCGCCGGGGTAGATCCGCAACGTGGCCGGTGCTCCTGCTTGGCGCAGGCGGTCGGCAAGATGCCGGCTGTTGCGGGGAAAGACGACCCGGTCATTGCCGCCGTGGGCAAGGAACATCGGCGGCGCGTCGGCCCGCGCGAAATTCACCGGCTGCGTCTCGAGCGGTTGCGCCCAGTGCCCGAAGGCGTTGCGCCCGCGCGGCTCGGTGAAGGGGTGGAAGTCGTAAGGCCCCGACAGCAAGGCTGCAGCCCGCACCGTCCCCGGATCGACGCCGACGCCTTGCAGGAAGCGGCGGTCGAGCGCGATCATCGCGCCGATATAGGCACCCGCAGAATGGCCGGCGACGCTGATCCTCGCGGGATCGCCGCCAAAGCGAGCCGCATTGTCGCGGGCCCATTTGACGGCAAGCGCACCATCCTCGACAAAGGCCGGAAAGCGCACGTCGGGGACCAGCCGGTAGTCCGGCACCACGGCGACAAAGTTCTTGCCCGCATAAGCGGCGCCCGCAAAGCCATAGTCGCCCCGAGCGCCGCTGTTCCACCCGCCGCCGTAGAAGAAAACGACCACCGGCAGCGCAGCATCGCTGCCGCGCTTCGCCGGCGCCCAAACGTCCAGCTTCTGCCGCTGCTCCGTGCCGTAGGCGACCCCTTCGGCGACGCGCCGGACTCCGTTCGGGGAGGTTATCCTGTCGACCTGGGTCAGCAAGCTTGCCGGGGTACAACCGGTCAGCGCCAACAGCGAGAGCGCCCAGGCGGGGCGGGCCCTCGACCCCTGGCGCCGCCTTCCATCGCTCCTGTTTCCGCCGTCCATCGCGGGCGATGTGGGCGCTGCGCTCCGTGCCGGCAAGCCGCGCTTATCTCTCGACACCCCTGACCTTCTGCCAGGCGCGGGCGGCGGTGTAGCCGAGATAGCCGGTGCCGAACAAAGCGTAGAGCTCCTCGGGAAGCCCGCGCAAATAGGCGCTCATTCCGCCGGCGATGGCGTTAGCGGTGGCCGGCGAAAAAGCCGAAACCAGCCCCATCGGCAGCGCCCACAGGATCAGCGCGTACATGACGTAAAGGAAGCTCGGCCGGGCGCGGCTGACCCACGGGTCGGTAGAGCCTGGCTCGGCGGTCACCGCCTGCATTTGCGCGGTAATCGCCTCAATCTCCTGCTCGCTTTGCAATTTGAGCAGCTCGAGCTTCGCCTTGTCGCGCGCCCTGGGATCGGCGATCACCCGGTCGAGCAATTGCGCTGCCGGCGCGACGATCGACTGCATTGCCAATAGGATTCTCCCTGACCGCAAGTTGACACGGTTGACATTGTTTTGCGCCCGCGGAACTAGCCAATTGTGCCAATCCGGTTCGCAAGCCAGCCGTAGAGGAACGCTTCGTTGGCCGGCCGCCGCTCGGCCAGGCGCACATAGCGTTCGCCCTGGAGCGCATCGAGCGCCCGCATCAGAACCGTCTCGCCTCCCTTGCCGCGAAGCTTGAGGAAGGAATCCAGCGCCTGCAGGGTTTGCGGGCCGATCCGCCCGTCGGGAGTGAGATCGGGATAGTCGCGCGCGTTGCGGTTGAGCGCCGACAGCGCCCTCTGGAGGAAGGTGACGGCGACCGCCGGCCCCATGTTGACCCCCGTGTCGAACAGTTCGGCGGCGATCCGGCGCGATCTTTTCGCCACTTCGTCGATCCGCGGCCGGAGCCAGTAGAGCCGGCGGTAGATCGCCGCCGCTTCCGAGCGCGGCAGGGTTCGCATCGCGCCCTTGTAGCCGTGCGCCCGGGCGACCGCCTCGGTGATCCCCCAATTGGTCGGCCCGCCGCGGTCGGCCGGATGGTTGACATAGCCGCCCTCGCGCTCGAGCAAGGAGTCGATCAATTGGTCGACGTCGATTTCCGATTGCATGATTAACCGCTCCTCTTCCTGACGAGTCGCGGACTAGCTAACCTGTTTGGTTAGCTGTAGGAAAGTTGTTTTTACCGAATCGCAGCTGTGGGAAATCTTGGCGCACTGGGCGATCCTTGCTGTTCTCGAATGCTTTTTGAGATAGATGGCGCAATCAAGCGGCGGCCATGAGTTAGGTAAGTGCAGTGACGAACGAATATGAAGAGGGGCTTCCGGACACTCCTGACCGGACTCGGTCTGAGCGTAAGCTGGACAATATAAGGGAGCAGGGGGGCGTCTTCGTCGATGCCGTTCGCCTGACGCGAATGCCGATGATCGTCACCGATGCCACCCTCCCCGGCAATCCGATAGTCTTTGCGAACCCCGCCTTTCTGGACCTGTCCGGATACTCGCTTGAGGAGGTCACCGGGCAAGACCCGCATTTCATGAATGGACCTGAGACCAATGCGGAGACCGTCCGCCGCTATCAAGCGGCGATGGAGGAAGGACGCGATGAAAATGTCGAGATTCTCCAATATCGCAAGGATGGGCGGCCGTTCCTGGCGATGCTGTTCGCAAGCCCGCTTGATGACGGGCAAGGCATCGTGCTGCACCACTTCCTCTCGTACCTGGACATTACCCGCCGTCACGAGGCGGAACAGGCCCTGCGGAATCTGACCGAGCAGCTCGAAGCAAAGGTCATCTCAAGGACAGCGGAGCTGCAAAACGCCAACGACCGCTTGGAGCGATTGGTACAGGAAAAGCAGATGCTGCTCGCCGAGGTCAACCATCGTGCCAAGAACAGCCTGTCCATCGCCTCGTCCCTGCTCGGAATCCAAGGGCGCCGACAGTCAGATCCACAGGTCAGGGCGCTATTCGTCGAAGCCCAGGACCGGCTCATGTCGATGTCGAGAGTGCACGACCTACTCAGCAGGTCAGAGACGGCTCAGCAGGTGAGCCTCTGCACCTATCTTGTTGATCTTTGCGAGGCTCTCCGGCCGACCACTGAGCGAGACGATTGCATTGCCCTCACGGCGGAGTGCGACGAAGGCATTTCGGTCCCTGCCGATGTCGCCATCCCGCTAGGAATTATTGCCACCGAGCTCATTACGAACGCCGTTAAACATGCCTTCCCGCCGCCAATGTGCGGCACCATTGCCGTGGTCGCGCGCCGGCTCGAAGGCTCACAAATTGAATTTCGTGTCCGGGACAATGGCAGCGGGATGTCCGCGTCCCGCGAAGGCTCGCTTGGCTACAACTTGGTGGAAACCCTCGTCCGACAGATTCGAGGAGAGATGCATGTGAAGGACTCACCCGGGGTAGCCGTCACGATCCTCTTTCAGAACCCCGACGCTTAGACCTGCCCCTAATTTCCGCTTTTTATCTGTACAGACATTAGCGCGCGGCGCCCGAAGCTCTTGCAGCGCCACTCCATGAGGCCCATCATGCTGTTATGCGCGACGTCAGCTATGTCATCGGCCTACTGGGCGGCCTGTTCCTTCTTGCCGCAGCGGCGGTCTGGTGGCGGGTGTACACCAAGACCAGCGAGGCCGAGGCGCGCGGGGCGGGGATCGACACCCGCCTGTTCCGATCGGCGGCGATGTTGACGTCGGTCGCCTTCGGAGTGAGCGGCCTGGCCGCAATCCTGGCAGTCGCGAGCTGGTTCATCCGCTAGCGCCAAGGCGGATATGAGCGCCCCGCCTTTGCCGTTCACATGGCCAGGAACGACGCCAAGGGTCGCAAAAACATAACATTCCTAAACGACAACCGGGTAAGCCGCAGTACCCAGTCGCACCGGCCGCCAAATGACCTCAGGCGGCCCAGTCGTAGCGATCGCGACGGCTGTTCCTGCTGTGCGACCCGGCACCCAGGAGCGCAGTCTCGACAAGCGGGAGCGCTGTTGCGCAAAATCCACATTCGGCCGAGAAGCGGCCAATGTACCAATGGGTGCGCCCGCACCCCGGACAATGGTTCACGATGTCCGGGCGATAGGCGACATGGAAGCCGCGGGCTGCAGGGTCGAAGGCCATCCAACACTCCTTGGAGCATCGGATAACATACCAGGCCGCTGCGACGAAACGTTCCATTTCATCGACGAATTGATTTACTCCTGTTTGTGGCATTGCGGCAACGGCGCCGCGTCAAAGCTGTGGCTCTGGTTAGCTTTTTTCTCGCTCGCCGGGCGGCCTGTTCGCTTGAGAGACAGCAACGCGTTCCGCCAAGGGCTCGCCGTTTCCGCCCCCCATCGGACTAGCCGCCCGGCAGCGCTAAGTGTCGTAAAAATATAACATTCATCAACGACAACGGGGGAAACGGCATTAGAATGCGCCCCGGGAGATCGGATGATGGGGAACAGGGAATATTTCGAGCGGCGCGAAGCCGAGGAGCGGGCCGCGGCCGAGCGGGCGACCGACGAGCGGGCCCGGCAGAGCCATGTCGAGCTTGCCCGCGCCTATGCCAAGGCGATCGCGGCGGTGGACGGCGGAACCAGCGCGCCGGTCGACATCGGCGACAATGGCGGCTCGACGCTCCCGCCGGACCTGCGCATCATCTGACCCGCACCCCTTCTATTTGTACATCCCGTCGCGCAAATTGATGCCGTGCTCGAGCCATGCCTTGAGCGCGCACAGCATCTGCGTCCAGCCCTGGCAATTGCCGTAGCTGGCGTCGAGCGCGCCCTGCGTTTCGCGCCAGCCTTCCTCGCTTATCTCGACCAGGGTCCGACTTCCCTCGTCGAGCGGTGAGAAGGTCATGGTCACTTGCGTCCTGTAGCCGGCCGGAGTGATCTCGCCGCCCTGGGCGACCGGCTGCTCGCCTTCTGCGGCATCCCATTTGAGGACGATCCTTTCGCCAGGAACGACCTCGACCACCTCGACCGGAAAGGCGCCCGGATAATCGTGGAAATCCCAGGTGACGGTGCTGCCCTGCTCGATCCGCCCTTCAGCCCCGCCGGTGGTGAAATATTGCGATAACTGCTTCGGGTCGGCGACCGCCTCGAACACTTCGCCGACCGGCCGAGCGATGCGCGCGGCGACCCGGAATTTGAGGTCCATGGAGCTTCTCCTCTTGAGTCGCGGCTCAATATGTTATAATTATCTAACATGTCAATCAGCGACCGGTTCGACCGCATATTCAAGGCACTGGCCAGCCCGGTTCGACGGCAGATCCTCGACGACCTCAAGGACCAGCCGCTGACCACCGGCGCGCTGTGCAGCCATTTTCCGGAACTCGACCGCTGCACGGTGATGATGCATCTGAAAGTGCTCGAGGAAGCCGATCTGGTGATCCCGGTGCGCAAGGGGCGGGAACGCTGGAACCACCTCAACCCTTTGCCCATCCACGACATCCACGAACGCTGGATCGGCCCGCACGCGGCCGGTGCAACCGCCAGGCTGGCGAGGCTCAAGAAGGTTCTGGAAAAGCCACGGGCGAGTTGATTCATTTTACTGCCCCTGTTGCGTTCCGGCGACTTGCCAGCGCTCATGCCGCTGGCGATAGATGCGGCTCGGGAACGCCGCCTCTGCCGCGCGCCCGGGGGGAGATTGATATCGCCATGACCAGCCGCTCGTTCGCCCGCGCCTTGCTCGCCGCCAGCGCGCTCGGCCTCGCTGCCCTGCCGGCGCCCGCCGGCGCCCAGCGGGTCGACCGGATCACCGCCTTTGGCGACAGCTATGCCGACGAGGGTAATCTGTGGCAGCTGCTCGGGATCGCGCCGCCGGTCGTCTATGGCAGCGGCCGCTTCTCGGGCGGCACCAATTATATCGACA
>DATLGC010000077.1:0-3415 GCA_035540655.1 Sphingomicrobium sp. | reverse complement strand
TCCAGAACCCGCCCTATTTCACCGACATCAGCATGGAGCCGGTGCCGCCGGGCGACATCGAGCGGGCGCGGCCGCTGGCGATGTTCGGCGATTCCATCACCACCGATCACATCTCGCCGGCGGGAGCGATCAAGCCCGACAGCCCGGCCGGGCGCTACCTGCTCGACAAGGACGTATCGCGCGGCGAGTTCAACAGCTACGGCGCCAGGCGCGGCAACCACCAGGTGATGATGCGCGGCACCTTCGCCAACATCCGCATCCGCAACAAGATGCTCGACAATGTCGAAGGCGGCTTCACCCGCTACGCGCCGACCGGCGAGGTGATGCCGATCTACGATGCGGCGATGCTCTACAAGCAGGACGAGCGGCCGCTGGTCGTCCTTGCCGGCAAGGAATATGGCACCGGCAGCTCGCGCGACTGGGCGGCCAAGGGGACGGTGCTGCTCGGCGTCCGGGCGGTGATCGCCGAGAGCTTCGAGCGAATCCACCGATCCAACCTCGTCGGCATGGGCGTCCTGCCGCTGCAGTTCAAGGAGGGCGAGGGCGCCGACACGCTCGGCCTGACCGGAAGCGAGAAATATACGATCACCGGAATCGCCGATCTGAAGCCGCGCCAGGATGTCGAGGTGAAGGTGATCAAGGACGATGGCGAGGAGTTCGCCTTCACCGCCCGCTGCCGCATCGACACCTACAACGAGCTCGAATATTTCCGCTCGGGCGGGATCCTGCCGTTCGTGCTGCGGAGATTGGCGAGCTGACCGCGCAGTATGAGGGTAGCTGCCACTGCGGCGCCTGCACGATCCGGGTCGATCGCAAGCCCGGTCATGTCACCGAATGCAATTGCAGCCTGTGCGTGAAGACCGGCTTCCGCGGGGCCTATTTCCGGTCGGACGAGCTTGAGATCGCCGGCAAATTCCAATCCTACGTGCGGGACGACCTTGAGCAGCCATGTTTGGCCAGTCATCGTTGCGCGCATTGCGGAATTCTGACGCACTGGACGCCACTCTCCGAGCCGCCGCACGAGCGGGTCGGGGTCAATGCGCGGCTGCTCGACCCGGCCGCGCTGGAAGGCGTGCCGGTGCGGAAAGTCGACGGCGCGAGCTGGTGAGATGAGCCCGCTCGAGATCGCCGTCGAGATCGCCGGCTGGGCCGGGGCGACGCTAATCCTGTCGGCCTATCTTTTGCTATCAATGGGCCGGCTGACCGGCCAGTCGCCGATCTACCAGGCGATGAACGTCGCGGGCGCCGCCGGCTTCATCGTCAACGGCTGGTGGCACGGGGCAATCCCGTCGGCGGCGCTCAATGTCATCTGGATGCTGATCGGGGGAGTTGCGCTATGGCGGATCAGGCAAAGGCGGAAATCGTCGACCTCAGCCATGTGATCGAGCATGGCATGACGACCTACAAGGGATTCCCGGGCCCGCACATCTGCGATTTCTGGACTCGCGATGGCTCGGCCGAAAATTACGACGACGGCTCGACTTTTCACATCGGCCGGATCGATATGGTCGCCAACACCGGCACCTATGTCGACGCGCCATTCCATCGCTATGCCGACGGGGAAGACCTGGCCGAGCTGAGTCTCGAATCGCTCGCCGACCTTGCCGGGATCGTCGTCCGCAAGCCCTGGGAAAATGATCTCGCGGTCGACGTCGGCGAATTTGCCGGGCGCGACGTGGCGGGCAAGGCGGTGCTGGTCCACACCGGCTGGGACCGCCACTGGCGCACCGACCGCTATCCGGAAGGGCACCCGTTCCTCACCGCCGAGGCGGCGGACTGGCTGGCCGGGAACGGCGCCGCGCTGGTCGGCATCGACAGCTACAATATCGACGACACGCGGACCCGCGTTCGACCAGTGCACAGCAAGCTGCTCGCCGCCGGAATCCCGATCTGCGAGCATATGACCGGGCTCGGCCAGCTTCCCGACGACGGCTTCCGCTTTTCCGCCGTTCCTCCCAAGCTGCGCGGGATGGGCAGCTTTCCCGTCCGCGCTTATGCGCTGCTCGGCTGAGCCAGCGCGGCCTCCAGCCAGCCAGGGATGATTACCTCGCCGAGATCATCAATGCGGCGGTGGTCGACGGCGAGGCCAAGGTCGGGATAATGGACACGCGTTCGCGGCCCGGGCGCGCGGGTTTCGACAACGACGAGCCGGCGGTTGACCTTGCTTCGCCAGTTCATCCGGGCAGTATTCTCCTGGCCGACGAAGCAGCCCTTGGTGAAGCTGACCCCGTTCAACTCGGCCGCGTTGCATTCGAGCCAGAGCAGATCGCCAAGCTCCGCTCGGCCCTCGCAGACGCCGAGGCGAAGGCGGTGTGCGGGCCAGCCGCTTGCCGGCTGATCCGCCGCTGCGATCCAGCGTCGGCCGAGCTGCGCGAGCCTCGGATCGGCCACGCCTTCGCTGCCGTCCTTCGACCAATGCACGGCCAGCGATCCGTCGCGATCGATGGCGATCGGGCGGCGCAGGCGATATATCGACAGGCGTTTGATGAGGTCGTCGGCCGCCTCCGCTTCGCAGTCGAGCAGCAGGTCTTCGCCATCGGCCCAGACGATGAAGTCGAACAGGCATTTGCCTTGCGGGGTCAGCAGCCCCGCCCAGACCGGCAGCTGGCCGGCTACGTCATTGGTGACGAGGCCTTGGAGAAAGCCGCGCACATCCTCGCCGGATAGACGCAGAACTGCTCGGTCGGTGAGGGTGGCGGCGGCCATGGCCATCAGTTAGGGAGCGGCCGTGACAATGCAAAGCATCACCATCCGCCGGCCCGACGACTGGCACGTGCATCTACGCGACGGCGACATGCTGAAGGCGGTCGCATCCTATACGGCGCGGCAGTTCGCCCGGGCGATCATCATGCCCAATCTGGTGCCGCCGGTGACAACGGTCACTGCTGCGGATTCCTACCGGCAGAGGATCGTCGACGCGGCGGGTCCCGGATTCACTCCGCTGATGACCTGCTACCTGACCGATGAAACCGACCCCGACGAGATCGAGCGCGGTCATGGCGAGGGCGTCTGGGTCGCCGCCAAGCTCTATCCGGCCGGGGCGACGACCAACAGCGCCAGCGGAGTGACCGGCATCCGCAACATCTACCCGGCGCTCGAAAGGATGCAGCGCATCGGCATGGTGCTGTGCGTCCATGGCGAGGTCACCGACCCCGGGGTCGACGTCTTCGACCGCGAGGCGGTGTTCATCGAGCGGGTGCTGACGCCGCTGATGCGCGAATTTCCGGAGCTCAAAATCGTGCTCGAACATATCACCACGTCGGACGCCGCCGACTTCGTCCAGGCGAGCGGGGAGAACGTCGCCGCCACCGTCACCCCGCACCATTTGATCATCAACCGCAACGCCATGTTCGACGGCGGGCTGAGGCCGCATTCCTATTGCCTGCCGGTCGCCAAGCGCGAACGCCATCGGCTG
>DATLGC010000076.1:0-4214 GCA_035540655.1 Sphingomicrobium sp. | reverse complement strand
AGGAGTGAGCAGTCGGATGGGAAGCGACGCCTGAGCTGGTGAGCCAGGATCGGAGATTGATTGAGAGCGGCCTCCGGGCTGTTCTGGATCAGGAGACGAACACCGGCAGATCCTTCGCTCGGCGCAGTGGGGGCTGGCAGCAATGCCGGCCCCCATTTCTTTTGGGCCATTGATTATGAACAGGCCGCCTCCGGGGAAAACGGGACGACGGTCGCTGGCCACTACCGTCGCCCCTGCCCCCACGCGAGGGGCATCCCGATGTCAGGCCTCGAACCCGTGTTTGAGAGCGCTCACCCGGTCGTGGCCCTGGCGAACCGATTGATAGGCGCGCTCGACGGCCGCCCGGGCGTCGCCGCTCAGCTCGCCGCCTTCGAGCGCGCCTTCGAATTTCTCCTTGAGATAATCTTCGCCGCGTTCGACTTCGTTGATGACGGCCTTCTCGTCGCGGCCGGTGATGGCCGCCTTGAGGTCGAGGAAGCGCTGGTGGGCCTGACCGAGAAGGCTCTGATCGTCGCGCGGGTCGCCTCCCAGCCGGCGCACTTCGGAGCGCAGGTCCTCCACAACCCGGTTGCGTTCGGTCGCGCCCTCGCGGAAAAGCTGCCGAAGCCGCTCGCTGTCAGTGTTCTGCGCCGCATCTTCATACCCTTTGACGCTGTCGATCAGCGTGGCGATGAGGGTATTGAGTGTGTCGATCTGCCCTTCAGCCATGAGATCCTCCCGGGTGAGAAATCGTTTCGTTGCGCTCATGAACGCGCAACGGCGCGAGGCGATGCGGCTGATTGACAAAAATCTTCTCTAGTCGCTGCTCAATACCCGCTTCGCCAGCAGGGCCGTGTGACGGTATGCGCGGCTGGCGCATGCGGTAACAAAATCGAGCTGTGTGGCGCCTAGACCCCGGGCAGGCGGTCGGCGATCGATGCCCAGTCGGCGCCCGTCCAGAACACCAGCAGCGGTATTCCAACGGACACTAGCGCCATGGTGAAGCCGAGCCGCGTCGCCTGGTGCACTTTGCCGAGGCTTCGGCGGTCCCAGATGAAAAGCGGCACGAACAACGCCAGGCCGAGCAACATCTGGAAGGTGAAGCCGCCCAGCGTCGGTGGAGCGATCGGCAAGCGACCGATGCCAGGCCCGGCGACCATCAGGATGGCGGCTGCCAGCAGCAGCCTCTTGTGCCAGGCGGCCTGGCGCCGCCGTTGCCATCCCTGCCAGACGAGAATGGCGAACGGGATGATCACGGCCAGCGGAACGATCGTCCAGGTCAGTGGATCGGTAAACGGCGGCTGGTTGGCCCGCTCGACCTGCCAAACGCCGACCAGATACATCATCGGCACGATCGCCACGGCAAGCGCCATCGACGCCTTGCCGAGGGTCATGTGCAGGTCGCGCCGGCCGGCTGCGACCAGCTGGGTCTGGGCAATGAAGAGCATCATCCAGGCCGTGAACAGAAGGCCGTGAAGCATGACCCCTGGCGGCAGCGTCGGGTTCGGCCTTGGCGACGGCACGATGCCCCGCAGGAAGAAGCTCGGCGCGAAACCGAGGAACATGATCACGACAAGCGCGATCCCCATGCGCGTGTAGAATTTTCGCTCGCGAGTCTGGATATCGAGCGAAGTAGCGGCGATCGTGGCCATCGGCATTCCTCCCCCAGGAATGAAGCGAGCATCCTAGCGGCAATTACCGGCTCGGGATAGTACCTGCGGCTGGCGCGGCCGGTGCAGTGTGGCTATCGACTGGGTGAACGGCCGGAGGGGCGAATGCAGAGCAATTCGAAATTGACCGTTTCGGCCGAAGCGGCCGCTGCTAGTCCGATCCGCGGTTCCCGCGCCTGGTTGGTGCTCGGAGCGCTCGCGGCAGGTCTCGTCGCGGGCTTGGCGGCCGGAGCCCTGCCCGATGAATCGAGCGCGCCCTTGTCCAGCGTCGCGGCGGTTGTCGGCGGGATGTGGCTCGACGCGCTCCGGATGACGGTGATCCCGCTTATCGTTGCGCTGCTGGTTACCGGCGTCGCCAAGGGCGCCGAGGCTGCCCGGGCCGGCCGGATCGCGGGCCGTTCGATCCTGTGGTTCGTCATCATCTGCACCGCTTCGGCAGTGTTTGGCGCGATCATGATGCCGCTGCTGCTGTCGGCTATTCCCTTGCCGGCCGCCGCCGCCGAGGCGCTGCGCACCTCGCTGGCGGCGATCGATCCCGGCGCGGCAGAGCCGCCGCTTCCAGCGGCCGCGGATTTCCTGCGCGCAATCATTCCCGCCAATGTGATCGCAGCTGCGTCCAACGGCGACGTCCTGCCGCTGGTGGTCTTCACCTTGCTTTTCGCTATCGCCCTCACGCGAATCGGTGAGGCGCAGCGGCGTTCGGTCGCGGCTTTTTTCGAAGGGATCGCCGACGCCTTGCTGGTGGTGATTTCCTGGGTGCTGTGGCTGGCACCAGTCGGGGTTTTCGCCCTCGCCTTCGTCGTTGGCGCGGGCGCTGGCGGAGCGGCGTTCACCGGGCTTCTGCATTATATCATACTCGTGTCCGCTCTGGGACTGCTGGTGACGATTGCCGGCTATGCGATCGCCACGTTTGCCGGGGGCGTTCCGATCGCTGCCTTCGCCAAGGCGATGATCGCGCCGCAAGCGGTGGCGATCTCGACCCAATCCTCGCTCGCCTCGCTTCCAGCCATGCTGGCTTCCGCAAGAATCCTCGGGCTTCGAGAGCGAGTCGCGGACATCACCCTGCCGCTTGCTGTCGCGTTGTTCCGGGCGACCGGGCCGGCAATGAATATTGGAGTGGCGCTCTACATCGCCCATTGGTTCGGGATCGAGATCGGCGCCACCGAGCTGATCGCTGGGACGGCCGTCGCGGCCGTGATGAGCTACGCGGCGGTCAGCCTTCCTGGGACGATCACGTTCTTTACCTCGATCGCTCCGATCGCGATGGCGATGGGCGTGCCGATAGCGCCACTGGCACTGCTCGTTGCGGTCGAAACGATCCCGGACATTTTTCGGACGGTCGGCAACGTCACGCTTGACGTTGCGGTAACGTCCGCAGTCGACCGCGGCACATCGGACGAGCGAGTTTCGCCCGAAAGCTGAACGCCCGATGACCCCCGTTCGTCGGTTTGCCGACTCACGAACGGCCTTTGTCGGCGCGCCGATTCCGGCCTGATTCTCGTCGATGTTGAACCGACTTCACCCAAGCGATCACCTATCAAGAGGGTGCGGCGCGGGAGTGGGATCATCCTCGCGAGAGGCTCGCGCCGCAACCTTATTCAAGGAGCGCGACAATGAAATCACTTTTGATCATCGCGGCCTCCGCAGCGTCGGCCGGCTTGCTGGTCCCGACACTGGCCGAGGCGCGCACGGAACCAGGCTACGAACAGGTCAGCAAGACGGTTGGTTATAGCGACCTCGACCTTACGAAGGCGAAGGATGAGCAGCGTCTCGAGCGTCGGGTCGCTGTGGCCATTCGCAAGATGTGCGGCGATCAACGGAAACTGTCCGCTGCAGCCAGTGTCGAATTCAGAGCCTGCGTCGACGACGCTCAGATAGAGGCGAAGCGCGAGATACGTTTGGCAGTCCGCCAGGCGACGGTCCGAAAGGGTTCGGCCTAGCTCCCCAGCGCCCGTCCGCCGGCCGGCATCGTACCGGCGGGCGGGCCACCGCTACCGGCCGGCGATGCTCCTAACCTTGTCGGTATAGAGCCGGCCGACCGGCTGCTCGGTATCGTCGGCGAGCCGCGCAATCCAGCGCCCGGAGCTATTGCGCGTGAACCCCGTGATGAAATCACGCCGGACGATCGCCGAGCGATGCAATCGAACGAACAACAGCGGGTCGAGGCCTTCCTCGAGAGCGGTCATCGAGTGATGGATCAGCCAACTCCGTCGCCCGACGTGCAACCGCATATAATCTCGCTCGGCCGAAACTCGATCGATGTCGCGCGACGCAATCCGGACCAGGCCGGTCAGGTCCGATGCCCAGAATTCCTCCAGATATTGCGATTCCGTTGGCCTGGGTTGCGGCTCGCCGGCCGCGCGTCGCCTGAGATAGGCTCGACACCGTTCGAGCGCGCGCTTGAGCCGTTTCGGATCGACCGGCTTCATCAGATAGTCGACGGCTTCGACCTCGAAGGCGGCGACCGCGAACTGATCGAATGCGGTGATGAAAATAATTGCCGGTGGCGGTTGCCGCCTGGCAAGGGCGCGCGCGACCTCGATCCCGTCGAGGCCGGGCATGGCA
>DATLGC010000075.1:0-4868 GCA_035540655.1 Sphingomicrobium sp. | reverse complement strand
GCCGCCGGCCTGATCGCCGCGGCGACCGGATCGGGCGAGCTCGAGGCCGAGGGTGGGGCGGCCAAGGAAATCGTGCTCGACGTCTACACCACTGTCGGCTGGGTCGCAGTCGGTGTCGGCGTGCTAGTCATCCTCATCTCGCCGTTCGTAAGGCGCCTCATGCACCTCGACACGCTGAAGGACGACGACGAGCTCGCGGGATACAAGGAACTGGGTGAAAAGCAGGCCCCGGGCCTGTTCCCGCAGGCGGAGACCAAGCCCGGCCGGGAGCAATTCTGATCGATCAGAGGAAGGGTAGCATGAGCGTAAGATTTCTCGCCGGGGCGGTCGCCGTCGCGCTCCTGAGCGGCTGCGCGGCGCTCGATCCGCCGGCCAAGAAAGCGGCTCCGGTCAAGTTCGACCGCGACCCGTTCGCATCGACCTACCAGCGCTACCCTGGCCATCCGACGGTGATCCGCAACGTCACGATTTTCGACGGCGAGGGTGGCGAAATCCGCGGCGGCGCGATCCTGCTCGCCGACGGGCTGATCCAGGCGATCGGGGCGAATGCCGATGCGCCGCCCGGAGCAATGGAGATCGACGGCACAGGCAAATATGTCACTCCCGGGATCATCGACGTTCACAGCCATCTCGGCAATTACCCGTCGCCGGCGGTTCCGGCCCATTCGGACGGCAATGAAGCCACCTCTCCGGCGCGTCCGGAAGCTTGGGCCGAGCATGGCGTTTGGCCCCAGGACCCCGGATTTTCGCGGGCGCTGACCAACGGCGGCGTCACCACAATGCAGATTTTGCCCGGATCGGCCAATCTGTTCGGCGGCCGCGGAGTCACGCTCAAGAACGTTCCGGCGCGAACCGTCCAGGGCATGAAATTCCCGGGCGCGCCCTACGGCCTGAAAATGGCTTGCGGCGAGAATCCGAAGCGGGTGTACGGACCGCGCAACACCATGCCGCAGACCCGCATGGGCAATATCGCCAGCGTCCGCCAGACCTGGGCAAAAGCAGCGGCATACAAGCGCAAGTGGGACCGCTACGAGCGCGACGGCGGCGACATGCCCGAGCGCGACATCGCCATGGACACGCTGCGCGGCGTGCTCGCAGGCGAGATCATCGTCCACAACCATTGCTACCGCGCCGACGAGATGGCGATCATGATCGATGTCGCGCGCGAGTTCGGCTATCGCATCGGCACCTTCCACCACGCGGTGGAAAGCTACAAGATCGCCGATCTTCTCGCCGCCAATGGAATCTGCTCGGCGATGTGGGCCGACTGGTACGGCTTCAAGATGGAAGCCTATGACGCGATCAAGGAGAATATCCCGTTCGTCGACAGGGCCGGCGCCTGCGCGATCGTCCATTCCGACGATCCCAACGGGATCCAGCGGCTGAACCAGGAAGCGGCCAAGGCGCTGGCCGACGGCCGCCGCGCGGGCCATGCGGTCACCGACGCTTCGGCGTGGCGCTGGCTGAGCTTCAATCCGGCGCGGTCGCTCGGCATCGCCGACCGGACCGGCAGCCTGAGGCCGGGCAAGATGGCCGACGTCGTCCTGTGGAACATGAACCCGTTCAGCACCTATGCCCGGCCGGAAAAGGTGTGGATCGACGGGGCATTGCTCTACGACATGCACAACCCGCGGCTTCGGCCGGTCAGCGACTTCGAGCTCGGCCAGCCGGGCGAGGGAGATGTGAAATGACGGCCCCGACAGGCCGTCACCCCGGACTTGATCCGGGGTCCAGCAAGTCGAGGTTCCTTATGGCTATCAAGCGCCTGTGTTCATGGATTCCCGCTTTCGCGGGAATGACGATGATGCTGGTTGCCCCCGCCGCGGCGCAGACCATCGCCATCGTCGGCGGCACCGTGGCGCTGGGCGATGGCAGCGAGCCGATCCGCAACGGCACCGTGATTATCCGCGGCGGCCGGATCGTCGATGCCGGCTATCAGATCGGCGTGCCGGCGAACGCCACCATCGTCGATGCCCGCGGCAAATGGGTGTCGCCTGGTCTCGTCGCCGGCTTCTCGCGTCTGGGACTGTCCGAAATCGACCTGTCGGGCGGGATCCGCGACGATCGCGCCCAGAACGGCCCGTTCAGCGCCGCGATCGACGTCGCCCCGGGGATCAACCCGCATTACACGACCATCGCCATCAATCGCGCCGACGGAATAACCAGGGCGATCGTCGCGCCGAACACGGCGCGCAACATCTTCGCCGGCCAGGGGGCGATGATCGATCTCGGCGCCGATCTCGACCCGATCACCAGGGCGCGGCTGTTCCAGTTCGTCGAGCTTGGCGAATCGGGCGGCGAGACCGCCGGTGGGTCGCGGCCATCCGCCCACGTCCTGTTCCGCAATGCTCTTCGCGAGGCTGCTGAACTGCAGCGCTTCGCTACCCCGATCGCAGGCGGCGGACAGCGCCGCGAGGATCCGGTCCGCGACCGGCCGATCATCCGCAATCCCAATGAATCGCGCGAATATGGCCCGGACGCGCGGCGCAGCGACGACGTATTGCTAACGCGGTTCGACGCCGCCGCTCTGGTTCCGGTGCTTCAGGGCCGCCAGCATCTGCTGGTCCGGGTCGAAAATGCGCGCGACATCCTCAACGTCATCGACATCAAGCGCGAATATCCGTCGCTGCGCATCGTGCTTGTCGGAGTAACCGAAGGCTGGATGGTCGCCGACCGGATCGCGGCGGCGCGCATCCCGGTGATCGCCTCGGCGGTCAACGACCTGCCGGCTTCGTTCGAGATGATTGCCGCGACCCAGTCGAATGTCGGCCGGATGCGCGCGGCCGGGGTCCAGGTCGCGATCGGCATGGTCGACGACGACGATACCCGCAACCTGTTCAATCAGCGCCAATATGCCGGCAATCTGGTCGCGCTCGCCAATGTCCCCGGAGCGACCGGAGTCAGCTGGGGCGAGGCCTTGGCGATGATCACCTCCCGGCCGGCGGAAGTGGTCGGGATGGGCGGCGAAATCGGCAGCCTGGCGAGCGGCCGCCGAGCCGATGTGGTCATCTGGTCGGACGATCCGCTGCAGGTCACGAGCAACGCCGAGATGGTGTTCATCGACGGAGTCCAGCAGCCGCTCGACACCCGCCAGACCAGGCTTCGCGACCGCTACAGGGACTTGTCGCGCGACGTGCTTCCGGAAGCGTATCGACGCTGAATGACTTGATCCGTCATTCCCGCCCAAGCGGGAGGCCCGCTTCTTCCTGCTCGCAGCCGGAATAGGCAGCTGGGCCCCAGCTTTCGCGGGGGTGACGAAGAGGGTAGACGACAGTGATGACGCGCAAATTCTTCGGCACCGACGGCATTCGCGGGCTGACCAACAGCGAGCCGATGACCGCCGAGACGGCGCTTCGGGTCGGCCAGGCAGCAGGCGCCCATTTCCTTCGCGGCGATCACCGCCACCGGGTGGTGATCGGCAAGGACACGCGCCTTTCCGGCTACATGATGGAATCGGCGCTGGTCGCCGGCTTCGCCAGCGTCGGCATGGACGTGGTCCTGCTTGGGCCGATGCCGACCCCGGCGGTGGCGATGCTGACCAAGTCGATGCGCGCCGACCTTGGCGTGATGATTTCCGCCTCGCACAACCCGTTTGCCGACAACGGCATCAAATTGTTCGGTCCCGACGGCTACAAGCTCAGCGACGAGGCCGAGCTGGCGATCGAGGAAAGGATGGCCAACGGCCCGCGCCGCGCCGATCCGGACATGATCGGGCGGGCGAGGAGGATCGACGACGCCCACGGCCGCTATGTCCATTTCGCCAAATCGACTTTTCCCGAGCGCCTTCGGCTCGACGGGATCAAGGTGGTGGTCGATTGCGCCAATGGCGCCGCTTATCATGTCGCGCCCGATGCCCTGTGGGAGCTTGGCGCCGATGTCATCGCAATCGGCGTGACGCCCAACGGCACCAACATCAACGACGGCTGCGGATCGACTCACCCCGAGGCGCTGCAGCGGCGAGTCGTCGAGGAGGGGGCCGATATCGGGCTGGCGCTCGACGGCGATGCCGACCGGTTGATCGTCGTCGACGAGAAAGGGCGCTTGACCGACGGCGACCAGCTGATGGCGCTGATCGCGATCGACCAGCATCGCCGCGGCGGGCTCAAGGGCGGCGCGGTGGTCGCGACCGTGATGTCAAACCTCGGCCTCGAGCGGAAGCTCGACGAGTCCGGGATCGGACTGCTCCGGACCAAGGTCGGTGACCGCTATGTCCTCGAAACGATGCGCGACAAAGGATGCAATGTCGGCGGCGAGCAGTCGGGCCACATCATCCTCACCGACCATGCGACGACAGGCGACGGCCTGGTCGCCGGGCTGCAGGTGCTCGCCGGGCTGGTCCACAGCGGCAAGCCGGCGAGCGAATTGCTGAGCCAGTTCGACCCGGTCCCGCAGTTACTGAAGAACGTCCGATTCAACGGCGGCGCGCCGCTGGAAACCGACGGGGTCAAGCAGCGCATCGCCGCCGCCGAGGCCGAGCTCGAAGGCCATGGCCGGCTGGTGATCCGCAAGTCGGGGACCGAGCCGCTGATCCGGGTGATGGCCGAAGGCGAGGATCCCGACCTGGTCCAGCGCCTCGTCGACGAGATTTGCGACGCCGTGCAGGCCGCCTCGTGAACCTTTTCTTGGTGATTGCGAGCGACACCCTCTGGCTGTGCACATGGAAAACTTCGCTCCGCCAGGCGGATCCCGGGCCGCTTCGGTGACTCGGCCGGCGAGGATTCTCATCATCGCCGGGTCGGATTCCGGCGGCGGAGCGGGAATCCAGGCCGACCTCAAGACGGTCACCATGCTCGGCGGGCATGGCATGACCGCGGTGACCGCGATCACCGCGCAGAACACGCTTGGAGTCGCCGCGGTCCACCCCGTTC
>DATLGC010000074.1:0-11953 GCA_035540655.1 Sphingomicrobium sp. | reverse complement strand
CATTCCGGCCTCGTTCGTCGCCACCGCGCGCTGCGCCTCGAGCTCGGCGATCTGGCGATCGAGAGCGGGGGCGATCTCCTGCCGGGCGATGGTCCGTGCGCGACCGGCCCAGTTGCCGGCTATGCCTTTCTCGCGCGTTCGCCGATCGAGCGATTCCACCAGCCCGCCACCTTCGCGCGCGCTCTTCGCCGATGCCTTGAGCTGGCCGAGCGCGGTGTCGATGAGGAAGGCGGGCGGGACCAGGCCCATGCCTCGGGCCGAGCGGATCCGGCCAAGCTCGCCGTGGAGCTGCCTGGCGAATGACTGCATGCGCGACAAATAGGCTTCGGCGTCGGCGGCGCGCTCGATCTGATGCTGGGCATCGAGGAAGCGCGGCATGTCGAGATAGGCGCCGACATTCTGGATGACGACATAGGGCGTGTTCCGCCAGCCGCCGACGGCGACGTCGCCGTAGGGCAGGGCGAAGCCATCGAGCGCGAGCCCATAGGCGCTCTTCACTACATCGATGCTGGTACGGGTCGCGTGCGAAAGGCCGGCGGGGTCGATCGCGTTGACCAGAGCGAGGTCGCTTCGGAGCACCTCGGCGACCATCTGCTGCCCCGCCTGAGAGCGGTCGTGGAGCAGATAGCGAAGCGCCGCGCGTTCATCCTTGTCGATGCCGAGAGTGGTCGCGCTTTCGGGGTAAAGCCGAAGCAGATTCTCGGCGAGCGCATCGAGCAGCGCAGTGGCTTGGGCTTCCGAGGTCGGCGCGGCGACAGCGAGGCTTTGCGCGCAGCCCGGAAGCAACGGCAAGGCCGCGGTTGCGGATAAGCCGGCAAGCGCCTGCCGGCGCGACAGATGCGGCTGGTGCAAGATGCGTCTCCGTTACGCTGAGGGAAGAACTCTGTCGGGCTCGACCCGCAGGCAATTCCCGTCGATGCCGATGATCCGGACCCGCTCGCCGGGCTCGGCTGGGCCGCCGCGCGCGCTCCAGTCGCTATCGCCGACCCGGACCCGCCCGCAATGTTCGTCGACCAGCTCGACGACGACCACGCTCCGGCCGATCAGCCGGGCGCTCCGGTCGTTGAGCATGGCGTCCTCGGCAGCCGGCGGGGAGTCGCCATAGACCCGCCTGCCGATCATCACCGCGACCAGGCTGTAGAGCGCGAACAAAGCGAGTTGCGCGGGAAGCCCGAGGTCGAACATCAGCGCGAAGGCGCCTGTGGCGAGCGCCGCCGCACCGATGAACACTAGGAAGAAACCGGGAGCGATGATCTCGGTGATCAGGAGCAGGATTCCGCCGATCATCCAAATCCAGCCGGGCTCGAGATCGGCCGGGATCATCCTTCTATCCTTGGAACGCCCGGGACCGAAGGCGTGGTGCCGCGTCCCGCTCGAGTTTCCCCGCCGACTCTCGCCGCAGGCCTTGGCGGCGGGCTGGCGTCGCCGCCCAGCGCCTGCTTGGCGATCTCGCCGATTCCGCCGAGCGATCCGATCAGCTGAGTCGCCTCGACCGGGAAGAGGATGGTCTTGGCATTTGAAGAGCGCGCGAATTCGGCGACCGCCTCGACATATTTCTGCGCGACGAAATAGTTGATCGCCTGGGCATTGCCGCCGGCGATTGCGTTCGACACCAGCTCGGTCGCCTTGGCCTCGGCTTCGGCGCTGCGCTCGCGCGCTTCGGCCTCGCGGAAGGCGGCTTCCTTGCGCCCTTCGGCCTGGAGGATCTGGCTCTGCTTCTGCCCCTCGGCCTGGAGGATCGCGGCCGCGCGCAAACCCTCGGCTTCCAGGATCGCCGCGCGCTTCTCGCGCTCCGCCTTCATCTGCCGGGCCATCGAATCGGAAATGTCGCGTGGCGGCCGGATGTCCTTGACCTCGACTCGGGTGATCTTGACTCCCCACGGTTCGGTCGCGTGGTCGACGACGGCCAGCAGCCGCGCATTGATCTCATCGCGCTTCGACAAAGTTTCGTCGAGGTCCATCGACCCCATCACCGTGCGAAGGTTGGTGATCGAGAGCGCCATCAGCGCGGTGTACAGATCGCTGACCTCATAGGCCGCCTTGGCGGCGTCCATCACCTGGAAGAAGACGACGCCGTCGACCGCGACCATGGCATTGTCCTTGGTGATGATCTCCTGGCCCGGGATATCGAGCACCTGTTCCATCATGTTGATCTTGTGGCCGACGCGGTAGAAGAAGGGCGGGACGAAGTTGAATCCGGGCTGCGCCACCCGGACGAAGCGGCCGAAATGCTCGACTGTATAACGGTGGCCCTGGTGGACGATCTTGACGCCCATCATGACGAACAGAAGCGCCAGAACCGCGATTGCGATCATGAAATATGTCAGCATGCTCTTTCCCGTCCCGGTTGAACCGGGCCATGATGCTTCGCGCACGCTCAATGGGAAAGCGAAATCGGCATGATCATTGATCTGTTTTCGGTGCGGTCGGCACTGTTCCTGCCCGCCTCGAACCCGCGGGCAATCGCCAAGGCGCGCACGCTCGACGCCGACCTCGTCATCCTCGACCTCGAGGATGCGGTGAAGGCGGGCGACAAAGAGGCCGCCAGACAGGCCGTGGTCGATGCGCTCGCGCAAGGCTGGCCGATGCCGGTCGCGGTGCGCGTGAATGCCGCCGGCGGCCAGTGGTACGAGGCCGACGCCGAGGCTCTTTGCGATGCCGCTGCCGATGCGGTGGTGATTCCCAAGGTCGAGGAGCCGATGCTGGTCGAACGCGTCGCCGAGCGCTGGGGCAAGCCGGTTCTGGCGATGATCGAAACTGCTCGCGGCGTGTTGTTCGCTCCGCAGATTGCCGAGGCGCATGGCATCGCGGGGCTGGTTGCAGGCACCAACGATCTCGCGGCGAGCCTTCGGGTTCCG
The DNA here is from genome assembly GCA_035540655.1 of Sphingomicrobium sp. Classification (GTDB taxonomy): domain Bacteria; phylum Pseudomonadota; class Alphaproteobacteria; order Sphingomonadales; family Sphingomonadaceae; genus Sphingomicrobium. The sequence continues at coordinate 9,095 of DATLGC010000074.1, read as the reverse complement.
GGCGAAGGGAGCCGGGCAAGCCTTTCGGTCGCCCTCCAGACCATTGTGATTTCGGCGCGGGCGGCGGGAGTCGCCGCTTTCGACGGTGTGTTCAACAAGCTGGGCGATTCCGACGGGCTCGCCGCCGAATGCGAGGAGGGAAGGCGGCTGGGCTTTGACGGCAAGAGCCTGATCCATCCCGACCAGATCGATCCCTGCAACCGCGCGTTCTCGCCTTCGCCGGTAGAGGTCGATCGGGCTCGTCGGCTTGTAGCCGCATTCGATGGCGGCGCACAGCGATTCGAGGACGAGATGATCGAGGCGATGCATCTCGAGCAGGCCCGCCGGGTCCTGAAGCGCGCTGCCCGCGTTTGAATCCAAATGCCTTCATTTGTCCGAAATCTTGCCGATCGCCTGCTCGGCGTGGCCGCCCGCGGCGCACACGCGCTGCTCAAGTCTGTCTGGTTCGTCCGACGGCCAAAGACCTATGGCGCCCACGCCGTCGCATTGACCCCTGAGGACCGGTTGATCCTGGTTCGGCTGCGCTATTCGCCGGGCTGGCGGCTCCCCGGTGGCGGCAGGAAGGCGGACGAGGACCCGCGGGACGCCGCGCTGCGCGAGCTTCGCGAGGAGATCGGAATGACCGCCCACGGCGAGGTCAAATTCGCCGGCGAGCTCGAGGAATCGGTCGATTTCAAGCGCGACACGGCTTCGCTGGTCGTCGTTCGCGATGTCGAATATGCTCCGCGCTGGAGCTGGGAAGTGGAAGCAATCACCGAGGCGCTGATCGACGAACTGCCTGAAGGGCTGTCGCCGATCACGGCGCGCTGGCTGCAGTCGGTCCGGCCATGGCTGTAGCCGCCACTTGGCGAATCGCCCGATCCTTGGCATGGGCCGATATGGCCGACCTGTTTGCTAGCTCCGACATCCCGCTGGGCCTGACCTTCGACGATGTCCTTCTGCAGCCGCTCGAATCGAGCGTCCTTCCAAGCCAGGCCGACACGCGTACCCAGCTGACCCGCGAAATCGCCCTCAACATCCCGATCCTGTCGTCGGCGATGGACACGGTGACCGAATATGAAATGGCGATCGCCATCGCCCAGCTGGGCGGCATTGGCGTGCTTCATCGGAACCTGTCGGTCGAGGAGCAGGCGGCCGCGGTCCGCCAGGTCAAAAGGTTCGAAAGCGGGATGGTGGTCAACCCGATCACCATGACACCGGACCAGACGCTGGCCGAAGCGCTCGAATTGATGAGCGCCAATCGGATCAGCGGCATTCCGATCGTCGAACGATCCGGCAAGCTCGCAGGAATCCTCACCCACCGCGACGTGCGTTTCGCGGAAAATATGCGGCAGCCGGTGTCCGAGCTGATGACCCGGGAAAATCTCGCCACGGTGCCCATCGGCACCAGCGAGGCCGAAGCCAGGCGGATCCTCCACCAGCGGCGGATCGAAAAACTGCTGGTGGTCGACAACGACGATCATTGCGTCGGCCTGATCACGGTCAAGGACATCGAGAAATCGGTCGCGGCGCCGCTAGCCACCAAGGATGGCGAAGGCCGGCTCCGGGTCGCCGCCGCCTCCACCGTCGGCGACGCCGGTTTTGCCCGGTCCGAGGCCTTGATCGAGGCCGGTTGCGACTGCGTCGTCATCGACACGGCCCACGGCCACAATAGCGACGTCGGCCGAGCCGTCGAGCGGGTGAAGGCCCTGTCCAATTCGGTGCAGGTGATTGCCGGCAACGTCGCCACCGAAGCCGCGGCCAAGGCGCTTGCCGACGCCGGCGCCGACGCCATCAAGGTCGGCATCGGTCCCGGCTCGATTTGCACGACCCGGATCGTCGCCGGGGTCGGGGTGCCGCAGCTGACTGCGATCATGGCCGCGGCGGCAGGGGTGGCGAAAGCGGGAATTCCCGTCATCGCCGACGGCGGCATTCGCAGCAGCGGCGACGTCGCCAAGGCGCTCGCCGCGGGAGCCTCGACGGTGATGGTCGGCTCGCTGCTCGCCGGAACCGAGGAAGCGCCGGGCGAGACATTCCTCTACCAGGGCCGCTCCTACAAGAGCTACCGCGGGATGGGATCGGTCGGAGCGATGGCCCGCGGCTCGGCAGACCGCTATTTCCAGCAGGACATCCGCGATCATCTGAAGCTCGTTCCGGAAGGGATCGAAGGGCAGGTGCCCTACAAGGGGCCGGTACGCCAGATCGTCCATCAGCTAGTTGGCGGAGTGAAGGCAGCCATGGGATACACCGGTTCGCAGACGATCGCCGATCTGCAGAAGCGCGCTCAGTTCGTGCGGATCACCAATGCGGGCCTGAGCGAAAGCCATGTGCATGACGTCGCCATCACCCGCGAGGCGCCGAACTATCCGACGCGTTAAGCGGTGGGGCAACCCCTCTCACGGCCGTTCGTCCTGAGCTTGTCGAAGGGCAATGGCAGATGGGTAGTGCAATACGCCCTTCGACTGCGGTCCTTCGGACCTACGCCCGGGACGAACGGATAAGAAGGCGACCTCGTTAGTGACTCCCGCCGCACGCTTTCAGGCCGCAAGTGAAATCCTCGATGAGGTCATCGCCTCTGCGCGCGACGACGGCCCGCCGGCGGACAGTATCGTCACCCGCTATTTCAAGACCCGCCGCTACGCCGGCTCGAAGGATCGCAGGGCGGTTCGCGAGCTGGTGTTTCGCGCCATCCGCAGACACGCCGAGCGGCCCGAAAGCGGCCGATCCGCGATCTTCGGGCTCGCCCAGGATGATCGCGCTTTGCTCGACCTGTTCGGCGAGCTGCGCGGGCCTGATCCGGTTGCTGATGGCGAAGTTGCGCCGGAACCCGGTGCGGTTCCGAAATGGCTCGCCGGCGAGCTGTCGCCGCTAGTCGGCGAAGAGGAATGGCCGGCGCTGCTCGAGCGGGCGCCACTGGACCTCCGGGTCAACATTGCCCGTGCCTCCCGGGAAGAGCTGCTGGCGGATTTTCCGGGTTCCGAGCCGACCGTCCACAGCCCATGGGGAATCCGGCTGCCGCCTGATACCCGCGTCGACGACCATCCGGCGTTCCAGTCCGGCCTGGTCGAAGTCCAGGACGAAGGCAGCCAGCTGATCGCGCTCGCTTGTGCGCCGGAGTCAGGGGAGCGCATCCTCGACCTGTGCGCCGGCGCCGGGGGCAAGGCGCTGGCGCTTGCCGCGGCCGCACCTCAAGCCGAAATTCTCGCCGCCGATGCCAATCGCTCGCGGCTCTCGAAGCTTGCGCCGCGGGCCGAGCGGGGAGGGACCAGGATCGAAGCCCGACTGCTCAGCCCGCCCAAGGAGCTTGCCGAGCTGGCCGACTGGAAAGGTCGCGCCGACTTGGTCCTGGTCGATGCGCCATGCTCGGGCACCGGCACCTGGCGCCGCAACCCGGAAGGGCGCTGGCGGCTGACCCCCGAGCGGCTGGATCGGGTCGTCGTTCTTCAGGGACGGCTGCTCGACATCGCGGCCACGCTGGTCAGGCCGGGCGGCCGGCTGGTCTATGCCGTCTGCTCCTTGCTGTCCCGCGAAGGGGCAGGGCAGATCGAGCGCTTCCTCAGCCGCCATTCATCGTGGCAGGCGCAGGAAACGCCCGTGGCCGCCGGACGTTGTGATGGAAACGGCCGAATCGTGACCCCCGGCCACGATGGGACCGATGGCTTTTTCATCGCGCGGCTTTTGCGCCCGTGATAGGAGGCCGTTGGAGATTGGAGACCCGGATGCGCATGTTGCTTCGCGTTACGATGGTGGGGTTTGCGGCAACCCTCGTTGCCAGCCCGGTGGTCGGTCAGCGCGCCGACAGCCAGATCAATCCGCGCTCGGCCGAACTTCTCCGCCAGGGCGAGGCGCATCTCGCCGCGGGAAGGTTCAACGAAGCCGATGACGCGCTGGAAACGGCTCTCGCGGTCGATCCGCGCAACCGCGCGGCCTTCGTCGTGCTTGCCCGCGTCGCGAGCAAGCAGAAGCTTTACGGTCAGGCGATCCGCTTCACCAACCGCGCGCTGGCGCTGGAGCCGAACGACCTCGACGCGCTTGCCGTTCAGGGCGAAGCGATGGTCGAGCTTGGCGCGGTTGCGCGAGCGCAGCAGAATCTGGTCAAGCTGCAGAGGCTCTGCCCAAGCGGCTGCGGCCAGTTGTCGAGCCTCTCGGCGGCGATCTCGCGGGGGCAGACGGTGGCCGCCGCTACGCGAGTCCCACAGACCAAGAGCAACTAGCCGAGCGCCCTCGCGAGGGCGACGAAGTCCTCGACGCCGAGTGTTTCGGCCCGGCGTTGCGGGTCGATGCCCATTGCGACGAGCGAGTCGAGCGCCCCGTCGATGCCCTTGAGGCTCGACCGCAGCATTTTGCGGCGCTGCTGGAATGCGGCCGCCGTGATACGCTCGAGCGTTCGCGGATCTACACCTTGCGGCATTGGTGCCGGGAGGATGTGAACCACTGCCGAGGCGACCTTCGGCGGTGGCACGAACGCCGATCGGTGAACATTCAGCGCGATGCGTGGGCGTGCTCGCCACTGGGCAGCAATCGAAAGCCTGCCGTAATGCTCGCTCCCGGGCCGCGCGACGATCCGCTCCGCGACTTCCTTCTGGAACATCAGCGTCAGGGATCGCCACCACGGCGGCCAGGGGTCGGCTCCAAGCCAGCGCAGCAACAACGCCGTGCCGATATTATAGGGGAGGTTGGCGACAACGTGAGCGCCGTCGCCAGCCAGTTCGCGTTCGTCGACCTGAAGCGCATCCTCTTCGATCACCGTCAGCCGCCCCGAATGCCGTTGTTCCAGCTCCGCCAGGGCGGGCAGGCAGCGGCGGTCGCGCTCAACTGCGACGACGCTTGCGCCGGCATCGAGCAATGCACGGGTCAGGCCGCCCGGCCCGGGCCCGACTTCAAAGACGCTAGAGCCCGTAAGTGGTCCGGGGATCGCGGCGATCCGGCCGAGCAGCTGGCGATCGAGAATGAAATTCTGGCCGAGCGCCTTGCTTGCGCTTAGCCCATGGCGGGCAATGACGTCCCGCAGCGGCTCGTCGCTGCCATTCACCCGGAGTTGCGATTGAGCGTGCATTGCGCTGCCATCCGGATCGCCGCGGCCATTGCCCGCGGGTCGGCGCGGTCCTCGCCGGCAATGTCGAACGCCGTGCCGTGATCGGGCGCGGTTCGGACGATTGGCAGGCCGAGGGTCACGTTCACGCCCTCTTCGAAGTGCAGCGCCTTGACCGGGATCAGCGCCTGGTCGTGATACATGCACAGCGCCGCGTCATATCGCGCCCTGGCGCTGTCGTGGAACAGAGTGTCGGCGGGGTGGGGACCGCTGACCCGCCAACCCTCGGCGCGAAGGGCAGCGATCGCCGGCTCGATAATCTCGACTTCCTCGCGCCCAAGCGTGCCGCCCTCCCCGCAATGGGGGTTCAGCCCGGCGACCGCCAGGCGCGGGTCGGGAATTCCAAAGTTGCGCTGCAGGCCGCGCAGGGCGGAGCGGCCACGCGCTTCGATCAGCTGCGAGGACAGCGCAGCCGGCACTTGCGAAAGCGGCAGGTGAGTGGTCACCGGAACGGTCCTGAGCGAGGGCCCGACCATCATCATCGCGACATTGCCGGGAGCTACTCCGCAGCGTTCGGCGACGAACTCGGTCTGGCCGGGATGGGAGAAGCCGATCGCGTAGAGCTGCTCCTTGGCGACCGGGCCGGTGACGACGGCCGAGGCCGACCCCGACCGCGCGAGGCCGACAGCGAGCTCGAGCGAATCGAGCGAGCAATGGGCTCCGACCATGCTTGGCCTGCCCGGCAGATCGGACTCGGCAGCAGATAGCTGGATGAGGGGTAATGCGGCATCGAACGCCGAATCGGCCTGCTGCGGATCGTCGATCACCTCGATCGGTCCGTCCCAGACCGCCGCCAGCGATCGCCCGTCGCCGATCGCGACGAACGGCGGAAGGCCGAATCGATCCCGGTTGTCCCAGCATTTGGCGATCACTTCCGGTCCAATCCCGGCCGGATCACCCAGCGAGATCGCCAGTGGTTGGGGAGGCAGGCGTGTCATCCCGCCGGCTTGTAGTCCAGTGTCGCCTCTAGCGGAACTCGATCACCGCATCGCGCCTCAAATCGCGCAGGTAGCGGCGGGCGCGAAGGTTCACGCGTTCCTCGTTGAGCTGGCTGTAGACCTGGTCGAAGGTCGGTGCGCTGGGATCGACTTCGTCGCGGCCGCAAATGACGAGGATTCGAACCCCCTCCTCGATCGATCCGAAGGGCTGGGTCGCCTGGCCGACCTGCATCGGCAGCATGAGCTGCTGAAGGGCGACCGGAAGTTCGCGCAGACTGACCTGATCGCTCTGAACCAGCTCGGCCCTGAACTCCGCCGCGATCCGGTCCGCGCCGCCGCAGCCGCCGATGTTTCGCGCCGCATTGGCGAATCGGGCGACGATCGGTTCCGCCTGGGCCTGGGTCGTACCCGGCGCAAATTGCAGCGACACCTGTTTGAGGCTGAGCATAGCGTCGCGCGGATCGCGCGTCAGCACCCGCCGGGTGTCCTGCACGCCGAGGATGGAAAAGCCGCCCTGCACGCGGATCGGATGGCTGATGGTGCCCGGCCCCATCTGCCGAAGTGCCGCGGCAAGCGGCTCCGGCAATTGCTCGGGACGAACCCAGCCGAGATCGCCGCCGACAGCGGCGGTCGACGCTTCTGAATATTGGCGTGCGTAACCGGCGAACGAGGCGCCTTGTTTCAGCTGGTCGAGGATTCGGCTTGCCACCTGCATCGCCTGCTGCTCCGACCCGGCAGGGGCGGGGATGAAGATCTCGCCGACCCGATATTCCTCGGTACCCTTGGCCGCGTTCAGGCGGTCGAGAACCGCTTTCACCTCATCGTCGCCGACGCTGACGAAGCTCTCGATCTTCTTGCGCTGAAGCCTGCCCCAGGCGATCTCGCCTTCGATCTGGCGGCGCATGGTCCGAATGGAGGAGCCGTTTGCCTTCAAGAATTCGCCCAGCTGCTCCGGAGTTTGATTGATGTTGCTGGCGACTCGCGCCAGCGCACGGTCGATGTCGGCGGCGGGGATCTTGATATCCTCGGCCTTGGCCGCCTGGATCTGCAAGGTCTCATCGATCAGGTTGCGAAGGACCTGCTGACGCAGCCTATCGATTTCATCCGCGGGAATCTCGCCGCCGTTGGCGATTGCCAGCAGCGCGAGCCGGTGGTCGACATCGGTCTGGGTGATGATCTCGCCGTTGATCAGGGCAGTTGCCTTGACCACCGACGGCATGGCGGTGCCGAACAGCTGCGGATTTTCCGGCAGGCGAAGCGCGCTCGCGCTGTTCGAGGGGCTTCCAGGCCGCGCGTTCTGCGCCGTCGCCGCCGTGGCAAGCGCCAAGGCCATTGCGGCCGACGCGATTCCGGCGGGTCCCGAGAAGAGTTTGAAAGCTGCTGCCACCTTGGAAAATCCCTTGTTTACAGAAGAATGGGCGTAGGCCATTTATCAGCCCGGGCTGAACGCAGGCTTAGCGGCCGAGTCCCCTCAAGGACACTCTGAACGAGAAAGTGCTGCCCCTCCGGAAGTCACCGATCCGCTCATAGTCGCGACGCCACGATAGGCCAAGCTCCAGGCATTCGTCCTCGTAAGTCAGTCCGAGCCGATGACGGACCGGACGGAACCCGTCCGCAAGCGACAGCGGATCTTCGGCCTGGTCCGTCAGATCGAGGACCGTTGCTCCGAAGATCGACCAATATCGATGGATCTTGAGGCGACCGGCAAGCCGCAATTCCTCCTTGTCCCGAAGATCCTCGATCGCCGGGCTGATGTCGCGATTCAGCCGAAGATAGCCGATCTGGCCGTAGCTCTCGTCGGTGCCGAAGGTGAGGTCGAACTCGTTTCGCCGGACCGCCAAATTGTCCTTGTCGAGGCGGAATCGGTGGGTGAGGTCGATCAGCCGGCCGTATCGGACCCGAGTCCTGCCGACGATGTCGGAAAACCGGTCGGTCAGCCCCGTGCCTTCCGGAAAGATCGCCGGATTGCGAGTGATCCGGTAGCTTTGGCCGATCGTCGTGGTGATCGACAGATTGGGTCGGTCGAGCGCCCAGTCGACTCCATATGTTATCCGCGACCCGTCCTCCCAGCGGTCGTAGCCCGGAAAGCGGCTCAGCGCGAACAGGTTGCTGTCTTCGAGGTCAACGGCGCGCGCGTCTTCATTCGGAATGACCAGGTTGGGCGTCGGCGGAGTGATGACCAGCTGCGCTCTTGGAACCAGCCTCTGTGTGCCGCCGAACAGCGGTCCGATCAACGGCCATTTGAGGTCGGCGGCAAGCGCGCCGATGCCCCGGAAGTGCCAACCGTCCTCGCCTCGATAGATCGGCACTGCGGTGCTTGCGGAATCATTGGTGTGATAGACGTCGCCGCGAGCCAGCGCGGTCAAGGTCAGTTCCTGGCCGAGGCGAGTGATCCTCCGCAGGTCCCAGCGGGCGCTGGCGAACGCGCGCTGCGTGTCCTGGCCGTCAAGCCTGAGGATCGACAGGCTGTTGCCCTGAAGCTCGATCATTCCGCCGAGCATCGGATCGGCGACCCGCCAGCGCGCGTCGATCGCCGGCAGGGCGATCGGGATTTGCCGTTGCACGTCGTCGACCCGCAATCCCTGGAAAGCCCACCCGGCAATCGAGATGTACGAATGGGGAGCGATCCGTTCGGCATTGACGAAATTGCGCAGCCGGTCGTCGCGCGTAATGTCGTAGCGCCGGGTCACGGTCTTGTCCGTCGCCACTCGGAGCGAGCTGGTGACGCTCCACAGCGGATCGAGCTGCGCCTTGCCGTTGCCTTCGAAATAGGCGCGGATTCCGTGCCGTCGCCGCCCCGGCGCATCATCCGCGTCGGCGTCCTCGATCCGGCCGTAGGTCGCAAATCCGCCGACCTGGAAGGCCCCCAGTCGGTTGAGCTGCCGGTAACGCGCCTCGAGTCCGGGCCAAGTCCCGGTGTACAAATGGGGGGTCAGTGTGAGGTCGCGATTGGGCGCGATCTGCCAGTGGTAGGGCGCTGCCAGCTCGAGGCCATTGCGGCTCGACAGATTGATGTCCGGCACCAGCCAGCCGGTCACCCCCTGCTGGCCGGTGCCGACGCTGAAGATCGGAAGCAGCGGCAGCGT
>DATLGC010000073.1:0-7145 GCA_035540655.1 Sphingomicrobium sp. | reverse complement strand
GGCATCGACCGCGTTCAAAGCGCTGCCCTGAAACAGATGCTCTAGCGCCACGATCACTCCCCGTTCGCAGCGCAAGACCTCCCCCTCCGCGGGTGCACGGTAACGCCGTGCGGTCCGCGTTTGTCGGCCAAACGAAATGGGTCAGCCCCGCGCTACCCATGTTGGTAACTCAAGCCACTCCGGGATACAATGGATTTTGATGCCATTTAATGGTTTTTTATGGGAAAACTCGGAAAACCGCGCCTTTTTAGCCTCACATCGCGCACTTGTTCTCCTCCCGTTCTTTGTGGTCGGCGCTGTGGATAAACATGTTGGCAAGTCGCTCCAGAGCGAATCGGGGCAATTAGCGGCTCAGAGTCGCGAGTTCGGCGATCAGCGCTTCGAGATTGTGCTCGGTCGGCCCGCCAAGCCCCCCGACATCAAGGAAGTCTGCGTCGGCCACGATGGTCGCTCGTCCCGCGCCGACGGCGCAGCGCGCGACCAAGCCGTCGGGGCTGATCGGACACCGCCCGCTCAGCTCCCCGGGCGAAGCCGTGAGGATCTGGCGCGCGCCGAGCTCGCGCAATTTTGGACCGCGCTCTTCGGGAGATCGGAGTGATACGCCCCAGTGACCCAGTAGCCCGGTGTCGGCGAACATTGGCGGCGGACGCAGCCGGTCGCCGAATGGCCGCTCGCTGTGCCAGTCGAGCGCGGGGTCGGCGAGCAACAGCACTCGGCCGCCACCGCGCACCCACGAGTCAAGATCGACAAGCGCCTCGGCCGGCTGGGCGAGGGGGTGGGCCATCAGCAGCAAGCCGCCCTGGCGCAGGCTGTCGGTGTCGGTGACGGAAATCGGCACCACCCGATAGTGCCGCTCCAGCGCGTCGAGCGCCGGCGACCCATGGCCGTCGATGCTGAATCGTTCGCCAAAGACGATCGGCAAGCTGGTCAGCAGCAGCAAGGTCGGCCGGGACTGAACCGTCGCCGTTACCGGAGTTTCCGGGTCCGGGCGCGACCCGAACAGAGCGACCGACGCCGCTGCGGCGAACGCAAGGGACACCGCCGCGATCAGCCCGGTCCGCCCCCGCCGGAAACGCCGGCCATCGCCGGTCACTGCCGATTGCTGATGCTGTTGTTGGCTACACCCGCGCCCGGGGCCACGCCGAGCTGAGCGAGGGGCTCACTGGGTTCCGAATCGCGCGCCTGAACGGTGTTGGCCGCGCCCGGAGCGGGCTCATCATTGCTTCCTGAACGGCTGATGACAGACCCGAGCAGGACGAGCAGGAATGCGAAGGCGAGGCCAGTCAATCCGATGCGGATTCGCTGGGCGCTGGTACCACCGCGGTCGGTCATGTCATCGCCGAAGCTATGGCCCGGTTCGAGACAATGCAAGCGTTGCTGCTTGACTGCGGCGGCCATCGGCAGGAAAGGCGCCGGCCATGACTCGCACGACTCTGCTCGCCCTTGCTGCGGCCGCGGCGCTCGCCGGCTGCAACAACGAAGGCCACACCATCATCACGGAGCCAGGCGGCCCTGATCCGATGGCCGACGCGCTCGCGAATGCGGGCCCGGTCGAATTGCCGCCGGCCATCCAGGCCAGCCGCGTTTACCGCTGCAGGGACAACAGCCTCATCTACGTCGACTGGCTCAGCAACGACACGGCGCGCCTGAAAAATGAGCGGAATGAGATCGGGACCACCGTTACCAAAGGCGAGGACGGCACCTACACCGCCGAAGGCCAGAGGCTGACGGGCTCGGCCGGCGACCAGTCGATCACGGTCAACGGCCAAAGCTGCCGCCGGTGATCTGACGCTAGCTCAGCTCGCGTGACCTTCGGCCATCATCGCCTCCATTCGACGCTGCAGCTCGTCGGGTGCCACCTCCTCCTTGGCGGTCGCCATGGACCAGCGATGCCCGAACGGGTCGCGAAGCGTGCCCATCCGGTCGCCCCAAAACTGGTCCTCGACCGCGCGCTCTTCCGTCGCGCCCGCTTCGAGTGCCCGACGAAAGGCACTGTCGACGTCCTCGACGTATAAGAGGATGCTCGATGTCGGCCCGCCGCGACTCTTGGGGCCCTTGTGGTCCATCTCCGGGAATTCATCGGCCAGCATGACGATGCTGTCGCCGATCTGGATCTCGGCATGGCCGAGCTTGTCGCCCATCGGCAGGCGGAGCTTCTCCTTGGCGCCGAAGGCTCGCTCGTAAAAGCGAATCGCAGCCTCCGCGCCGTCGACCACGAGGTATGGTGTAACGCTGTGATAGCCAGGTGGAATCGGACTGACGCTCATCGGTGCTCCTCCTGTGTTTTAGAACGAAACAGGAACATCATACACCGGGACCGGGGTTTCGACAAAGCGGAATCGTGGCGCTAAGGCGCGGGCCATGGACGTGCTCGAAGCTCCCAGCATCACTGCCGACATCGTCGCCGAGCATGGGCTCAGCGAAGACGAGTATCAGCGTATCCGGAAGGCGCTTGGGCGCGAACCGAATCTGGTCGAGCTGGGCATCTTCTCGGTCATGTGGTCCGAGCATTGCTCGTACAAGAGCTCGCGCGTGCACCTCAAGAAGCTGCCAACCGAGGCACCCTGGGTGATCCAGGGACCAGGCGAGAATGCCGGCGTGATTGACATCGGCGACGGCGATGCAGCGATCTTCAAGATGGAGAGCCACAACCACCCGTCCTACATCGAGCCCTACCAGGGCGCCGCGACCGGGGTCGGCGGGATATTGCGCGACGTATTCACCATGGGCGCGCGGCCCGTCGCCAACATGAACGCGCTGCGCTTCGGTTCTCCCGACCACCCCAAGACCCGCCACCTCGTCGCCGGAGTCGTCCACGGCATCGGCGGCTACGGCAATTGCGTCGGGGTCCCGACCGTCGGCGGGGAGGTCAATTTCGACGAAAGCTACAACGGCAACATCCTCGTCAACGCGATGACGGTCGGCGTCGCCAGGACCGACAAGATCTTCTATTCGGCCGCGGCCGGCGTCGGCAATCCGGTGGTTTATGTCGGCTCCAAGACCGGCCGCGACGGAATCCACGGCGCGACCATGGCATCGGCGGACTTCTCCGAGGACAGCGAGGAAAAGCGCCCGACCGTCCAGGTCGGCGATCCTTTCACCGAGAAGCTTCTGATCGAAGCCTGCCTCGAGCTGATGGCTTCGGACGCAATCGTCGCCATCCAGGACATGGGCGCCGCCGGCCTTACCTCCTCGTCCGTCGAGATGGCGTCGAAGGGCGGCGTCGGCATCCGGCTCGACATGAACCAGGTGCCGTGCCGCGAGGAGGGCATGACACCCTATGAGATGATGCTGTCGGAAAGCCAGGAGCGGATGCTGATGGTGCTCAAGCCCGGCCGCGAGGCCGAGGCCGAGGCGATTTTCAGGAAATGGGAGCTGGACTTTGCCGTCATCGGCGAGGTGACCGACACCGGCCGAATGGAGCTGGTTTGGAACGGGGAGACCGTCGCGGACATCCCGCTCGGCCCTCTGGCGGACGATGCGCCCTGTTACGAGCGGCCCTACCTCAGCCGCGAGGAGTATAAGGCCTGGGCGCAGGTCAAGCCGCTCGAAGAGGTTCCCGAAAGCAGCGACATCGCCGCCGACCTGCTCAAGCTGATGGGCTCGCCAAACCTGGCCAGCCGGCGCTGGATCTGGGAGCAGTATGACCAGTCGGTCGGCGCCAATACTGTCCAGCGGCCGGGCGGCGATGCGGCCGTGGTGCGGGTCCACGGAAGCCGCAAGGCGCTGGCGATCACCACCGACGTCACCCCTCGCTATTGCTATGCCAACCCGTTCGAAGGCGGAAAGCAGGCGGTCGCCGAAGCCTATCGCAATCTGTGCGCGGTCGGCGCCAGACCGCTGGCGATCACCAACTGCCTCAACTTCGGCAATCCGCAGCGGCCCGAGATCATGGCCCAACTGGTCGGCTGCATTGAAGGCATGGCCGAGGCCTGCCGAGCGCTCGACTTCCCGGTCGTGAGCGGGAATGTCAGCCTCTACAACGAGAGCAAGGCCACGGGCGGCGGAAGCGCGATCCTGCCGACGCCGGCGATCGGCGGCGTCGGGCTGCTCGACGATTGGGAGAAGGACGCGACCATCGGATTTAAAGCCGCTGACGAGATGATCCTACTTATTGGGCATAGCGACGATAATCTCGGTCAATCGTTGTGGCTCGAGGTTTGCGGTGCGGGGCGCGCAGGCCCTCCCCCTGCTGTGGACTTGCAAGCCGAGCTTGCCGCGGGTCAGATGGTTCGGCAATTGATCGCAGACGGACTCGTCTCCGCTGTGCATGATGTTTCTGACGGGGGCGTGGCGATTGCCATCGTGGAAATGGCATTGTCAGGGGGACGGGGGGCGCACGTCGATGTGTTCGGTGATCTCGATGACTGCTCCCTTCTGGGATTTGCCTTTGGTGAAGCGCAGGCGCGCTTTGTGTGCACAGCAACCGACAAGAATGCTCTAGTCGTTAGGGAGAGGGCAGAAGCAGCAGGAGTTGGATTTTCCAACATCGGCTTAACCAGCGACAGCGATGAGATTCAGTTCGGGGATAACCCTGGATACTCTGGCCATTTTGGTACCGTACCCCTCGCTGACCTCCGCGCCGCGCACGAGGGCTTCTTCCCTAGGCTGATGGGCGCCGACGCCGCGCTGGCCTAGCCCTGCTTTTATTGTTGCGAATGTTTCGCAATAGCGGTATACCCAGATCCATGATTGTGTGCAGCTGCAATCGGATCACCGAGAGTGAAGTGCGCAAGGCCGCTCGCGCCGGTGCGCCTTGCCCGATCGGCGCTTATGCGAGCCTTGGTTTCGAGCCGGAATGCGGCGGCTGCCTCGACAATGCCGCCGAAATCGTCGCGGACGAGCGCCGCCGGATGATCAGGATCGTTCCAAAAGCGGCCGCCTAACGCTTCTGCGACTGATTGTCAGTCGCAAATTTTTCGCAGAAATCCGCCATTTTTTCGCTTCCACATGACCGCGTCATGCGTTACAGGCGCGGGCGACAAGGAGGAAGGCATGAAGGGCGATCCCAAGGTCATCGAGCTGCTCAACGAGGCGCTCAAGGCCGAGCTGACGGCAATCAACCAATATTGGCTGCATTACCGAATCCTCGACAATTGGGGCGTCAAGAAGCTCGCCGCGATGGAGCGGCACGAATCGATCGACGAGATGAAGCATGCCGACCGCTTCTCCGAGCGGATCCTGTTCCTCGACGGGCTGCCCAATTTCCAGGCGCTCGGTTCGCTTCGCATCGGCGAGACGGTCGAAGAGATCCTCAAGGCCGACCTCCAGGCCGAGCATGAGGCGGTCGAAATGTATCGCAATGGTGTCGCCTACTGCGAGAAGGTCCGCGATTATGTCAGCCGCGACCTGTTCGCGGAGGTTCTCCGCGACGAGGAAGGCCATGTCGATTTCCTCGAAACCCAGTTCGAGATGATCAGGCAAATGGGCCTGCACAATTACATCCAGCTGAATTCGGAACACGCCGAGGATTGACGCTTGCCGTCACCCTGAACTTGTTTCAGGGTCCACTTTCGCCAGCTCCGGCTGATTTGGGGATGGATGCTGACGCGTTCAGCATGAGGGGGGATATCATGACCGCAACTACGGCTGCGCCGCCGCGCGTGATCACGCTCGACATCGTCCGGGGAGTGGCGGTCATGGGCATATTGGCGATGAACATCGTCGCTTTCTCGATGCCCTTCTCGGCCTATGTGAACCCCACCGCCTTCGGGATGGAAGGTCCGGCGGACTTCCTCTCCTGGCTGTTCAGCTTCATCTTCGTCGATGGCAAGATGCGCGGCCTGTTCTCCTTTCTGTTTGGAGCCTCGATGCTGCTGGTGATCGAGCGCGCCGACGCCAAAAGCGAAAATCCGGCCGCAATCCATTATCGGCGGATGGCCTGGCTTCTGCTGTTCGGCCTGTTCCACCTTTATTTTGTCTGGTTCGGCGACATTCTCGCGCTCTATGCGATGACCGGGATGATCGCCTGGCTGTTTCGGCGGAAGAGCCCGTCGGCACTGGTGAAGTGGGGGCTCGCCTTGGCCGCGCTGCAGGTCCTGGTGTTCAGCGGCCTCGGCGTCGGTGCGTTTTTCCTTGCCCAGGCAGCCGCGGACCCCAATGCGCCGGCGGATGTTGCCCGCCATTGGCAGGAACTCGAGCGCCAGTTCGGAGTGCTCGGCGGCGAGCCGCTGACCGAAAAGCTCGCCCTGTTCCAAGGCCCATATGCCGGCATCGTCGAATATCGGCTGGGTGCTCACGCCGCGGCGCCGATCGTCAACCTCGCCATGTTCGGCTGGGAGACGCTCGGTTATTTCCTGTTCGGCATGGCCGCGCTGAAGACCGGAATGCTGACCGGCGGCTGGCACAATTCCCGCTACCGCAAATGGGCCCTGATATGCCTCTCCATCGCCATTCCGGCTTATGCGCTGCTTGCCTGGTTGCTGGCCCGCGATGGCTTCAGCGTGCCGATGGTGATCTCGATCGTCATGGCCGCGACCGTGCCGTTCCGCCCGCTGATGGTGGTCGCCTACGCGGCGTTGATCATCCTCGCGACCCGGGGCGGCGGCTGGCTGGTCGAGCGCATCGCCGCCGCCGGCCGGGCTGCCTTCACCAATTACCTTGGCACGAGCATTGTCATGACGACCTTCTTCTACGGCTATGGTCTTGGTTTTTACGGCGCGCTGAGCCGCATTGAGCTGTGGCTGGTAGTGGTTGCAGCCTGGGTGGTGATGCTCGCCTGGTCGAAGCCATGGCTCGATCGCTATCTATACGGACCGTTCGAATGGGCGTGGCGCAGCCTTGCCCGTTGGCAGCTGCAGCCCATGCGCAAGCGGCTGCCGGCGGACGCAGTCGCGGCCGGAGCCTAGATCCGACCGAAGCCCTGGTTGTTGACTACCTTGCGTCCAAAGCCCGTCGGTCCGGAAGGACCACGGGTCAGCAAGGGGTTGGTCGCCTTGTCGAACAGCTCAACGGTCTCGTTGAACAGCCGCCGGAGCTCGACAACTTCCGGCACAAGCTCGTCGGGAAAGCGGTGGGTTTCGATGCAGAAGCGCGCGGTCTGCTCGATCAGCTCGGCCACCTTCGCCAGCGGCTCGGCGCCAAGCTGGCGCGATTCGCCCTTGAGCGTATGGGCGGGGATGACGAGAGCGGTCGTATTCTGGTCG
>DATLGC010000072.1:0-10697 GCA_035540655.1 Sphingomicrobium sp. | reverse complement strand
CGGCGCCTTGTCAATGCGGCGGGCGCGCCCTAGTGCCGCGCCGATGATCGAACGCGCGGAAGAGCTAGTCACCATCTTCGGCGGCGGCGGCTTCATCGGCCGCTACGTCTGCGAAAGCCTGCTGAAAAGCGGGGTCAGGCTTCGCGTCGCCCAGCGCAACCCGCGCGAGGCCCATTTTCTCCAGCCGCTCGGCCAGGTCGGGCAGATCGGCTTCGTCGCCGTCGACATCGGCCGTCCGGAAACGGTCGCCCCGGCCGTCGAGGGGGCGAGCGCTGTCATCAACCTGGTCGGCATCCTCAAAGGCAATTTCCAGGCAGCGCATGTCGAGGGCGCCCGGGCGATCGCCGAGGCGGCCCGCGACGGCTGCGCCAAGGCGCTGGTCCATGTCTCGGCGATCGGCGCCGACCCGGCGAGCGAATCCCGCTATGCCGCGACCAAGGGCGAGGGCGAGCGCGCCGTCCGTTCGGCCTTTCCCGATGCGACGATCATCCGCCCTTCGCTGGTGTTCGGGCCCGAGGACAATCTGACCAACCGCTTTGCCGCGCTGGCCAGCCTTCCGGTGCTGCCGGTGATCGCCGCCGGCCGGCGCTTCCAGCCGGTCTATGTCAAGGACGTCGCCCGGGCGATCGCCATGGCCGCGCTCGACCCTGGCAAATATGGCGGCACCACCTTCGAGGTCGGCGGCCCGCGGGCGATGACGATGCGCGAGCTCAACGAGGCGATCGCCGCCGCGGCCGGCAAGAGCCCGGAGCTGATCGAGCTGCCCGATTTCGCCGCTTCGATCCTGTCGATGTTCGGTTTCCTTCCCGGCGCCCCGCTGACCCGCGACCAGTGGCGGATGCTTCAGCGGGACAATGTCCCCGCCGAGGGAATGCCGGGCCTGGAAGCCTTCGGCATAACCCCGACCGCGCTCGCCAGCGTCGCTTCCAACTGGCTGCTGCGCTTCCGCCGAGGCGGCCGTTTCTCGCTGCGCAATCCGGGCAGCCAGGCCGCCTGAGCAATCACCACTAGATGAGCATCCTCCTCCTCGTCATCATCCTCGGCATCGTCGAGGGTCTCACCGAATATCTTCCGGTCTCCTCGACCGGCCATCTGATCCTTGCCACCGAGCTCCTCGGCTTCGACGCGGCCGCCTGGGCGTTGTTCAACATCGCCATCCAGCCAGGCGCCATCCTTGCCGTCGTCGTGCTTTACTGGCGCACCTTCTGGAATGTCGCCACCGGCCTGTTCCAGGGCGATCGCCAGTCCTACCGCTTCATCCGCAACATCTTCCTCGCCTTCGTCCCGGCGGTGATCCTCGGGCTTGCGCTGGGCAATTATATCGAGCTTCTTCTGGCCAATGCCGTCGTCGTCGGCTGGGCGCTGATCATCGGCGGGGTCGCGATCCTTCTCGTCGAACGCTTCGCCAATCCCCGCGATTGCGGCGGGGTGTCGGCGGTCACGCTTCGCCAGGCATCGCTGATCGGAGTCGTCCAGTGCCTGGCGATGATCCCCGGGGTCAGCCGCTCGGGCGCGACGATCCTTGGCGCCATGGCCTTCGGAGTCGACCGGAAGACGGCGGCCGAGTTCAGCTTCTTCCTCGCCGTGCCCACCCTCACAGGCGCGACTGCGCTGCAGCTGTACAAGCATTGGGACGACATCCCGGCCGACCAGTTCGGCTGGATCGGGCTTGGCAGCCTGGTCTCCTTCGTCGTCGCCGCGATCGTCGTGAAGGCGTTCATCGCCATCATCGTCCGCTACGGCTTCGCGCCCTTCGCCTGGTATCGGATCGTCGCCGGGTCGGCTGCCCTGATCTGGCTCGCGATGCGCTGATTTATCTCCCGTTCATCTTGTGCTAAGGGGGTTTCAACCAGATAATTCAGCCGCTTATCGCCGGATAGGAGCCTTCCGATGCGTCCCTCCTTGTTCGTCCTGCCGCTGGCGTTGATGGCCGCGCCGGCGCTCGCCCAGCAGCCTGTGCAGCAGCAGCAGCAGCGTCCGGCCGTCGACATGCGGATCCCGCCAGAGCTCACCGATCCGCGCCTCACCGACCGCCTCGTCGATGTCATGCAGGTCCTTTCCAAGGCCTTCCTCGATCTGCCCGCGGGCGAGGTCGAGGCGGCGCTCGAGGGACGGCAGCCGACCTCCGCCGACCGGCGCAAGACGGTGGGAAGCGAGAGCGGCACGGACGAGCGGCAGCTGAGGCAGCAGATCGAGGCCAGCCGCCCGGCAATGCAGGCCGGGATGCAGGCCCTGGCGAGCGCCCTGCCGGCGATGATGCGCGCGATGGACGGCCTGTCCGAAGAGCTGGAGAAAGCAGCCGCCAACCTTCCCCGCCCGGATTATCCGAAGCGCTAGCGTCATCCTGACGAAAGTCAGGATCCATAAACATTGTGGGGGGGGGAATTTTGGTCGGGGCAGGCGGCGAAACCGCCTCGAACCCCAACTCGATCGCCCGGTCGTTCCAGAAGGGGTTTTCGCGCTCGATCAAGGCGATCTTCCAGTCGCGCCGCCACATCTTGAGCTGCTTTTCTCGCGCGATGGCTGCTTCCATGGTCTCTGCCGTTTCGAAATGGACGAGGCGGTAGACTCTGTACCGACTCGTGAAACCGCCTACGTTTCCATTTCGATGCTGCCAAAGGCGACCGAGCAGGTTTGAAGTCACGCCGATATACAGAGTGCCGTGGCGGCGGCTTGCCAGGATGTACACGCATGGCAGCCGCTCCATAGTGCGACAGTCCCGTGTTCATGGATGCTGAATCAAGTTCAGCATGACGGCTTCGCTAGACGCCGCCGGCGGCGGCGCTAAAGCTGCCTCCGCCATGTGGCAGCTGTTCCACTTTCCCTTATGCCCCTTCTCGCGCAAGGTCCGACTGGTCCTTGCCGAAAAGGGCGTCGGCCACGAGCTGGTGCGCGAAAATCCGTGGGAGCGGCGCGACGAGTTCGTCGATCTCAATCCGGCCGGCGAAACCCCGGTCCTGGTCGACCCTGCCGCCGGGATCACGCTCATTGGGTCGCAGCCCATCGTCGAATATTTCGACGAGACGGTCGACCGCATGCCGATGATCCACGGCAATGCCGCGCTCCGCGCCGAAATTCGGCGGTTGACCGAATGGTTCGACCAGAAGCTCTATCGCGAAGCGGTCGAGCCGTTGATGCACGAGCGGATGCGAAAGCGGCTGGTCAGCCACGAAAGCCCCGACACGCGCGTGCTTCGCGAGGCGATGCGTGTCGCCGGCGAGCATCTCGATTACATCGACTATCTGCTCGACCATCGCCGCTGGCTTGCCGGGCCGGGGCTCAGCCTCGCCGACTTCGCCGCTGCCGCGCATTTGAGCGTGATCGATTATCTCGGAGCGCTCGACTGGCGCGGGCACAAGCAGACCAAGGACTGGTATTCGGTGATGAAGTCGCGGCCCGGCTTCCGCCCGCTGCTCGGCGAGCGGATGGAGGTGATCGCCCCGCCCGCCCATTACGACAAGGTGGATTTCTAGCAGGAGCGCCCGAGCATAAGGGAGCGTTTGCGCAGCAAACGTGAGCTTATGTCGAAGAGAGCGCGAATGCCGGACGGCCTGCGAGCGTAGCTCGACAGGACCGACGGCGCGGATTCACTCCGCGCCGGCTATGGCGGCTGATCACCTCGTCGCCGCCACCAGATAATTCAGCCGCACATCGTCGCTTCGGTGCAGCCCGCGCGTCGGCGACCATGCGATTCCCTCGACATCGATGCATTTAAGGCCGGCATTGGCGAGCAGCGCCTTCATCCGCTCGGGCGCAATGAACTTTGCGAAATCATGCGTGCCTCTGGGAATCCGGCCGAGGCCCTCGGCGAGCGTGATGGTAAGCAGCCGCGACCAGCGCGTCGCATTGGGAGTCGACAGGATCATCAGCCCGCCGTCGGCGAGCCGCGCCGCCAGGGCATCGACAAAGGCTTGCGGCTCGGCGACATGCTCGATCACCTCGAGCGCGGTGACCAAGTCGAAGCGGCCGCCGACCTCCTCGACCCCGCCGGCGCGATAGTCGACGTCGAGCCCCTGGCCGGCCGAATGCTCGCGCGCCGCGGCGACCAGCTCACCTGCGGCATCGACCCCCGTGACCTGTGCCCCGAGGCGCGCCAGCGGCTCGGCGAGCAGCCCGGCGCCGCAGCCGACGTCGAGCGCGCTCCGGCCTTCGAGCGGTCGGCGGTCGTGCTCATCACACTGCCAATGCTGGTTGATCCGGTCGCGGATGTAGGCGAGCCGCACCGGATTGAGCTTGTGCAGCATTGCCTGCGAGCCGTTCGGGTCCCACCAGTCGCCGGCGTGGCCGGCGAATTGCTCGACCTCTCGGGCGACGATGGTGGAGCTTGTCTCGGCCATGGCTCCTCCCTAACAGGCAGCGGCCAAGGCGACCACAAGGATCACTGCTTCCTATATGCCCCGCATCGTCATGAAGTTCGGCGGCACGTCGATGGCGGGGATCGAGCGAATCCGCCACGTCGCCGGACTGGTCAGGCGCGAAGCGGAAGCGGGCAACGATGTCGCCGTGGTCGTCTCGGCGATGGCCGGGGAGACCGACCGGCTGGTGCAACTCTGCCGCGAGGCGGCGCCGCTCTACGACCCGCGCGAATATGACGTGGTCGTCGCCTCGGGCGAGCAGGTGACCGCCGGGCTGCTCGCCATCACCCTCCAGGGCATGGGCCTCAACGCCCGCTCCTACATGGGCTGGCAGCTGCCGATCCGAGCCAGCGGCCACAGCGCCGCCCTGATCGACCATATCGAGGCCGAGGTGCTCGAGGGCGTTTTCCGCCAGGGCGGGATCGCCGTCATCCCAGGCTTCCAGGGCATCACTGCCGAAGGCGACCTGGCGACGCTCGGCCGCGGCGGCTCGGACACGTCTGCGGTGGCGCTCGCCATCGCCGTCAGAGCGGACCGCTGCGACATCTATACCGATGTCGAGGGCGTCTTCACCACCGATCCGCGCATCGTCCCGCGCGCCCGCAAGCTCGCCGCCGTCACCTATGAGGAGATGCTCGAGCTCGCCTCGGTCGGCGCCAAGGTGCTCCAGACCCGCTCGGTCGGGCTTGCCATGCGCTACAACATGCCGCTTCAGGTGCTGTCCTCGTTCGAGGACCGGCCCGGCACGCTGATCGTCGGCGATGACAGGATCGAGGAGCTTGCAATGGAACGCCAGCTGGTCACGGGCATCGCCCACGACAAGAATGAGGCGCGGGTTACCCTGACGGGCCTGCCCGACAAGCCGGGAACAGTCGCCGCCATCTTCGCCCCGCTCGCCAAGGCCGGAGTCAACGTCGACATGATCGTCCAGAGCGTGCCGAGGGCCGGCGAAAAGAGCGACCTGACCTTCACCGTGCCCAATGCCGCGCTCGCCCACGCCGCCGCCGAGCTGGAAAAGGCTAAACCGGACATTGGCTTCGACGAGATCCTGACCGACACCGAGGTGGTGAAGGTCAGCGCCGTCGGCATCGGCATGCGCTCCAACGCGGGAATCGCGGCCCGCATGTTCGACACGCTCGCCGAGCGCGGGATCAACATCCTCGCCATCTCGACCTCGGAGATCAAAGTGTCGGTGCTCGTCCCCGAGGAATATACCGAGCTCGCCGTGCGCGTGCTTCACTCCGCCTTCGGCCTCGACTCCGAGGCGGGAGTCGCGGCGTGAGCGGCGAGGGCCTGATCGCCGACCCGCGCGCCGTCCATGTCAGCGTCGGCCACGCCCGCCTGAAGCAATTGATGCACCGCGGAACCGAGTTCCTGGGCTGCGATCATGCGATCATGGGCGGGGCGATGAGCTGGGTTTCCGAGCGCAACCTCGTCTCGGCCATCTCCAACGCCGGCGGCTTCGGGGTGATCGCCTGCGGGGCGATGATGCCCGACATGCTCGACACCGAGATCGCCGAGACCAGGGCGCGCACCGACCGGCCGTTCGGCGTCAACCTCATCACCATGCACCCCGAGCTCGACGGTCTGATCGATGTATGCACGCGCCATGGGGTCGGGCATGTCGTGCTTGCCGGCGGGCTTCCGCCCGGCTGGGCGATCGACAAGATCAAAAGCAGCGGCGCCAAGCTGATGGCCTTCGCCCCGGCGCTGGCGCTGGCCAAGAAGCTGATGCGCTCCGGCGCCGACGCCCTGGTGATCGAAGGGATGGAGGCCGGCGGCCATATCGGCCCGGTGTCGACCTCGGTCCTCGCCCAGGAAATCCTGCCCCACGTCGCCCAGGACATCCCGGTTTTCATCGCCGGGGGAATTGGCCGCGGCGAGGCGATCGCCGCTTATCTCGAAATGGGCGCGGTCGGGGTCCAGCTGGGCACCCGCTTCGTCTGCGCCCACGAAAGCATCGCACACGCCAATTTCAAGAAAGCTTTCATCCGCGCCTCGGCGCGCGACGCGGTGCTTTCAGTGCAGATCGATCCACGCCTGCCGGTGATCCCGGTACGCGCGCTCAAGAATCGCGAGATGGAAAAGTTCGCCGCCAAGCAGCGCGAGGTCGCCGACCTGCTCGACAAAGGGTCGATCGAAATGGCCGAGGCACAGCTCCAGATCGAGCGTTATTGGGCGGGCGCGCTGAGGCGCGCGGTGATCGACGGCGATTGCGAAACCGGATCGGTGATGGCCGGCCAGTCGGTCGGAATGGTGACCCGCGAGGAGCCGGTCGCCGACATCATCCGCGAGCTGGTCGACGAAGCCGCCGCCGCGCTCGAAAGCCGCGGCTAGCGCTTCAGGCGCGCACCAGCCTCGACAGCTCGGCAAGGCTCGATCGCAATTCCTCGGCGATCACCCGGGCCGCGTCGGGGCTGACTTCCCGGCATTCGCCGCGGGCCGCGAGCAATGCCTCGAGGCCGGCGGTTGCGGCGCAGACCGTGCGCTCGGAGCGCAAGGCGAAGCAGCGCTTCTGGGCGTCGCTGGCCTGTTCCCAGGCGTCGGCAATCTGATCGTCGTCCTCGGCGTCCGACGCCGGGCCGCCGGCGAAGGGCTCGACCATGCGAAGGGCGTGGCGGATGCTCGCCAGCCGGGCGGCGGCTTCCGGGCAGCTTTCGGCGGGTGCCGCGGGAGCGGCGGACGGGTTTTCGGGAATCAGGTGCAGCATGGCGGCAATTGTCCCACCCGCACCCTAAGATTTGATGAATCCCCGGCTCAGGCGCCGGTCTTGGCCTCGACGTCGCGCAGGATCCAGCCGCGCTGCGGGATCGTCTCGATGAATTCCTGGCCGTTCGAGGCCATCCGAAGCTTCTTGCGCAGCTTGGAGATGAACACGTCGATGATCTTCGGCTGCGGCTGGTCGTCGGCCCGGCGGTAGAGATGCTTCAAGAGCATCGCCCGGGTGACGACATTGTTGCGGGCGAAGGCGAGCAGCTCGAGCACCCGATATTCCATCTCGGTGATTCCGATCGGGTGGCCGTCGATCCGGATCAGCCTTTGCACCTGGTCGACCGACAAGCGGCCGCCGCACAGCGACTCGGGCATCTCCCTGCCCGACGCCTTGAGGGTCGCGAGCAGCTTGGAGGCGGCTTCCTCGCTGTCCTCGGCCGAAACCGATCTGGGCGTCCCGATCAGCGCCTGCTGGATTTCGGCCAGCGCCTTGTGCGCCTCCTCGACCAGCTTCGAGCCCTCCTCGAAGCGCCGGCGCGATCGGTCGAGCATCGATTCGACATCGACCAGCCGAGCGGAAAGCGTGTCTTCTGCTGCCATCGGTCTTCCGTTCCCCCGCTCTTGCCCGGCTATTGCGCCGAGGCTTCCTGCCCGTCGGCCTGCGGTGCGTTGAGGATGGCGATGGTGGTCGCCCCCTTGTCGACTACGCGCGTGTCGGGGTCGCCGGCGACCGAGCGCACGCCGATCGTCACCCGGTCGCGGCCGGCGCGCTCGAGCAGGCTGGTCTCCGAGGCGCTGCGCGGTGCCGGCCCGCCGAACAGGGCCTCGATTGCCTGCGCCTGGGCGTCGATCGCCGACAGCCCGACCGTCCCTGCGACCGGCGGGTTCAACGTGTAATCGGGCGGGATGACCAGCGGCGCGTTGCGCGCCACCGCGAATTCGTTGGGTGTCCGGTCGCCGCCGCGAAGGACCGCGCAGCCGCCAAGCGCGAGCGCCGGCAGGAGCAGGATGGCGATGTTGGTCTTACGCATGTTCGATAGTCTCCTTCGGCTCTTCCTTCCGGACGAGGAAGGCGCGGATCAGCAGGATCACGACGCCAATGCTAATCGCTGCGTCGGCGACGTTAAAGACCAAAAAGGGTCGGAAGCCTCCGAAGTGCAGGTCGGCGAAGTCGACGACATAGCCGAAGCGCACCCGGTCGACGATGTTTCCGATCGCCCCGCCGAGCACCATGCCGAGCGCCAGCTGGTCGCCGCGCGCCTTCTCGCGGCCGATCCACCAGGCGACTCCGGCGGCGATTCCCGCCGTCATCGCCACCAGCAGCCAGCGCATCGTGTCGCTGGTCGCCTGCAGCATTCCAAGCGAGATCCCGTAATTTTCGGTCCAGGTGAGGTTGAAGATCGGCAACACATAGATCTGCCGCACCTCCTGAAGCGCCAGCGGCCCGATCACCAGCCATTTGCTCAGCTGGTCGAGCAGGAAGATGACGGCCGCAACCGCAAAGCCGAAGGCTCGGCTACGCATTCACCACCTCCTCGCACCGGGCGCACAGGCCGCCATCCTCGCCGACCTCGGGCAGATGCCGCCAGCAGCGCCCGCATTTCGAATTGCCGGTCTTGGTCACCGCCAGCGCATCGCCCGGGCGGACCGCCGAGACGATGAACAGCTCGGCAAGCAGGCCCGGGTCGAGATCGCCCGGAACGGTGACCTCGGCCTCGAGGCTCGATCCGATCACCTTGTCGCGGCGAAGCGGCTCGATCGCCTCGGTCACCCGCTCGCGCAACGTTCGAAGCGTCGCCCACCGATTCACCCACTCGTCATTCCCGCGCAAGCGGGAATCCCGCTGCTCTTCTCCTTCCGTCCGCGAGGAAGCGGGACCCCCGCTTTCGCGGGGGTGACGGATGAGGGGAATTTCCGGCCATTCGAGCAAATGCACCGACCCGCCATCGGGAAAGCGCGTGCCCCACACCTCCTCGGCCGTGAACACCAGCACCGGCGCCGACCAGCGCACAAGCGCGTGGAACAATATGTCGAGCATCGTCCGATAGGCGCGGCGCCTCGGGTCCGAAGGGGCATCGCAGTAGAGCCGGTCCTTGCGGATATCGAAATAGAAGGCCGACAGATCGTTGTTGGCGAAATCGGCAATCGCCCTTGTGTAGGCCGGGAAATCGAAATTCTCGACCGCGCGCCGGAGCCTCGAATCGAGCTCGGCGGTCAGATGCAGCATATAGCGGTCGAGCTCGGGCCAGTCGGCGACGTCGTCAAACCGCTCCTCGTCGGAAAAGCCGTCGAGCGCTCCGAGCAGATACCGAAACGTGTTGCGCAGCTTGCGATACTGGTCGGCGACCCCGGCGAGGATTTCCTTGCCGATCCTATGGTCCTCGCTCGAATCGACCGACAGCGCCCACAGCCGCAATATGTCCGCCCCGCTCTCCTTCATTAGGTCGAGCGGGTTGACCGTGTTGCCCAGGCTCTTGGACATCTTCATGCCCTTGGAATCCATGGTGAAGCCATGGGTCAGCACCGCCTTGAACGGCGCCCGGCCGCGGGTCCCGCAGCTTTCGAGCAGGCTCGACTGGAACCAGCCGCGATGCTGGTCGGAGCCTTCGAGATAGAGGTCGGCCGGCCAGCTTTGGTCGGGCCACTTCCCGCTTTCCAGGGTGAAGACGTGAGTGCAGCCGCTGTCGAACCAGACATCGAGGATGTCGCCGACCATCTCGTAATCGTCGGGATCGCGGTCGGGCCCGATGAAATGCGCGGCATTGGCCGGCTCCCAGGCGTCGACGCCTTGCTCGCGCACCGCCTCGATGATCCGCCGGTTGACCTCGCCGTCGACCAGAAGCTCGCCCGTCTTCCGCTCGACGAACAAGGCGATCGGCACTCCCCAGGCGCGCTGGCGGCTGATCACCCAGTCGGGGCGCCCCTCGACCATCGACCCGATCCGGTTGCGGCCCTTTTCCGGAACGAAGCGGGTGTCGGCGATCGCCTGGAGCGCCGTTTGGCGAAGGCTCGGCGAGGCGCCGCGGCTTTCGTCGGCAAGGTTGATCGCTCCGCCTTCATTCTCCCAGCCCTTTTCCGCCGGGGTCTTGGGCGAAATGTGGGTCAGCGGCCGGTCCATGGCGATGAACCATTGCGGCGTGCAGCGATAGATCACCTTGGCCTTCGACCGCCAGCTATGCGGGTAGGAATGGCGGAAGTCCTGGCTCGCGGCGAGCAGCGCCCCCGCCTCGCGCAGGTCCGAGCAGATCGGCCCGTCGGGCGCGTTGAACTTGGCGTTGATGACCGACCCCTGCCCGCCGAGCCACAGCCAGTCGTCGCGGTAGCGCCCGTCGTCGGTCACCGCGAACACCGGGTCGATGCCATGCTCCCGGCACAGCTCGAAATCCTCCTCGCCATGGTCCGGCGCCTCGTGGACCAGGCCGGTGCCCTGGTCGGTGGTGACGAAGTCGGCGGCGAGGAACGGCCGCGGCCCGGCGAAGAACCCGCCGAGATGGTGCATCGGATGCCGGGCGACCGTGCCGGAGAGCTGGGAGCCGACACCGGTCCAAGCTATGTCGGGACCATCAACCTCTTCGATGAGGTCCATCAGAGCGCCTTCGGCGATGTCGTGAAGACCCTCGCCCAGCGAGT
>DATLGC010000071.1:0-2316 GCA_035540655.1 Sphingomicrobium sp. | reverse complement strand
GGCCGCGGCCTCGGCCTGGTGCTGTTCGGGCTCCTCGTGCTGATCCGGAGCTATGCGCAGGCAGCAAGCGGGCTGACCAAGTTCCAGTCGTGGCAGCTGATCGTCCGGTACGGGGGGGACGCGCTCGGCGGCGGCGATCAGAGCCGGTTCAAGCGCGCCATCGGCTTCGGCCTCGGGCTCGACATCGTCAGCGGCCTGGCCGGGATGGCCGTCGCCATCGCTCTGCTGCCGCTGATCGGCCACTGGTTCGGGATCCCCGACGATTATCTGGTCCTCGCCATGCTCTATTGCCTGGCGCTGCCGGTGATGGGCGCGGCGACCCCGGTCGGGGTGCTGCGCTCGCTCGACCGCTTCGATCTGATCGGCTGGCAGGGCAGCAGCTATCCGATCGTCCGTGCAGTTCTCGCCGGAATCGCCTGGGCGCAGGGCGCCTCGTTCGAGACCTTCCTTCTGATCTGGCTGGCGACCGACGTCGGCGGCGAATTGTTCCTGTGGTTCCTCGCCTGGCGAGAGCTCGGGCGGCGCGGAATGCGCCGCGGCATCCGCCCGACGCTTCGGCCCGACGGGCTTGCCGGCGCCTGGCGGTTCGCCATCCACGTCAATCTAACCGTGTCGCTGCAGACCGCCTGGGGGCCGATCGCACGGCTGGTGGTCGGCGGTTTCGTCGGCCCGGCGGCGGCGGGCCTCTACCGGATCGCCGCCAGCCTTGCCGACAGCGCCCAGAAGCCCGCCGACCTCATCGCCCGCGCTTATTATCCCGAGGTGGTGAGGATGGACTTCGCCACCAAGGCGCCGTGGAAGCTGATGCTTCGCGGCACCGCCTTGGCGGCGATGGTCGGGATCGTCGCCATCGCCGTCGTGCTGCTCGCCGGCGAGGCCTTGCTCGACCTCCTGTTCGGGGCCGAGTTCCTCGGCGCCTATCCGGTTCTGGTGGTGCTGATGGCGGTTCCGCTGCTGGCCATGCTGAGCTTCCCTCTGCCGCCGATGCTCTATGCGCTCGACCGCCCCGACGGGCCGCTCAAGGCGCGGCTGGTCGGCACCCTTGCCTATTTCGCGATCGTCGCGCCGCTGGCGTGGAATTTCGGGGTGACCGGCGCCGCCGCGGCCTATGTCGCCGGCTATGCTCTGATGGTGTTGGTACTGGTGCTGCAGCTCCGCTCCGAACACCGCCGGGTAAGGCCTCCGCGGGCCCCGGCACCGGGCGAACGTTAGTCGAGGGAGTCCATAACCGCCACGGGATGCCATTCGCCGAGCCCGTTCTCCGCGCCGAATTCGGCAGGAAACGGCTCGCCCGAATGAATCCCGCCGGTCACGAACGCGCAGTCGAAGCCCATTCTGGCGGCGCCGAGCACGTCGGTCTGAAGCCCGTCGCCAATGGCCAGCACTTCGTCCGGCGAGGGGTCGCCGCCCAAGCGAAGCGCGTGGCGGTAGATTGCCTCGTGCGGCTTGCCGTACCAGCGGACGTCGCCGCCGAACGACTCGTAAATGTCGGCGAGCGCTCCCGCGCAGGCCAGCGGAACGCCGCCCTGGATCACGACCCGGTCGGGATTGAGGCAATGAACCACAACGCCACGCCCGGCGAGCGTCCGCAGCTGCGGCTCATAATCGGCTGGGTCGCGGCGGTGCCCGTCGAGGCCGGTGCAGGCGAGATGGTCAAATCCCTTGTCGCTGCAAATCTCGATATTCCGGGATTCGAGGATCGCCCGGTCTGCCGGCGTGCCAATAAAGCCGACTGGGCGCCCGATGTCCTTCAGGGCGGCAATTCCCGCCTCTCCGCTGGTCGCAACGAAGTCCCAGGATTCGCGCGGCAGGCCGAGGCGCATCAGCTGCTGCTCGACCGCTTCCGTCGTCCGCGGCGCGTTGGTGATCAGGACGACGGTCCGGCCCTGCTGCTTCCACTGACGGAGCCGGCCCGCCGCTCCGGGATAGAGGCTCACGCCGTCGTGGATGCAGCCCCAGATGTCGCACAGGATCAGGCGATAACGCGGGCTGAGGGCGTCGAGAAAGCTCACACGGTTCCCACTTGAAGCAACGACCCCCGCCGGCAATCTCTAGATGTCGTCGGACGAGACGAATTCCTCGACATTGAGTTCGCCCGTCAGCCGGGCGACGGCGACAGCGCAGGTCGAATCACCGGTGACGTTGGTCGTCGTGCGCATCATGTCCATGATCCGGTCGATGCCCGCGACGAAGGCGATGGTCTCAAGCGGCACGCCGACGCTGGTGAAGACCAGGCCCATCATGACGAGGCCGGCGCTGGGAATACCGGCCGCTCCGATCGCGCCCAGCGTCGCCGTGATGGCGATCATCAGATAT
>DATLGC010000070.1:0-3941 GCA_035540655.1 Sphingomicrobium sp. | reverse complement strand
TGGTGGTGTTGTTCGGGCTGATGCAGATCAGCGCGTTGACGACCACGCCGTGGACGACAAACGGCACGTTGGTGATCACATAATCCTGTCCGGCTGGTATCGGCGTACCGGCCACGGTCGTGCTGTTGCCGATGGACTGGAGGCCCGGGGGCAGGATTTCTCGACCGTGGGCCACTTCCTTCCAGACCTCGCAGTCGAAGGTGGTCACGCTCTGCGTCGCCTGTTCGAAATTGAACAGCTGGCGCGTCCGCGGATAGGTCGCGGTCGCCTGCGATTCAGCCCATACATTCGGGCTTTGGCCGTTACGGTAATAGCCATTGCCGACCAGGACGTTCGAATAGACCGGCGTGCCATCGCCCTCGGGCGCTCCGGCCGCGGTGGTCGGATAGGGATTGCCGACCGGCACGAGAGTGCCACCCTGCACGTTCGTCGGCTCGGTCATGAAGCCCGACTGAAAGTTCGGCCGAAGCTGCTCGTCGCAAACATCCTGGGGCGACATTCCGCTGGTGTCATGCATCGGCGGAACGGCGAGGGCCGGAGTGGAAACCAGGCTCGCAAAAGTGATGGCCGTCGCTGCCAATAGTGCTCGTTTCATTGGTACAAACGCCTTTCAGAAGGAAGCGCCGGGGCCCGCTCGACTCGCGACGCGCTTGATTATGATTAATATTTCGTAAACGCCCGTCAAGTAAAAAGCGAATCAACGCAACGGGTTAGCCGTGCCATAACGGGAATGGTTAAAATTGGTTCCGTTTTGGATGTTTAACGGCAAAATTTAGCTGGCGAATCAGGCCGTTGGTGGGTGCCGGGCCTCGATCTGGGCGCGCAATCTGGCCGCCGCGGCCGCCCGCGACGAGTCGCGCGGAAGGCCGAGCGCCCTGGCAATCGGCGCCCCAAGCAGCGAGTCGCCGAGCGCCAGAAGCACAAGCCACTGAGTCGTATCGGGAACGTCATGATCCTCATGGCCGGCGGACAGTCCGCGCACCAGATCGCCGATCGCCTCGAGGATCGGGTCGAGCGCGTCGCTATTGCCGTTGAGGATCATCCAGGCGGCGAGCGCGCCCGCGCCCTCTCGCCCGAATGCATCGAAGGTCCGGTCGACGATCTCGCGCGGGTCGGCCTTGCCCTCGCGCGCCAGCTCGACGGTCCGGCCGATGCTCGCCGTCACCTGCGCGGCGATCGATCGCGCAAGCTCGGCCTGAAGCCCGGCGGCCGAGCCGAAATGGTGGAGCAGGTTGGCGTGAGTCCGGTCGACCCGGGCGGCGACGGCCTTCAACGTCACCGCCTGAGGCCCCTGTTCGATGAGAAGCGCCCGGGCCGCCTCGAGCGCGGCGGCGCGGCTGTCTCCGGAAGCAAGGCGTCTGGCGCTTATTGACATCTTTGTAAGTTATTATAGCTTTGCCTGATGCAAACCGCGACCCTGCCGACTCCGACCGACCTGACCATCACTCCGCGCGACCGGCGGTTCGAGCGGGGCGAGCTTACGCAGCGCCTGTGGCACGGCGGCCGCGTCGAGGCCACCGCCATCTATAACGCGCTGTCGGCGACCTTCCCGGTCGGCGAGGCCTTTTTCGTCGAGAGCGTCCGCAAGTTCGCCGAGGGCACGCCGCCGAGGCTGGCCGAGGAAATCCGCGCCTTCACCACCCAGGAGGCGATCCACAGCCGCGAGCATGCCGCCTTCAACCGAAGGGCAGCCGATGCCGGCTATGACCTGACCAGGCTCGACCAGCGGGTCGACGAGCGGCTTGCGATCACCCGCTCGAAGCCGCCGATCGTCAGCCTCGCGGCGACCATGGCGCTCGAGCATTTCACCGCCATCCTCGCCCACGAATTGCTCGCCGACCCGCGCCATCTCGACGGCGCCGAGCCCGAGGCGGCCGAGCTGTGGCGCTGGCACGCCTGCGAAGAGATCGAGCACAAGGGCGTCGCCTACGACACCTGGCTCCACGCCACCCGCGACTGGAGCCGAGGCAAGCGCTGGAACGTCAAGGCGAAGGTCATGCTTTACATAACCCGCAACTTCATCGTCGACCGCACCGCCGGCGCGCTCGAGCTGATGCGCCAGGACGGCGTGAGCGGCGTTCGCGCCTGGGCGAAGCTGCTGTGGTACGTCTGGGTCCGGCCGGGAATGTTCCGCAAGGTCGGAACCGCCTGGTTCAAGTTCTTCCTTCCCGGCTTCCATCCGTGGAACGAGGACGACCGCCACCTGCTTCGCGCCTATGACAGCAGCCCTGGCGCGATGACGGCGCCCAAGCCGAAGAAGAGGGTGCGGGGCGCGGCCTGATCAGGCGGCCAGCGCCTCACCCTCCGGTTGCCAAGCGGCCAGCGACAGGCGCATCAGCCGGGCAGGCACTTCCGACCCGCGCGCGCAGCTGATCCTCGGCGCGGTGATCCCGACCGGCTCGAAGCCGAGCTTCTCAAGCACCCGCCCCGAAGCCGGGTTATCGGTGAAATGCGCCGCCTCGAGCTTCGCCAGGCCAAGCGTCCGGGCGATGTCGATGAGCGCCGTGCAGGCTTCGGTGGCGATTCCGCGGCCCCAATGCGGCCGGGCGACCCAATAGCCCATTTCGACCAGGCCGGAGGGCCGTCGCCCGAGCCCGCAGGCGCCGACCAGAAGCGGCGCGCCGTCCGTCCGCTCGAAGATCAGCAGCGAGGGAAGCACCGGGTCCCTGGGGCTCGCCAGCCAGGCCTCGGCATCGCGCAGGCTGTACGGCCAGGGCGCGGTCGACAGGTTGCGAACGATCCGCTCATCGGCGATCGCTTCGGCCAGCGCCCGGGCATCCTCGGCCCAGCCGGGGCGCAACAACAGCCTTGGACTCCTGGCGAACATTGCATTCTCCTCCCGAGCGGCCCCGTGGAGCCGCTTCGTGACAATTTCGGGAGAAGAAAAAGAAAGGGAGAGGAGGGGGCTTCCCTCTTCTCCCTTGTGGCTTCGATCGTTTCAGATCTCGTCCGGGCCGCCCCCTTGTGGGAACGGTCCCTTTCTGACCGTTCCTATGCTTGTTCCTCGGCTGCCGGCATGATGTGCACATATTTGCGGCCGAGCTTGCCGTCGCGAAACGCGACGCAGCCGTCGGTAAGGGCGAAAAGGGTATGATCCTTGCCCATGCCGACGCCCGATCCAGGATGCCATTTGGTGCCGCGCTGGCGCACGATGATATTGCCGGCCCGGGCCGATTGCCCGCCGAACAATTTCACGCCGAGGCGCTTGCTCTCACTGTCGCGGCCGTTCCGTGACGAGCCGCCTGCCTTTTTATGTGCCATGACGAATTACTTCTCTTTCGAGCTTTTCTTGGCGGCGCCCTTAGCAGGTGCAGCATCCTTTGTCGATGATTTCGCTGCCTTTGGAGCCGCCGCTTTCTTCTCGGCCTTGGCGGCGGCCGGCTTGTCGGCCTTCGCTTCTGTCTTCTTCGGCTCGGCCTTCTTTGCGGGCGCAGCATCGGGCTCCGGCGCGGTCTCGGCCTGGGGGGCGCTGTCCGCCTTGGCCTTGGCCGGCTTCTTCTCTTCCTTGCCGATGGCGACGATCTTCAGGATCGTGTGCTGCTGGCGGTGGCCGCTCTTGCGCCGATAATTCTTGCGCCGCTTCTTCTTGAAGACGGTGACCTTGTCGCCCTTGCCCTGGGCGATGATCTCGGCCGCGACGGTCAGCCCGTCGGTCGGCTTGAGGTCGGAACCGTCGCCGGCGAGCAGGACGTCGCCCAGCGTGATCCGATCGCCGGCATCGCCGTCCATCTTCTCGACGACAATCTTGTCTCCCGCGGCGACTCGATATTGCTTACCGCCGGTGCGCACGACTGCGAACATTGGCCTTGTCTCTTCCAGTAATGAAGTTGGGCGCGGAAGGCCGGGCCCCCGCGCGAAGCGAGCCGCCTATGGCAGCGGCATTGGCCTGTCAACCGACGCGCTTGCCGGCGCCCCCTGTGTCCTGGCGGCCACAACCCGCC
>DATLGC010000069.1:0-2971 GCA_035540655.1 Sphingomicrobium sp. | reverse complement strand
AGGCCCGGTGGGCCCGCAACCAAAAAGCCGACAGCCGTTGCAAATTGAACACGAAAAGCTGGTCGCCACCCCCGCGACTCGGTTTCGATATCGAGCAAATCCGCGGCCGGATTTCAACCGTTAACCGGCCGGCCGGCGCTCCGCTCGTCGAGTTTGCGGCCGATCGCCACCATCGCCGTGATCACCACCGGCACCAGCAAGGCCGACAGGACGACCTTGGCGAGCAGCTGGCCGAGCAGCAGGTTGCCGATCGGGAAGACTCCGTAGAAAGCGACGGTGATGAAGATGAGGGTGTCGACGATCTGGCTGAGGACGCCGGCGATCGCGCCCCGGAACCACAGCATCCCCCTGCCCTCGCGCGCCTTCAGCCAGGTGAAGATGGTCACGTTGAGGAGCTGCGAGACGCCGTAAGCGACGATCCCGCCGAGCCAGATCCGCGGAGTCGCGCTCATCATCAGGTTGAAGGCCTCGAGCCGCTCGGGCGACATTTCGTGCGACGCCGGAATGCCGAGGACGAGCAGGGTCAGGAGCAGCGAGATGATCAGTGGGACGAAGCCGAACAGCACCAGCTTGTTGGCGATGTCGCGGCCGTGCAGCTCGGCGGTCGCGCTCGCCGTCACCACCAGCATCAGGAAAGCGAAAATCCCGGCCTCGACCGCCAGCGGCCCCATCGCCACCTGCTTGTTGCCGAGCACGCCGGCGATGCACACCATCCCGCCATAGAAGATGGCGAAGACGAACAGGGACATCGGGATGGAGCGGCCGGAGGGGCGGGATTCGTCAGTCATGGGACGTGAGGCGTAATGACTTTCTGCGCATCCGCAAGCCTTCGCGTTCGCCCTGAGCGGAGAGCGTCAGCGCGTAGTCGAAGGGCGCTTGCACCTGGCTTGATGTCACCGCCCTTCGACTTCGGCCCGTCGGGCCTTCGCTCAGGACGAACGCGTCAGCCGCGTTCTTGACCATCCGCTTTTCCCGGGGCTAGCGCTGCGCCCGTGACTTCCCCCAAGCTTGATGTCGTGGCGATCGGCGATGCCATCGTTGACGTGATCGCAACCTGCGAAGACGGCCTGATCGATGAGCTCGGCCTGACCAAGGGGTCGATGCGGCTTCTCGACCCCGACGAGGCCGACCGACTTTACGCGGCGATGGGCTCGGCCCGGGAAATCAGCGGAGGCTCGGCGGCGAACAGCATGGCCGGCGTCGCCGCGCTCGGCGGATCGGCCGCCTTCATCGGCCAGGTCGCCGACGACCAGTTGGGCGACATCTTCGCCCACGACATGCGCGCGCTGGGGGTTCGATTCGAAACTCCGCCGCTGGCCGCTCCGCCGCCGACCGGGCGCTGCCTGATCCTCGTCACCCCCGACGCGCAGCGGACGATGAACACTTCGCCCGGTGCCAGTCATGAGCTCACCGTTGGTTCGCTGGACGAGGCGATGATCCGCTCGGCCGCGATCACCTATCTCGAAGGCTATTTGTGGGGGCCGGAACGGCCGCGCCGGGCGATGCTCCGGGCTGCCGAGATCGCCCATGAGGCCGGCCGGCAGGTCGCCTTCACTCTGTCCGAAAGCCTGTGCATCCCCGGCCGCCGCGAAGGCGTGATGGGAATGATCGACGACCGAACCGTCGACATATTGTTCGCCAACGAGGACGAGGTCCGCCACCTGACCGGCTGCGGCGAAATCGACGAATGTATCGCCGCGCTTTCGCCCAAGGTGCGGACCCTGGTTGTCACCTGCGGCGCCGCCGGCGCCCTGGCGGTCGAGAATGGCGAGCGGGTCGCGATTTCCGCCGCCCCGGTCGACAAGGTGGTCGACACGACCGGCGCCGGCGACCTGTTCGCCGCCGGCTTCCTAGCCGCCCGATGCCGCGGCCACCAGCTCGAGCGCTGCCTCCAGTCGGGCGCGCTCGCCGCCGCCGAGGTCATCTCCCACTTCGGCGCCCGCCCGGAGGCGGATCTGAGGGAGCTCGTCCGGCTGTGAGTCGGCACGAGGACAACATTCCTCCCCGGCACGGGGAGGATTTGTGAGGAATATTCGCCGGCTCGCCGTCTATTGCGGTTCGGCGAGCGGCGCCGAGCCGAAGTTCGCCGCCGCCGCCCGAGCAACCGCCGAGTCGATGGCCGCCGCCGGTGTCGATCTCGTCTATGGCGGCGGCCGGCTCGGCCTGATGGGACTGATCGCCGACAGCGTGCTCGAGCTTGGCGGCCGCGTCTATGGCGTAATCCCCAGGGCGCTGGTCGACATCGAGGTCGCGCACGGCGGCTGCACCGAGCTCCACCAGGTCGCCGACATGCACCAGCGCAAGGCGAAGATGACCGATCTCGCCGACGGCTTCCTCGCCCTTCCCGGCGGAATCGGCACATTGGACGAATTGTTCGAGGCGTGGAGCTGGAAGGCGCTCGGCTATCACGCCAAGCCCTTCTGCCTCTTGAACGTCGACGGCTTCTGGGACGGGCTGATCGACTTCATCGACCATGCGACGGTCAGCGGCTTCCTGTCGCCGGCTCGCCGCCGCCAACTGCTCGTCGCAAACGCGCCGGGCGAGGCGCTTCAGCTACTGGACGAAGCCGCGCAAGGCGCTACGCAGGGGATGGTCTGGTAAGGCGGGGGGAAATTCGACCGTGACTCAACAGCTGCTCGCGGTGGCGGGGATCGTCGTCATCCTCGCGCTGGCATTCGCTCTGTCGACCAATCGCCGGGCGATCCGCCCGCGAATCGTCGGCGCCGCCTTCGCCCTCCAGGCGGGAATCGCCTTCCTCGTGCTCTACACCAGCTGGGGACAGGCGGGGATCGCGGCGCTGTCCTTCGGAGTGTCCAACCTGCTCGGCTACGCCAACCAGGGCACCGAATTCCTGTTCGGACCGAGCGAGACCAACCCGCTGGCCAACACCTTCGCCATCGCCGCTCTGCCGGTGATCATCTTCTTCGCCTCGCTGGTCGCCATCCTCTACCACCTCGGGATCATGCAGCGG
>DATLGC010000068.1:0-36581 GCA_035540655.1 Sphingomicrobium sp. | reverse complement strand
GCGATCGTCGTGACTGAGCGGCGGAGGGTCGATGTCGCCGTCGAGTATCGGCAGCCATTGCTCGGCCTCGATGACTCGCGCGAGGTTCGGCCGGAGAAGCTGCCATTCGGCTTCGCCGATTGCCTCCGGAAGCCGGTCGCGGACAGCCGAATGGTCAAGCCCGTGGAGCAGCCTGGCGTTCAGCAGTTCGACCTCGTGCAGATCGAAGTGCGCCGGCGCCCGGCCGAAATGGGCGAAGTCGAAATCGGCGGCCAGCGTATCGAGGTCGGCGACCGGCTCAACCGGCCGCGACGTGCCGATCCGGGCGAGCAGCGACAGCAAGGCCATCGGCTCGAGGCCTGCTTCGCGCACCTCCTTGACGCCAATCGCGCCAAGCCGCTTCGACAATTTACCCTCGGCGGCAACCAGCAGCGCTTCGTGCGCCATTGCGGGCGCCTGCGCACCGAGCGCGGAGAACATCTGCAGCTGCGCGGCGCTGTTCGACACATGATCCTCGCCGCGGACGATGTGGGTGACACCAAGGTCGATGTCGTCGATTACGCTAGGCAGGAGATAGAGCCAGCTGCCGTCCTCGCGCCGGACGATTGGGTCGGACAGAAGCTTCGGGTCGAACCGCTGCGGCCCGCGGACGAGGTCCGACCATTCGATCGGCTGGTCGTGGTCGAGCCGGAAGCGCCAGTGCGGCCGGCGTCCCTCCGCCACGGGCGCGTCGGCGGGCTTGCGCTCATAGACCGGGGGGAGGCCCCGGCCGAGCAGCACCTTGCGGCGGAGGTCGAGCTCGTCAGGGGTTTCATAGCAGGCGTACACCCGCCCCGCTTCGCGCAAGCGATCGAACTCGCGCTCGTAAAGATCGAAGCGCTCCGACTGCCGCACCACCCGGTCGGGATTGAGCCCAAGCCAGGCGAGATCGTCGCGGATCGCCTGGTCATGTTCGCCCGTCGAGCGCTCGCGGTCGGTATCGTCGATCCTCAGGATGAACGTCCCGCCGTGCCTTCGAGCGAACAGGAAGTTGTGCAGCGCGGTTCGGATATTGCCGACGTGAAGCCGGCCGGTCGGCGAAGGGGCGAAGCGGGTGGTGACGGCCATGCGGCTAGCGCCGGCGCATCGCGAGGGATCCGCCGGGCCCGGTCAAAAGCACTTCGCGTCCCTCGTCGGAGAACATGGCGATATTGGCCATGTCTACGGGTCTCTCGACGGTCTCCTCGGAAGGCGAGCGAGGCCGCGGGCAGTCGCGGCCGCCCTGACGGGAGAATTGGACCAGGTTGCGATCCTGGCTGACGCTCCAAATGAAGCGGCGGCACTCCGAGCTGATGATGAAACGCTCGTCGGTGACGTCGACGAGCATGGGCCAGACCTGGCCCGGCCGCGCCCCGTTGATCTGCGTGACAGTCCACTGACCGGCGAGCGGCGGAACTTCAACAGCCGGCTGTTCCGAAGGAGCGGGTTCGGACTGATTGGCCGGCGCCTGCTCGCTCGCGGGCGAACAGCCGGCGCACAGCAGAGTCGAAACGACTGCGAGACTGGTCCAGGCCTTTCCCATCTTCATCGCGGCAGCTTCACCTTTGGTCCGGTGTGAAAAAAATTGCTGATAGGATAACGGCGGTCCCGGCCGAAATTGCGTGTTCCGATCTTGACCCCCGGCGGCGCCTGGCGGCGCTTGTACTCGGCCTTGAGCAGCTTGGCTTCGATGTCGGCGACCAGTTCAACCTCGGCGCCGGTCGCTTGCGCCACCTCGCGCACCGACATCTCCTTTTCGACCAAAGCCTCGAGGATCCGGTCGAGCAGGGAATAAGGCGGCAGGCTGTCCTCGTCCTTCTGGCCCGGTGCCAGCTCGGCGGTCGGAGGCTTGGAGATCACCCGAGCCGGCATCACCGGACCGTCGGGGCCCAGCGCACCTTCTGGCTTCGCCCGGTTGCGCCAGCGCGACAATGCGAACACGGTCGTTTTATAGGCGTCCTTGAGGACCGAATAGCCGCCAGCCATGTCGCCATAGAGGGTCGCATAGCCGACGCTCATCTCGCTCTTGTTGCCGGTGGTTAGAAGCATGTGCCCGCGCGCGTTGGACAGCGCCATCAGCGCGACCATTCGAAGGCGGGCCTGGACATTCTCCGCGGCAAGGCCGGAGAGATCGGGAAGCATCTGGTCAAGCGCTTCGACAGCCGGGACGATCGGTACGACGTCATGGCGGCAGCCGAGCAGCCGGGCGCATTCCTCGGCGTCCTCGAGACTTTCGTCGCTGGTATATTTCGAGGGCATCATAACCCCCCAAACCTTGTCCGGCCCTAGCGCGTCGACCGCCACCGCGGCCGACAGGGCGCTGTCGATGCCGCCAGACAGGCCGAGGATCACTCCGGGAAAACCATTTCGGCCGACATAATCCTGCAGGCCGACCATCATCGCTCGGTAGATATCCTCGGGATAGGCGTCGAGCTGGTGCGTTTCACGGGTCGAGCAGCGCCATCCATCCGCCTCGCGGGCCCATTGCGTGACCAGCAATTGCTCTTCCCAGTCGCACAATTGCGCGACCAGCTCGCCGTCCGGGTGCATGATGAAGGAGGAGCCGTCGAACACGATCTCGTCCTGGCCGCCGACCCGGTTGAGGTAAACCAGCGGCAAGTGGGTGATGGTGACTCGCGAGCGCACGAGGCGCTGGCGGTGGTCGTCCTTGTCGAGCTCATAGGGGCTGCCGTTCGGAACCAGCAGAATTTCAGCCCCCGCCTCGGCGAGATGCGCGCAGACCGGCTCCTGCCAAATGTCCTCGCAGATCGGCACGCCGATCTTCACGCCCCTGAACTCGATCGGCTCGGGCATCGGCCCGGGAGCGAAGATTCGCTTCTCGTCGAACGTGCCGTAATTGGGCAGCTCGCGCTTGAGGGTCCGAGCCACCACCCGGCCGCCGTCAGCGAGGATCACCGCGTTATAGTTGAGCCCGCCCTCGTGGATGATCGTCCCGATCAGCATCGCCGGGCCGGGATCGGCGGTGGCGTCGACCAGCCGCTCGGCGCATTCCATCGTCCGCCGAACGAACTCGGGCTTGAGGACCAGATCCTCGGGCGGATAGCCGGTCAGCTGAAGCTCCGGGCAGAGCAGCAGATCGGCATCGCCGGCCCGCCTGCGCATCTCGAGCATCGCCTTCGCATTGCCTTCGAGGTCGCCGACCCGCTGATTCATCTGCGCAAGAGCGATGGTCAGGCGATCGGCTGCTACTTCGGTCATTGCCGCGCTTTAACGCACGAGCGGCGGCGAGCAACCAAGACCTTTGCGCGCGCGGCGGCGGCTGGCTAAGGCGGTGTCAACGCCGCTCTGGGGAAGCACGCTCATGAAATTGCTCTCCGGGAACAGCAACCTGCCGCTGGCCCGTTCGATCGCCGATTATCTCGAGGTTCCGCTGACCGAAGCGAGCGTTCGCCGCTTCGCCGACGAGGAGATTTTCGTCGAGATCAACGAGAATGTCCGCGGCGAGGACGTCTTCGTCGTCCAGTCGACGAGCTATCCCGCCAACGACAATCTGATGGAGCTGCTGATCTGCATCGACGCGCTGCGGCGCGCGTCGGCCAAGCGGATCACCGCCGTCGTGCCTTATTTCGGCTATGCCCGCCAGGACCGCAAGCCGGGGCCGCGGACGCCAATCTCCGCCAAGCTCGTCGCCAACCTCATCACCGTCGCCGGCGCCAGCCGGGTGCTGTCGATGGACCTGCACGCGGGCCAGATCCAGGGATTTTTCGACATCCCGACCGACAATCTGTTCGCCGCGCCGGTCATCGCCGCCGACATCAAGGCGCGCTTTTCCAACCGCAATCTGATGGTCGTGTCGCCCGACGTCGGCGGCGTGGTGCGTGCCCGCAGCCTCGCCAAGCGGCTCGACAACGCGCCGCTGGCAATCGTCGACAAGCGCCGCGAGAAGGCGGGCGAGTCGGAAGTGATGAACATCATCGGCGACGTCGACGGCCGTTGCTGCATCCTCGTCGACGATATCGTCGATTCGGCTGGCACCCTGTGCAATGCCGCCGCCGCATTGAAGCAGCAGGGTGCCGAGGATGTGTTCGCTTATTGCAGCCACGGCGTGCTTTCCGGCGGTGCCGGCGCGCGCGTCGCCGCCTCGGAGCTCAGCGAGCTCGTGGTGACCGATTCCATCTCGGCGGGCGAGCCCGATCCCAAGGGCGGCAAGTTGAGGCGGCTGACCATCGCGCCCTTGTTCGCCGAGGCGATCCGCCGAATTGCCGACGAAAGCTCGGTCTCCAGCCTGTTCGATTAGGCATGTGCAACCTATACCGGCTGGAGAAGAATCCCGACGCCATCCGGCGGCTGTTCGCCGACCTGCAGGTTCCGCTCGAATTTCCCGAGGGCATCCCCAATTTCGAGCCGCGCGACGTCCGCATCACCGACCGCGCGCCGATCGTCCGCTTCGACCATGACCGCGAAGTTGCCGAGCTGGTCGAGCGCCGCTGGTCGTGGCCGGGCCCAGGCGGCAAGCCGGTGTTCAACATGCGCTCCGACGGGCGCGAATTCGCCCGCGACCGCTGCCTGGTGATTGCCGACGGCTTCTACGAATATACCGCGCCCAGAGACCCGGCGCAGAAGCGCAAGGATTGCTGGCTGTTCCGGTCGCCCGGCGAAACCGCCATTGCCGGGCTGGTGCGCGCGCATCCCGAGGTCGGCGAGGCCTTCACCCTGCTGACGGTGCCGCCCGGGCCCGACGTCGAGCCCTATCATCACCGCGGCGTCGCCTTGCTCGAACCGGGCCAGTGGCGCGCCTGGCTCGACGGTTCGGCCAGGTCGGCCGAGACGCTAGGCGCAAGCGCGGCCGGAAGCCTCTCGGTCTCGGCCGCCGGCTGACCCTTTTCGCCCCACCTTCGTTTCAAGGCCATGCCTACAGTCCTGATCACCGGCGCAAATCGCGGAATCGGCCTCGAATTCGCGCGCCAATATGCGGCCCAAGGCTGGGATGTGATCGCCACCGCCCGCGAGAGCAGCGCCGAACTTGAGTCGCTCGGTGTCCGAATCGAGCAACTCGACATGCGCGACCTTCCAGCAGTCGAGCGGTTCGGTAGCGGAATCGACAAGCTCGACCTGCTGGTCGCCAACGCCGGCACCTATGGCCCGCGGCAGGTTGAAAGCGCCGAGCAGGGCGAGGGCTGGGCCGAGACCTTCGTCGTCAACAGCATCGCGCCATTCCTGATCGCCCGCTCGGTGGTCGAGCAGGTCGCAAGGAACCGCGGCAAGCTCATCGCAATCAGCACGCGCATGGGCAGCATCGCCGACAATGATTCGGGCGGTTTCATCGCCTATCGCTCGTCGAAGGCGGCGCTCAATGCCGCCTGGCGCAGCCTGGCGATCGACACGAAGGGTCGCGGCATCGTCGCCGCCGTCCTGCACCCGGGCTGGGTACAGACCCGAATGGGTGGCCAAAGTGCTCCGCTTCGCCCCGACGAGAGCGTTGCCGGCATGCGCCAGGTGATCGAGCGCCTCGGGCCCGCGCAGTCCGGCGGCTTCTTCAGCCATGACGGGAGCGAAATCCCATGGTGACCCGCTCCGCTTGCCAGAAAGACCTCCCGCCTCTATAGGCGCGCCCTTTCCAAATGCATGGAAAACGAACGGCCCGGCCAGTCAGGGCTGCCGTGGCGGTTCGATAACGTCGCGCCCAGGTGGCGCACCAAGGAGACGAAAATGCCCAAGCTCAAGACGAAGAGCGGCGTCAAGAAACGCTTCAAGCTCACCGCCACAGGCAAGGTGAAGCATGGCGTTGCCGGCAAGCGCCACCGGCTGATCAGCCATAACGGCAAATATATCCGCCAGAACCGCGGCACCAAGGTCCTCAGCGACGCCGATACCAAGACGGTGAAGCTGTGGGCGCCGTACGGCCTAGAATAGGGAGAAGCTGACATGGCACGCGTCAAGCGGGGTGTGACCACCCGCGCCAAGCACAAGCGGCTCCTCGAGCAGGCCAAGGGCTATTACGGCCGCCGCAAGAACACCATCCGCATCGCCCGCCAGGCGGTCGAGAAGGCCGGGCAATATGCCTACCGCGACCGCAAGGTGAAGAAGCGCAGCTTCCGCGCCTTGTGGATCCAGCGGATCAACGCCGCGGTCCGGGCTGAAGGCATGACCTACGGCCAGTTCATCCACGCGCTGAAGCTCGCGGGCATCGACCTCGACCGCAAGGTCCTGGCCGACATCGCCATGCACGAGGGCGACGCCTTTAACGCGATCATCGCCCAGGCCAAGCAGGCGCTGGAGAACAAGCCGGCCGCGGCCTGAGGGGCAGCGCGCAGCTAAAAGGGGAAGGGCGTCCGGCCACGTGCCGCGGCGCCCTTTTTCATGGCCGATTGGCCGGCGGACACAGCCCTTTGCTTTTTGCAGCGCAGCGCGGCTAAGGCGTCGCGCCATGTCCACCGACGCCGACGTCCTCGACCATATCCGCTCTGCGCCCACCCTGCAGGCGCTCGAGGCGCTGCGCGTCGCCGCGCTCGGCAAGTCCGGAAGCATCACCGCCCAGCTCAAGTCGCTGGGCGGAATGGACGCCGACGCACGCGCCGCCGAGGCGCCGAAAATCCATGCTCTTCGCGAGGCGGTGGCGGCCGCCATCGCCGAGCGCAAAGCGGCGCTCGAACAGGCCGAGCTCGACCGCCGGCTGGCCACCGAGACCCTCGACCTGTCGCTGCCGGCGCCTGAGGTTCCGCAGGGCACCGTCCACCCCGTCAGCCAGGTCATGGACGAGCTCGCCGAAATCTTCGCCGACCTCGGCTTCGCCGTCGCCGAGGGTCCTGAGATCGAGGAGCAATGGTATAATTTCACCGCGCTCAACATGCCCGAGTTCCACCCGGCGCGAGCGATGCAGGACACTTTCTACCTCGAGGCTGCCGACGGCGAGGAAGCGAAAGTGCTCCGTACTCATACCTCGCCCGTGCAGATCCGGGCGATGCAGGCCCAGGGCGCGCCGATCCGGATCATTGCGCCGGGGCGGGTCTATCGCTCCGACAGCGACGCCACCCACACGCCGATGTTCCACCAGGTCGAAGGGCTGGTGATCGACCGGGCGATTACGCTTGGCCATCTCAAATGGACGCTGCAGACCTTCCTCCGGGCCTTCTTCGAACGCGACGACGTCGCCATCCGCATGCGCCCCTCCTACTTCCCCTTCACCGAGCCGTCGGCCGAGGTCGATGTCGGCTGGAGCCATGAGAAAGGCCGCCGCGTCGTCGGTGGCTGCGAGGGCTGGATGGAGGTGCTCGGCTCGGGGATGGTCCACCCGCGGGTGATCGCCGCCTGCGGCCTCGACCCCGAGGAATGGCAGGGCTTCGCCTTCGGCTGCGGAATCGACCGGCTGGCGATGCTCAAATATGGCATGGACGATTTGCGCGCATTCTTCGACGGCGACATCCGCTGGCTCAAGCACTACGGCTTCAGGGCGCTCGACGTGCCGACGCTTTCGGGCGGGGTCGGCGCATGAAATTCTCGCTGTCCTGGCTGAAGGCGCATCTCGACACCGACGCCGATCCCGCGACCATCGCCGACACTCTTACCAACATTGGCCTGGAGGTCGAGGGGGTCGCCAGTCCGGCCGAGGCGCTGGCTCCGTTCACGATTGCGAAGGTGCTCACTGCGGACAAGCACCCGCAGGCCGACAAGCTGCAAGTGCTGACCGTCGACGCCGGC
Organism: Sphingomicrobium sp.; assembly: GCA_035540655.1. Taxonomy (GTDB): domain Bacteria; phylum Pseudomonadota; class Alphaproteobacteria; order Sphingomonadales; family Sphingomonadaceae; genus Sphingomicrobium. The sequence continues at coordinate 28,925 of DATLGC010000068.1, read as the reverse complement.
GACGGACCCGTCCAGGTGGTGTGCGGCGCGCCCAATGCCCGCGCCGGAATGCTTGGCGTGTTCGGCCCCCCGGGCGCCTACATCCCGGGAAGCGACCTGACCCTCAAGGTGGCGGCGATCCGAGGTGTCGAAAGCCGCGGAATGATGTGCTCGGCGCGCGAGCTCGAGCTCGGCGAGGATCACTCCGGCATCATCGAGCTGCCCGGGGACGCTCCGGTCGGCGCCGCCTTTGCCGCTTATGCGGGCCTCGACGACCCGGTGTTCGATGTCGCGGTCACGCCCAACCGGCCCGACTGCATGGGCGTTCGCGGCATCGCCCGCGACCTCGCGGCCGCCGGACTGGGAGCCCTGAGGCCACTCGCGGTGCCGCAGATCGAAGGCCGGTTCGACTGTCCGCTTCCCATCGGCATCGAGGACCCGGAGGGGTGTCCCGCTTTCTATGGCCGGGCGATCCGCGGGCTTCGCAGCGGCGCCAGCCCGGACTGGATGCAGCAAAGGCTGAAGGCCGCCGGCCAGCGGCCGATCTCGGCCCTTGTCGACATCACCAATTATGTGCAGCTCGACCTCGGCCGGCCGAGCCACGCCTACGACCTCGCCAAGCTCGACGGCGCGCTGATCGCCCGCCGCGCCCGCGACGGCGAAACGGTGCTGGCGCTCAACGAAAAGGAATATGCGCTCGATCCCGATATCACGGTGATCGCCGACGATGGCGCCGTGCACGACATCGGCGGAATCATGGGCGGCGAGCATTCCGGGGTCACCGAAACGACCACCGACGTCGTCCTCGAGGTCGCCTATTTCGATCCGAAGCGGATCGCCCGCAGCGGCCAGAAGCTTGGCCTGACCAGCGACGCCCGCAGCCGCTTCGAGCGCGGGGTGGACCCGGGTTTCCTCGAGCAAGGCCTTGACATCCTCACCGGGCTGATCCTCGACATCTGCGGCGGCGAGCCGTCGACGATCGTCCGCGCCGGCCAGCCGCCGCTCGACCAGAAACGCGTGCCTTTCGACCCGAAGCGCACGGCCTCGCTGGGCGGGATCGAAGTGCCCGAGGAGCGGCAGGTGCAAATCCTCGAATCGCTTGGCTTCAAGGTCGCGGACGGGATAGCACTGGTCCCAAGCTGGCGGCCCGACATCGACGGCCCTGCAGACCTCGTCGAAGAGATCACCCGAGTCCACGGCTACGACCTGGTGTCGCCGGCCCCGCTCGATCGGGAGCCGGGCGTCGCTCGTCCAACCGCTAGCCGCAGCCAGCTGGTCGAGCGGCGGGTACGGCGAGCCGCGGCCGCGCGCGGGCTCGACGAAGCCATGACCTGGAGCTTCATCTCAGAAGCCGAAGCCGAGATGTTCGGGTCCGCGCCATGGCGGCTGGCCAATCCGATCAGCGAGGAACTGAAGGTAATGCGCCCGTCGCTCTTGCCCGGGCTGATCTCAGCCGCCCGGCGTAACGTCGATCGCGGCGCCTCAACGGTCCGCTTGTTCGAGATCGGCCGACGCTATCTGGACGATGCCGAGCATCCAACGGTCGGCATTCTTCTTGCCGGGGAGAAACGGCCGCGGCACTGGCAATCGGGCAAGGCGCAGACCTTCGATGCCTATGACGGCAAGGCCGCGGTGCTCGCTTTGCTCGAGGCAGCTGGGGCTCCGGTCGGCAGCCTGCAGACCGTCGCCGACGCCGGCCCGACATGGCATCCGGGGCGCTCGGCGACCCTGCGCCTCGGTCCAAAGGCAATCGTCGCCGCTTTCGGCGAGCTCCATCCGCGCCTCATGAAAGAGATCGACGCGCCCGCCGGGGCCATCGCTGCTGAAATCTATCTCGACGCCATTCCCGAAGCCCGTTCGGCCGGGCGGGCTCGGAGCGCTTACTCCCCGCCAGCCCTTCAGTCGCTGAGCCGCGACTTCGCCTTCATGGTTCCCGACGACCTGGCTGCAGACAAGCTGGTCCGCGCAGTACGGGCTGCCGACAAAGCGAGGATCACCGACGTCCGCTTGTTCGACCGGTTCGAAACGCCGGACGGACTGTCGCTCGCCACCGAGGTCACCTTGCAGCCTGATGCCGCGAGCTTCACCGACGCCGAGATCGCCGAAATCTCGGCCCGGATCGTCGCTGCAGCACAGAAGCTTGGAGCCAGGCTAAGGAGCTAGTTCCAGCGCGTTGATCGCGGCGTGGACCCGCCCTTCTATCTCGTCGCGCTTGAGGCCGGCGGGGATGGTCTCCCCCACGCGAAACTGGATCGTGCCTCGGCGCTTGACCAGCCCGCGCCCCCAAAGGCGGCCGCTGTCGACGGCGACCGGAACGACGGGCAGATTGAGCGCGCGATACAGGCCGGCAAATCCCGAGCGGAGCGGCGGGGTAGCGCCCGGCGGGACCCGCGTGCCTTCGGGGTAGATGATCACCGACCGGTCGGCGGCGACGGCGTCCCTGCCCATGGCGACCATCTGGCGGAGCGCCTTTGCGCCGGCGCGGCGGTCGACCGGGATGACGCCATAACGCCGCGTTATCCAGCCGAAGAGCGGGATGTGCGTCAGTTCCCGCTTCAACACGACTACCGGTGTGTCGGCGATCCGGACCATCTGGATCGTCTCGTACATCGACTGGTGCTTGACCGCGATCAAATGCGCCCCCGGCGGGATAGCGCCTTCGACCTCCTGCCGGATTCCAAGCAGATTGTCGCACAGCCAATGGTGGATATCGGCCCACCGCCGGACCATGCGCCGCGCCGGGGCGGTGCCGAAGGCGCCGGCAGCTAGCCCGAGCACGGAAAGGATGGCCGTTGCCGGATAGAAAATCGCGGCGAACACCAAGGATCGAATGTGCTGCATCGGCCGGCCTACATGTCGAACCAGATGGCGATGCGCCGGAGCACATATTTGTTGTACTCGCTGAACAATGTGACGAATCGAGGCTCGGTGCGGACGGCATCGGCAAGCAGCTCGTAGTCACGGCCGAGTACCTTGCGAAATTCATATCGCGCTCGGCGCATGTGCCAGTCGCTGGTGATCAGCCGAAGCGACCGGAACTCATTCTGGGTAAGCCAGCGCTGCGCTTCCTCGGCATTGCTTCGGGTATCGACCGATTCGCTGCCGAGGTCGACACAGCATCGCACCAACCGCTCGCGCCCGCCAAGTCGGTTGACCAGGTCGCGCTTGGTCACGAGCGGATCGGCACCGGCGACCAGCATGCGCTTTGCCCTGCGGTCGGCAAGCACGTCCATGCCATGCTCTATTCGCCCCTTGCCGCCGGTCAGGACGACGATTGCGTCCGTCGTCTGCCCTTCGCGCGCCGGACTGCCGAGAGTGACCGCGAACAGAACGAAGCCCAGCGCGTAAAGCAACAACAGGAAGGCGCCGAGCCGGAAAATCATAGCGAGCGTCGCAATGCCGCGAGCACCGCCACGCGGGCAACCCAGGTTGCAAGAACGGCTATGACCACCGGCAGCAGCGCGAGGATCACCGCGTCGCGCGGGCCAAGCGGCGCTCGTCCGGCAAGCTCGCCGGCTACGGCCGCTCCGCCGCCGAGCAACAGCAGGACAAGTCCGGCAACGGCGGTCCCGACCCCGGCGCCGATGATCGCGTCCAAGGCGATCTTCCTCTGGAACAAATGCGTGACCTGGAGGTCGGTGGCGCCGATCCCGTGCATGATCTCGATCGTCGAGCGGTGGGTATCGAGCGCCCCGCGCGCGGCCAGCACGACCGTCGCAGCCGTCGCCGCGGCCATCAGCGCGACCAGCGCGAGAGCGATCCACTGCAATGCCGTCATCGCCCGCAGCAATGGCCGTAAATTGTCCGAATGGGCGATGAACCGGGCACCGGCAATTCGTCGCTCTACCGCCGACGCGACGACATCGGCATCGGCGCCCTCGGCGAGGTCGAGGTGGATCAGCGTCGGAACAGGCAGGTCGGCTCCGGCCCCGGCGGGCCCCAGCCATCGCTCGAGCGTTCGGCGCATCTCCTGCTCGGGAACGAGCTCGACATTCGAAATGGCGGGCGTTCGCCGCAACATGTCGAGGGCCTGTGCGGGATCGGACCCGCCTCCCGGCAGCTGGACGGTATAGCGATGGGCGATTCCAGCCGAGACCATGCTGGCGGCATTGGCGAGCGCCAGACCGGCCGCGGTCATGACGATCATGGCGAAGGTCATGATGGCGATGACATAGGCGGTCGGGCCGCGCATCCTCCCGCCCGGCAACAGGCGCCGCTGCGATTGTCGCGGGAACAGCCAGCCGAGCATCATGTCCGTTCCTCGCCGCCGGCTGGAAGCGGAGGATGGCGCAGGCTTCCCGTCGGGTCGACCAGGCCACCATTTTCGAGCCGGATCATTTGCGCCCCCGGCGTAGCGGCGATCAGGCTGAGATCGTGGGTGGCGACGAGAATAGTGGTGCCAAGCCGGTTCAGTGCCGCGAACAAATGCAATAGCCGCTGCGCCATCTCGGCGTCGACATTGCCGGTCGGCTCGTCGGCGACCAGCAGCTCGGGCTGGCTGATCACCGCCCTGGCGATGGCGACGCGCTGCTGTTCCCCGCCGGACAAGGTCGCTGGTCTCGCGCTGGCGCGGTCGGCGAGCCCGACCCAGGCGAGCATTTCGCGCACCGGGCCGTCGACTTCGGCATCGCTACGTCCCGAAATCCGCAGTGGAAGCGCGACATTGTCGAAGGCGGACAGGTGGCGGATCAGGCGGAAATCCTGGAACACGACTCCGATCCGTCGCCGGAAGTGCGGCAGCTTCTCCCTGGGCGCATCGCTCAGCTCCTCGCCGAACAAGCGGATTCGTCCGCGCGTCGGCCGCTGCGTCAAATAGAGCAGCCGAAGCAGCGAGGTCTTCCCTGCGCCCGACGGCCCGGTGAGAAAATAGAAGCCGCCCTTGCCGAGACGGAAATCGAGGTCGCGCAGCACCTCCGACCCGGCCCCGTATCGCAATCCGACGCTCTCGAACTCGACAATCGCGCTCAGCGGATGCCCTTCCCTATGCCCGCGCCGAGCTTGTCGCATGAGGGCGCTGCCTTGCCAATGGCCACGCATTCCTGTTTACCGGCAGTTGTCGTCCCGGAATGGGGGTTAGCCTGGAATGATCCTCACCTGTCCCGCCTGCGGCACGCAATATGTCGTCAAGGACGATGCGATCCCGCCGCGAGGGCGAAAGGTCCGCTGCTCTTCATGCCACCACAGCTGGCACCAGGGACCCGAAGGGGAAGTCGCCGCTGAGCCGCCGGAAACGGATGATCGGGCGGCGTCCGAACAAGAAACGGAAAGCGGGATCGGGCGCGGCGATCGCCCGGAACATTTTGACCAGCCGGCGGAGACCGCGGCGACCTCGCTCGACGCGCTCGAGCCGGTCGCGTTGCCGGTTGCCGGTCTGGTCGAGCCTCCGTTTGCCGCGCCGATCCCGCCGCCCGACGAGGCTCAGCCCGCCGCAACCGGTTCTGAAATCGCGGACCCACAGGCCTATGAACCGGACTATGAAACGTCTTCGGATCCGGATTTCAGCCCGTTCGCGCGCCGCGAGCCGGCCGATGAAGAGCGGCGGCGAAGCCCGCTACTCATCGCGCTGATTGCCGCATTGCTGATCGCCGCCTTGGCCGCGGCTTTCTGGTTCCTCGCGCCGTCCGCGTGGAAAGAACAGATCGGCCTCGCCAGCGCCGGCGAAACCTCCCTGGAACTGATGGTGACCCACCGAGACCGTTCAAAACTGGCGAGCGGTCACGAGCTGCTGACGGTGGGCGGCCGGGTAATCAACCCGACCGAGCAGGCACAGCCTGTGCCGCCGATCCACGCGCAGCTGCACAGCAAGAATGGCGAGCTGATCTACAACTGGACGATCGCTCCGCCGGCGCGCACGCTGCCGCCGGGCGGAAGCGCCAGCTTCAACAGTACCGAGGTCAATGTCCCGCCCGGCGGCGACGATCTCACCATCACCCTTGGCGACCCGACCGCCTGATCATTCGAATTCGACGATTCGCAGGCTTTCGCGGCTGCCGTCGCCCAGCTGAGCGCTGCTCATCCGAAGCCGCTGCGGCTCATGCCGCTCGATCTCGGCGAAGCGTATCTGCTCGGCCTGGACGATGCGGATCATGGCCGTGGCCTGGGACCGCGCCGTGGCCGGGCCGGCGGCCGGTTGGCCTGTCGAAACCGCAGCCGCCGCGGCAAGAAGGGTAGCCAATACGCCCATGCCGGCTGTCTAACGCGCGGCCGGTTAAATGGTAAACAGTTCGTTAAGAGCTGTGCCTCTATGGGACGCCATTGCGCGGCCCATGGCCCTTTGCTAGAGGCCGCGCCCTGCCAGGAGTGGCGATCGTCGATCGCTTCCCCATATTGTTGACGTGCGGTCGTGGCGGAACTGGTAGACGCGCAGCGTTGAGGTCGCTGTGGCCGAAAGGCCGTGGAAGTTCGAGTCTTCTCGACCGCACCATCCCCTGGTTCTGTCCAGGGTTTCGCAGTTGATGCGACGCATTATCATTCATGTTGGGCATTCGTCGACTGCCCCGACCGCCAATTGAAAGTCGCCCAAGACGACTTCACCTAGATTTCGTGAGGCCGGACCGCCCTATTCGCTGGACGCGAGCCGAGGCAGCGGGTCGACCGCTATCGTGCCGAGGCGGATGACCGACTGGTCTGCCGCGACCTTCACTGCAAGCCGAAGATCCTGAACGACGTTAGCCGCTCTTGCGGCGTCGCCCGACACGCGGAGCCGGTATTCGCCATAAGGCACGCGCTCGAACAGGAAGAAGCCGTCATAGTCGCTCCGCGCTCGGGCGATCAGCTGACCGGCCGCGTCTACAAGCTCGAGGTCGAGGCCCTCGAAGCCGAGGCCGCCGCTCTTGACCAGGGTCCCTTCGATGTCGCCGGCGCCGACCAGTCCGATCTCCACCTCGGCCGGAACGCCTGGCCGAGGGACAACGACCTGCATCGCCTTTCGCGGCACCAGCATCGGGTCGGACAGGCTACCGCTATCGATTCCGACCACGACCGGGGTGAAGGCGGCGAGCCCGCCGACCAGAACCGTCCCCTTGGCATTGGTAGGCCGCTCGGCATTGCGAGTGCCGGCGGTGATCAGCGCGCCTTTTTCCAAAGGCTCATCGGCATCGCGAATGCCGTTGTCGTTGAGGTCGCGGTAGACTTTGGCGTGAACCACGCCGGCGCCGGCGAGGGGCTGGCGTGAAAGGCGGAAGCCGCGCCCAGGGTCCAGCGAGAAGTTGATGTTGACGCCGAGCGCCATCGACCCGTCGGTCGCGGCTTCGCCGGTGATTGCGACCGCGAGCGAGTCGAAGCGCCGAATATGGCTGGCCCGAGCGCGACCACGCTTGCTCTCGGGCTCGAAAGCAAGCGCGCCCTCCCAGTCTGCCCTGTCCGATGCCGACCAGTAAGCCGATATTTCAGTCGAACGGAGACGCGTTTCCGGGGCGATCGCGAGACTGGTCGAGCCGCGTAGTCGAACATCGCCGAAACGGCCATTGCCGATGAGCTCAAGGTCGAGCTCGCCCGGCGGCGAAGGGCCGGACCGCATATAGTGGCGGCGATAGCGCAGGTGGCTGGCGAGGTTGAAACGATCGACCGTCGTCGCCAGACGCGCGGCCCCCTCCAGCTGCCGGCTCCCGTCGGCCCGCTCGGCAAAGCCGATGTCCGCCTGGGCCGGAATGACCGCCCTGCCGATCCGGAAGGGCGAGTTCACGCCGAGCTTGTATTCGCGAATGCTCTCTTCGCGGCGCCCCCGCACTTGAAAATCATTTGCAATAAGCGCTTCCGCATTGACGTTGACGCTGCCGAACTTGGCCAGCAGGTGAGCGCGCGCCGCCGTTCCGCCGTCGCTGGCCCTGGCCACCGCGACCTCGGCGACAGCGGATCCGATCGACCGGCGAACGCTTCCTTCCACGAAGGTCAGCTTTTCGTCGTCCTCAAGCATCATCCGGGCGAGGGCGGAGATGGAGGTCCGCGAATCAAGGCCATGCTCGATCGAGACTGCGGCCTGGAGATCGGGCTGCGCGGCCATCGCCGGGGAGCGATCGATGGCGACGATATCCCGACCGGGCTGGTTCACTCCGGCCCAGTACCAGGTCGTCCCGGCAGGAACGTTTTCCTGGCCGATGGTGATCGTCTCGTCGCGCGTGCGAACCTGACCGTGGGGGCCGTAGAGAATGATGCTGATTCGATTTTCGCCGTAGAGAAGCTGAACGTCCTCGAAAACATAGCGCTGGTCGCCGGTCGGCTGGGCGAAGGCGAGCAGCTCGCCATTGCGATAGATTTCGGCATCCCAGCCGGCCGGCAGGTCACCTTCGAACCGGGTTCGATCGAATGCCGCCGGGTTGAAAAGGGGACGGTTGGTGACGACGGCGCCCCGGCCGCTCGCCGTCGCTCCGGCAAGTCGGCTGTCGAGCCCGAGCACGTCGCCGACCGCCATATGGGTCGCCGAAAGCGGGCCGAGCAGCCGACCGTCGGGGTCCGAACGATAGGCCCGCACCCGGGCGGCGTTGGGAACCCCCTTCTCGTTGGTCGAAATCTGGGCGTCGTAGGAAAGCCTGGCGATCTCACCTGCGGCATGCACCGAAGTGCGGCGGTCGACCCTCGTGCCGTCTTTCGCCCGATAGGTGACTCCGGCACTGACGACGAAATCGAGCGCCGGCGCTCGCCACATGCGATAGGGAAGCTTCACCTGCGGAAGTGAGGCAATGTCGAAACTGGCCGGTTTGAAGCGCGCGGCGCGGCGCTGCCGCTCGATCGCCAGTTCGACCGGCAGCCTGGCTTCCGATTCGAGCATCAGCGCCGAGCCGGCGGTCAGCGGTTTCACCCCGATCCCAAACCAGCGGGACAAGGCCTCGGTCTGGATGCACCAGCCCTCCGGCGTTTCGCGGATTGTGCCTGCCGCGATTTCCTCGCTACGGCCGCCATATTTGGCGACCAGGCCGGCGAAATCGATCGAGATCTGGTTTTCCTCGCGGAACGCCCAGCCGCTGGCTTTCCTGGCGGCGAGATCGATTCGCATAGGCACATCGAGCGCGGCGAGAAAGTCGCCGAAGACGACGCACGTCCCTTCGGGCGCCTGGTAGGCGCGAACTCCCTCGCCGAGGCGAAGCTGGCGGATGTTGACGTCAAGCAGGAACTGCTCGTCGGGATCCGCGGACCATGATGGAATGACCGGAACGGTCGAAACGGCGCCGACGCCGCCGGCGCAGGCAAGCGCCAGCAGCGTCGCCGCTTTGGTCAGCCAGGCCCGGCCGCCGGGCATCGCCCAGTCCTCGTTCCCGCCCTAGCGAAGAACCGCCTGGGTTTCTGCGATAACCCGAGCTCCGGTCTCGGAAGTCTCGACATATTGGACGGTGACAGGCCCCCGGACGTCTCCGCTGAAGGCCTCGTCGACCGGGATCGAAACCTTCCGGCTCGACACTTCCTTGTAGACGGCAACCGCGCGCTGCAGGGCGATCGGATTCTTCACCCCGGCCTTGAGCACCCGGACCTCGCCGAAGGTCGAGCGATCGCCACTGCGGCTGAGCTCGAGCGTCACGGCCCGCTTGCCTTCGCTATTTTCCAGCTGGACGTTGGCAATTCCGGCCTTGGCCTCGAGATTGCCGAGACGAACGATGACTGGAATGGTCACGCCATAGACCGGGATCAGCGCGAACCGCAGACCCTTTTCCTGCTCGGCTGCCTGCTCGACGACCGGATTTGCCGGGGGGATCGCCCGGAACAGCATGTGCACGCGATATTCGCCGTCGGGCAGGCCGGCGGGCGGACGCGCGGAAATTCGGACCGACTGCGGCTGATTTGGAGCCAGCGTGATCCGGCGAGGCGCGTGAACGATCATGTCGCGCGCCAGTTTTTCGGCAGCGCTCGGATTCTCGACATCCTCGAGGCCGCCCTCCGGAGTCATCCGGCGGAGTTCGACCGAAATTCGGTACGTCGCCGGCTCGTCGCCGATGTTGTTTAAGATCACCTCGGCACCCTTCCGGCCATCGAGGACGATCCGGGTCGGAGCAACCAGAAGGTCGCCTACTCCGGCCCGGGCGGGGCCGGCAGCGGCTACCGGCGCGACGGCCAGCACGGCCGCGGCAATCATGGATTTCAGGACAGGCGTCATCGGTGCGATCCCCCACATTTGCTCCGTTTCGGAGCGATCGCCTCCTGTTTGGTCCGGAATGGTTTATTTTCCCTCAACCACGCGCCTTCGGAGCGCAAAAAAAGAAACGGGGCCGCGTTTCCGCGACCCCGCCGTCCGCGGCGCGCCGAGGCGAGCCGCTCGCCCGTTTCAGGCTTACTGATAGTTGGCCGTAACGTTGAAGATACCCGAATAGACACCGTCGGGCGTGGTATCGGTCACGGTGATGCTGCCGCCGATGTTGATGTCATTGCCCGGCGCGCCCGAATTGCTGAGGACCACGCTGGCCGGGGCACTGACCGCCAGGGTAAGCGTGTTGGACCCGCTGCTGAGCGTGACGTTCGGGGCGCTGATCAGGACGGTCTGGCCCTGGGTTCCGCGCACATTGTAGCGGGCGACCGAGGTCGTCCCCGAGCAGGTCACCGATGCCGGGCAGGTGAGCGCTCCGGCCTGGTTCAGCCCGACCGTCGCCGAAAAGGGCGCCGAACCGCTCAGAACGATGGTCCCGAGGTCGAAATCCGACACCCAGGTCAGCGTCAACGGACGCAGGATACGCGCCGTCGCGTTGGCGTTCTGGTCCGGGTTGGCAGCAAGAGCCGGCGCTGCCGTCATGGCAATGCCCGCAACCGCCGTTGCAAGAACAAGCTTGCGAATCATGTTCGTCATCGAAAATCCCCCACTGGTCGATATGCGGCTGGCGAGACCGCTGGCCTGCTCATCCGTGGGCTGCTCATTAACCCTAACGCTTACGGCTTTGCTCAATCAGATGGTAAATGAGCCGTTAGTGTTTCGCCCGTTATGGATGCGATTCACAGATATTCGACGGTAACCGGGATGTCCCCGCGATAATCGCCTTCGGAATCGCCGCTGACCCGTAGCCTGCCGCCAAAACGGAATTCGAGCCGTCCCGTCGAATCGAGCCGAGGCGCCGAAGGCAGGTCGGCGATCAGCCCTTCGATGATCATTCGGCCGCCCGCGGGCGAGTAAAGTTCAACCCGTCTCGGAAGATCGACTCGCACCGCCCGGCCTGGCTCGCCGCGAATCGAGACGGACCCGACCATCGCCCGGCCGCTAAAGCTCGTCAGCGATCCGCTGACGGTGCGGGTGCCGTCCGGAAGCAAAGTGGCCACCCCGTCGCCGGCGGTCATCAGGATGAGCCGATCGAAGTTGAGGCTGGCCTCGACCTGCAGTGTCACCGGAGCCGAGTTCCTGGCGATTTCGGGCGCGGTGGATGGGGCGTTGCACAAGCGGCATTGCACGGCGCCGGCGGGGGGCGCAGCAACGATCGTCGCTCCGGCAAGCGCGACGGCGGCCAGGGCAAGTCGGCCCTTCATTCCAACCATTTCTATTGGGCACAGCCTAAAACGAGGTTAAGGCGCCGCTAAGTCTCACGCTTCCAATGAGCTTCCCATGGACAAGATCGATCGCAGCGAAGCCGAATGGCGGGAGGCGCTTACTCCCGAGCAATATCGAATTCTTCGCGAGGCCGGCACCGAGCGGCCGTTCACCGGCGCCTTGCTCGACGTGAAGGATGACGGCGAGTTCCGCTGCGCCGGCTGCGGCGAGCCCCTCTTCGCGAGCGACAGCAAATATGACAGTGGCAGCGGCTGGCCGAGCTTCACCAGGCCAATCAGCACGGAGGCGGTCAGCGAGCAGCGCGATGCCAGCCACGGCATGGTTCGAACCGAGGCCCGCTGCGCGCGATGCGACGGGCACCTCGGACACGTCTTTCCCGACGGTCCCGGGCCCGAAGGCCTGCGCTACTGCATCAACTCCGCAGCGCTGGAATTCCAAGCCGCCGGCGACGGTAGCGACTGACCCTTGCCGCCGCTGCCGCTGCTTCCTATCGCTTGAGCCCCAATGGCCCGCACCCCAACCGCACCGACCGAGCGCCGGCCCGTGATCACTGCGCTGAAGCTGCTGCTCTATGTCGGTCTGCTCGGCCTCCTGGCGCTGATCGTCGCGGTATCGGTCGCTTATAGCCAGTTGCCGAGCTATTCCGACCTGTCGAAGCGGTCCGACCTCGGCCAGATGATCCGGGTTCGAGCGGCGAACGGCGCGGTGCTTGTGTCGATGGGGCCGAGCTTCGGCCAATGGCTCAGCTACGATGAAATTCCGCCCGAGATGCGCGCGGCGATGATCGCCATCGAGGATCGGCGATTCCGATCCCATCCCGGCGTCGATCCGATCGGCATGGCAAGAGCGCTCAAGGTCCGGGTCGAGCTGGGCAATTGGCGCGAAGGCGGCTCGACCATCACGCAGCAGCTGGCGCGCAACATCTTCCTAACCAACAGCCGCACGTTCGGGCGCAAGCTTAAGGAGGGGATTCTCGCCCTGGCGCTGGAGTGGAAGTTCAGCAAGAACCAGATCCTCGAGCTTTATCTCAATCGGGTCTATTTCGGCGGCGGCGCCTATGGCATCGATGCCGCCTCGCGAAAGTTCTTCGGGCATAGCGCGGAGAATCTCTCGCTCGGCGAAGCCGCGATCATCGCCGGCCTGGTCAAGGCTCCGTCCAACTATGCGCCGACCGCCGATGCCGAGGCCGCCAGGGGCCGGTCGGGGGTGGTGCTCAAGGCGATGGCCGACAACGGCTTCATCGACCAGTCGGCAGCGGCCCGGGTCGACCCGGCCGAAATCCGGCTGCAGCCGACCACGCGGCAGAACAGCGTCCGCTACTTCACCGACTGGGCGCTGCCGCAGCTCGATACGTTGATCGACGAGACCAGCGAGCCGATCGACGTGTGGACGACGCTCGACCCGGCGATGCAGGCTGCGGCGGACCGGGCGATCAACGCCAACACCCCCAGCGGCGCGCAGGGCGCGCTGGTCGCGATCGACCGCGACGGCGCCGTCAGGGCAATGGTCGGCGGGCGGGACTATGTCGATTCGATCTACAATCGCGCCACTCAGGCCGAACGCCAGCCCGGATCCGCCTTCAAGCTGTTCGTTTACCTGACCGCGCTGGAAGCCGCGATGAAGCCGGGCGACGTGATCGTCGACGAGCCCTTCACCATCGGCGGGTGGACCCCGCGCAATGCCAACCGCACCCATTCGGGCCCGGTCACGGTGCGCGAAGCCTTCGCTCGCTCGATCAACACCATCAGCGCCAAGATCGGCGCCCAGTTCGGCTTCTCGGCCATCGCCGACATGGCTCGCCGCTTCGGTATTTCGACGCCGATTTCCACCTACCCCTCCATGGTGCTCGGGACCAGCGATGTCCGGTTGATCGACATGACGAGGGCCTTCGCCTCGGTTCAAAACCGCGGACTAGCCGTTGCTCCCAACGCCATCCTCAAGGTCGTCACCGCCGAGGGACGCTTGCTCTATCAGCATGACCGGGCCGAGGAGCGGGTGCTGGTCGCGCCCTGGGTCGCCGCCGAGATGACCGATTTGCTGCAGGCCGCCGTTCTGACCGGAACCGGGCGGGCGGCCCAGATTGGCCGCCCCGTCGCCGGCAAGACCGGGACGACCCAGTCGAACCGCGACGGCTGGTTCATCGGCTTTTCGAGCGGCCTTACGGCCGGCGTGTGGATGGGCCGCGACGACGCCCGGCCGGTCGGCGGTCTTCAGGGCGGAACCGCGCCCGCCCGCGCCTTTCGCGATTTCATGCTGACGGCGGTCGCCAATCGCCCGGTCGAACCATTCGAGACGGCGGTCCCAATTCCCGACTGGCAGCTCGAGCCGGAAGAGGAGATTTTCGAGCTTCCGCCCGACTTCGGCGCGGAGCCCCTGGTCGATGCCGACGGCTATCCACTGCCGCGCGATCCGCTCGCCCCACAGCCTGGCGCCGTCCGGCCTGACGGAGCCGCCCCCGACCAGCGATGGCTCGACGAGGTCCTCGGACGGGGGTCCACGCCGCCGCCGGCTGGTCCGCAGCCCCGTCCCGAGCCCGTCCAGCGAGTGCCGACGGCACCGCCGGGAGCCCCCGATCAGCAGCAAAGGATGCCGGCCGAGCGGATCCCGCCGCAGCGCTCACCGGTCCCGCCCCAGGCTTCGGAGCCTCGGCCCGGCACTTCGCAATAAGGCTCGGGCCGAGGCGCAATCGCCGCCGAAAAGCTGCGCTTCGAGCGCCTTGAAGTCCGGTCCATGATTGAGATGGACGAGATGAGCGACTTCGTGGGCGACGACGTAGCGACGCGCTTCGGGCGGTGCGAGAACCAGCCGCCAGCTGTAGCGAATCCGGCCCGCCGACGAACAGCTGCCCCAGCGCGTGTCGGCGTCGCCGACCCCGACCGATATGACCTCGGCCCGCGCCAGGGCCGCCAGGTCGGCTGTCTCGCGCGACAGCAAATCCCGAGCCATCCGCCTCAAGAAGCGCTCGATCCGCGCTGGAAAGGCATCAGGCGGACCGCCACAGACGATCCGATCCTGCTCGAGCGTTGGCGTCCGCGCCCGTCCAGCTTCCCAAACAAGCTGGACGCAGCGGCCATCGAGCGGGATTACCGCACCAGGCTCGAACGGCTCGCCAGGGAGCGCTGCGGCGAGTTGTGCCTCGACCCATTCGCGCTGCTCGCTTGCCCAGGCAAGCGCCTTTGCCCGTGGATAGCGCAGCGGACAGGTGAGCTTGAGAATTCCCCGCCGTTCATCCATCCGCAGGCCAAGCCGCCGGGCACCGCGAACCGGGCGGATTTCGACCGGCAGCGGCAGTCCGATGGCGAGCGGCTCAGAGCGAGCGGTCGACGACATGACCTTCGAGGTCTCCGGCATCATCCTCGCTGACCGTCCAGCCACGGGTCGACTGACCGGCCTCGTGCACGGTCTCCCGGCTGCCGGAAATCAGATAATGCCATTTCGGCAAGGGCTCGTCTTTGGCCCGAAGCTTGTAGGCGCAGCTATCGGGAAGCCAGTCGAGCGCGTCGAGATTGTCCGCGCCAAGCACGACACAATCGGTCACGTGGCTTCGCCGATTGGCGTAATCGGTGCAGCGTCCCTTGCGCCGGTCGAGCAAGCGGCAAGCGACATTGGTCGGATATAGAAGCCCGGTCTCCTCGTCCTCGAGCTTGTGGACGCAGCAGCGTCCGCAGCCGTCGCACAGCGCCTCCCATTCGCCGCGATCCAGTGCTTCGAGCGGCTTTTCCCAGAAAGGCGGATCGTCGTTCATGGCAATGGCAGCCTTGCTCTGCTATCGCCCCGGCGGTCAAGCAAGCGGGTGCAAAAGGGGCCAGAAATCAACATGAAGCGGCTTTCGGTTATTGCGGCGGCGGCGGCGCTCGGGGTGATGGCGACTCCAGTCGCGGCGCAAATGGGCTTCGACGGCGCCAATTTCGTCCAGGCGGTGCGCGAACGCGATGGCAACAAGGCCATGGAGCTGCTTCGGTCCCGCCCGGTGGTGATCAATGCCCGCGACGATCGCGGCGATACGGCTCTACTGATCGCAATCGCCCGCAAGGACGATAACTGGACCGGATTCCTGCTTCAGGAGGGCGCCGATCCGAACCTTGCCGCGCGCAATGGCGACACCCCGCTGATCGCCGCGGCGCGGGCCGGCTATGCGCAGGGGGTCGCCTGGCTGCTCGGCCTTGGGGCGAAAGTCGACGGTGACAATCGCATGGGTGAAACGGCCCTGATCATTGCTGTTCAACAGCGGCAGCTCCCGATCATCCGCGCTCTGCTCGAAGCCGGCGCGAATCCCGACAAGACCGATTCGGCGGCCGGCTTTTCGGCGCGCGATTATGCAAAGCGCGACACCCGCTCGTCGGAAATCCTTCGAATGATCGAAACGGTTCGTCCGAGCGCATCGGCGGCGGCCGGCCGCTAGCTGCCCTCGCCAAGGGTTGGGTCGATTTGAGCCGACAAGCGGCGAGCCGCCCGCCGGGCGAAGCGCAGCAGTTCGGCCTTGCGCCTTGCCGGAGCCAGCGGTCGACTGGCCGCCTGGCGAATGATCGCCGCGTCATATTTGTCGGCGACGATCAGGCCGGCCTCTCCGGGACGAAAGCGTTCTCCTTCGCACAGATTGGCGAGATCGGCCGGGACCGCCCAGTAGAATCGATCGCAATAATCGAGATAATCAAGCCACTTGCAGTCCCCGAGAAGGTCCGCCTTGGCGACCTTTATTTCGACGATGGTCAGCCCGCCCTTCGGATCGATTGCCATCAGGTCGGCGCGACGGCCGTTGGGCAACGGCACCTCGCACATGGCAAAAAGATCCTGCCGACAAAACAGCCGGGTCACTCCGCGGGCAACGTCGAGCGCGGCGAGCGGCGGTTCGGTGAAGCAGGCGGACTCATGCGCTGTGGCCATGATCAGCCTTTAGAACAAAGCAGGACCGGGTTGAAGGACCGAGAATCGAAAACGGGGCAGCGGCGTCGCCGCCACTGCCCCGCGCCCCGCCGCAACTGGTTGGATCAGCGATAAAAGACGTGGTTGCCGATCGATGCCACCCGCTTCAGACGCCATTTGGGCGAGACTCGGCGCGCGTGGAAAAACAATGCGTCGGACGCCTGCGATTCCTTCAGATCGTTGTCGACGATCTTCGCTATCGCAACGGCCGTTTGCCACTGGCGGGATGAGCGCGGGATCGGCGGCATCTTGCCGGCGCGAATGAAGCTGAACTGACCGCGCTGGAACAGCACTCCGCAATAAGTCGAAGGAAAACGGCCCGAGCCTGCCCGGTTTGCGATCACTTCGCCGACCGCCAGTTGGCCGATCAGCGGTTCGCTCTTCGCTTCAAAATAGATTCCCGCGGCAAGGCATTCGATCTCGCGGCCGCCTGGATCGCTGGTCCGGAACCGGGCGACCAGGGTCGCGAGATTGGCCTTCGGATCGACCTGCTCGACCGACTCCTCGTCGGCTACATCGACCTCTTCGAACGCGACATCCTGCGCAGGAGCCGGAATGGCCATCGGCTGCGGGACGGCGATTGTCGGAATGGCGGTGCTGCTTACGGCGATCAGTGGTTCAGCAGCGGGACCGACCTTGGCTGGCGCTACCGAGCTTGCGCTCACGGCAGCACACACCAGCAACGTGGTACGTAGGGAAATCGACATTCATTTCGGCAAACAATGCGGTTAACCGCCGGTCAGGTCTGGCCGGCTACGCGCGGAATACTTCCCGCAGGCCCCTTTGGTGGCTCCCCGTCTCGCGTGGCATCCCGCCGGTTCTTTCCGGTCGAAGGATGCCCCCCGCTCATGTTGTTGGCGCCCATTCAGCCGCGGAACTTATCCGGGTCAAGCCGAATAGGTCGTTTCAGCGATGAATCGTTCCGCCTGTGCGACGTCCAGTTCAATCAACCATAAATCTTCGTCAAACCGCGCCCGCTTTCGCAGGAAATCGCCGATTTGGGCGGATTCGGCCCCGGCGGCGGGGCCAGCCGGACGCCATTGGTAGCTTCCGTCGGCGGTCAGCATGCGCTCGAGGCAGCCCGCGTGCATCCCGCGGCTGGTGATCACCAGCAGGAGGGAGCCTCGCTCGGGGTCGCCCTTGCGAATAACCGTTGCGAAGTCGCCGGAAGCTTCGGCCCGGCGAATCAGGGCAGCCGCCTCAACCGCCGTGGCGAGCCGGCTCATCGCTCTGCACGATAAGCGACGCGACCGCCGAGCGCGATGTCGAGCGTTTCGAGCCGGCGATAAAGCGCCGGTCCGCCCGAAGCGGAGTCAGGCGGCGTCGCGCTCATCGGCCCCCATCAGAACAGCGGCCAGTGCATCGCTGCTTCGCGCGCCTCGCATTTTCTCCAGGGTGGCTGCGTTGCGGGTCACCCGGCTGATCGCTGCGAGCGCCTTGAGATGCTCGGCCCCGGCATCGGGCGGCGACAGAAGCAGGAACACCAGATCGACCGGCTGGCCGTCGATCGCCTTGTAGGCGACCGGTTCGGCCAGGCGAGCAAACAGGCAATAGATTCGCGCAAGTCCTTCGACCTTGCCGTGAGGGATGGCCACGCCCTGACCAAAGCCAGTCGAGCCGAGCCGCTCGCGCTCGGTGACGCTGGAAAGGATTTCCTGGACGTCGAGGCCGGTGCGCTGCGCCGCCAGGCTCGACAGCTGCTGAAGCAACGCGCGCTTGCTGCCGCCGGGCAGCGCGGTCTTTATCGCGTCAAAATCGAGAAACTCGGACAGGTGCATCACTATTCGCTCCGGCCGAGGCCTTCGCACTCGGCCGCGGCATGTTTTTGAAGGATCAGTCGGCTCGCGGCTCGACCCAGCCGATCGAGCCGTCGTCGCGGCGGTAGATCATGTTATATTGGCCGGTTGCCGAATTCTTGAACATCAGCGCGCCGGTATTGCGCAGGTCGAGCAGCATCACCGCATCCGACACGCTGGCTTCGGGGATATCGACCTTCGTCTCGGCGATGATCACCGGGTTGGCAGGGGGCTCCTCGGCTTCGGGACTGGGGGCGAAAATGGTGTAGCCGGCGGTTGCTTCATAGGGTTGATCTGCGCCGTTGCCCTTCCGGTCGCGAAGCCGCTTCACATAGCGGCGAAGCTGCTTCTCGATCCGGTCGGCGGCGCCGTTGAACGCCATCTGCGGCTCGCGGGCGTGGTGCGACGCCTTGAGCACGACTCCTCGGGCGACCGGCGCCAGAATGTCGCAGGAATATTCGTTGTTGGGGCCCCGGCCGAATGTGACGTTGGCGCCGACCGCCCGGGCGAAATATTTCTCCGTGATCTCGGCGATCCGCTGCGCGGCAATCGCGTGCAGCGTATCGCCGGTAGTGACCTGGTGATCGGCGACCCGGACGTCCACGATGCTGCGCTCCTTCCTGACTCGGCGGGCGGCTTAGGACTCTCCGCGAACGCCCGTCAACCAGCCTCGGCGAAGCGTGCCCAAAGCGGGTTGGCCAACCTGGAGATAAACGCACGGTGCCGTTCCAGTTCCCCGGCATCGGCCTGGTGCGGCCGGGCCAGCCGCGGCTCGCGGATCGTCACTGGCTTGTCGGCCGCCCTGACCGTCGCCGGCTGCGTGTCGGCGACCAGGCCGAGGCCGATCTGCCGGCCGCCGGTCAGCTCGACATAGACCTGCGCGAGCAACTGAGCGTCGAGCAGGGCGCCGTGCTTGACCCGCATGCTCCGGTCGACTCCGAAGCGCGCGCAAAGCGCGTCGAGGCTGTGCTTGGCGCCGGGGTGACGCGATCGCGACAGCAGCAACGTATCGACCATCCTGCTGCTGCACACCGACTTGCGGCTGCAGCGTTCGAGCTCGGCGTTGAGGAAGCCGAAATCGAAGCTGGCATTGTGCGCGACCAGCGGCGAATCCTTGATGAAGTCGAGCAATTCCTCGGCGAGCTCACCGAACCGCGGCTTGTCCGACAGGAAAATGTCGCTGAGGCCGTGCACGGCCTCGGCCTCGCTCGGCATCGGCCGATCGGGGTTGAAATAAGCGTGGAAGTGGCGGCCGGTCTCGACCCGGTTGACCAGCTCGATACAGCCGATCTCGACCATCCGGTCGCCCGCTGATGGGTTGAGCCCGGTCGTTTCGGTGTCGAAGACGATTTCCCGCACCGCCCCTTTATTCACCCGCGGCGAGTCCGAGACAAGCGAGAATCTGCTGCACCTGCCGCTCGGTCTCGGCAAGGCTGCCGCCGGTGTCGATGACGAAATCGGCGCGCTTCCTCTTCTCCTCGTCGGGAAGCTGGCGGGCGAGGATCGCGGCGAGCTTCCCCTCGCTCATCCCGGGCCGCTCCAGGACCCGCCGGCGCTGCTCCTCGGCCGGCGCGGTGACGACGATCACCGTGTCGAAGCCGGACTCGGCACCGGATTCGTAGAGCAGAGGAATTTCAAACAGAAGCGCCGGGCGATCGCGGTTCTCGGCGATGAATTTCGAGCGCGCTTCCTGCACTGCGGGATGGACGATCGCCTCGAGCGCGGCGAGCTCCCCGGGATCGCCGAGCACGCGCTGCGAAAGCGCGTCACGGTCGAGGACGCCGTCCGACACACTTCCGGGGAAGCGCTCGCCGATCGCCTCGACCAGGGCGCCGCCGACGCCCTGCAGCCGGCGCACCTGCGCATCGGCGTCGAACAGCGGAATGCCGCGCTGCTCGAACATCGCCGCGACGGTCGACTTGCCCATCCCGATCGAACCGGTGAGCGCAATCCTGATCATCGGATCAATCTTTGCATCAATTCCAGGTCCCTGTCGCGCGGAGCTTGCGCCCCGAAGAGTTGCTCGAAGCTTTCGGCCGCCTGCTCGACCAGCATCTCGATCCCGCTTGCGGTCTTGAGACCCCGGGCACGGGCGGCCTGGAGCAAGGCAGTCGGATTTGGCGAGGTGACGAAATCGAACAGCCAGCCGGTCGCCGGCATGCCATCGATATTGATGTCCAGGGACTCCATCCCGCTCATCCCGAGCGGGGTCGCGTTGATCAGGCCGGGGCCGTGCACCGGCAGCCCGAATGGCGCCGGCTCGATCGCCAGCCGGAATTCGACCGCCAGCTTGTAGGCGCGGGCAAGGTCGCGCGCCTGGATCCGCACCCGGCGATGCCCGAGCAGGTGCAGCGCCATCAATGCCGCCCGGGCCGCGCCGCCGGTGCCGAGCAGGGTGACTTCCTCCATCCTCGCCCCGGCCTGGGCAAGGCGGGCGACAACCGCCATCACCGCGCCGACATCGGTGTTGGCGGCCTCCAGCCTGCCGTCGCGCGGCAGCAGCAGGTTGGCGGCGCCGGCGCCAAGCGCTCGGTCGCCGGCACGATCGGCTCGCGACAGCGCGTCGAGCTTCAACGGCATGGTTACATTGCACCCGCGCCAGCGCGGATCATCCCGCCGTTCAGCGAGATAGGCCGCAAGACCTTCGCGCCGGACCCGGAAGCGGCGATAGCCGGCGCGGATTCCAAGCGATTTGAGCCAGAAGCAGTGGATGGTCGGCGAGCGGCTGTGGTCGATCGGGTCGCCGATCACTTCGGCATAATCGCGCGGCCCGCCGCTCATCGGGCGATCAGGCCCCGCTCGCGAAGCGCTCCGAGCAAGGGCAGAAGCGGCATTCCAAGCACGGTGAAATGGCTGCCTTCGACCCGGTCGAACAATTGCACGCCAGGCCCTTCCATCCGGAACACCCCGACGCACTGGCCGACCGCCGGCCAGTCCTGATCCAGATAAGCGGCGATGAACTGTTCCGAAAGTTCGCGGACCTGGAGCACCGCCCGGTCGCAGTGGCTCCAGTCGATCCTGCTGTCGATGGCCAGGGCGACGGCGCTGGTCAGCTCCATCGACTGGCCGGAAAAACGGCGGAGATGCTCGGCGGCCTCGTCCCGGCTTCGTGGCTTGCCGAAGCGGATGTCACCGACGCTGACCACGGAATCGCTTCCGACCACCCAGCGACCGGGGCGCTCGCCACTGACCGCCAGCGCCTTGGCCTTGGCCAGCTCGGTGGCAATCGCCCGCGGGTCGCTGGAATCTCGCTTGACCCGGTCCTCGTCGATCCTCGCCGGATCCACGTCATGACATATGCCGGCATCGGCGAGCATGCGGGCTCGGATCGCACTGGCGGAAGCAAGGATCAGCAAGGCGACAAAACCCTGTGGAAAAGTGACGGCGATGTCCTAGCGCGGCGCTGGGGAGTGGCAAGCCGCGCCGATCGCCCACGATCCATACGGCGGACTCCAAGATTCATCCACGCGTGGAGGAAAAAATCCCCAGCCTGTGAATCCCGGGCAGCGATGGCAGCGACTCGCGCTTTCCCCACGGGCAGCCATTGCCGGCGCGTGTTGGCAAAACCGGTAGCCGCGCCTAAACCCCGCGTCGCGCCCGCCTACTACATCACCAATCTTCTATTACTTAAATATAAGGGAGAGATAGAGGGTGGCCCCAACCCAGGTCGAGCCTTCCAGGACGGCTGTCGAAGCCAAGTCCATGCTGGCCGTGCTCCGCGGCGAGCGGCGCGATCCGCCGCCCTTGTGGATGATGCGCCAGGCCGGCCGCTACCTTCCCGAATATCGCGAGCTTCGGCAGGCCAGGGGCAGTTTCCTCGACCTGGTCTATGACAGCGAGGCGGCCGCCGAGGTGACGCTTCAGCCGATTCGCCGCTTCCCGCGGCTCGATGCCGCAATCCTCTTTTCCGACATCCTCATCGTTCCATTCGCCATCGGCCAGCATTTGACGTTCGTCGCCGGCGAGGGGCCGCGGCTGACTCCTCCGCTGGCGACGTCCGATCTCGACGATCTGAAGGCTTTTCCTGCGAGGCTGGACCCGATTTACGAAACGGTCTCGAAGGTGAAATCCGAGCTCGATCCCGGCAAGACGCTGATCGGCTTTGCCGGATCTCCGTGGACCGTTGCCACCTATATGGTCGCCGGCCAGGGCAGCCGCGAGCAAGCCGAGACCAGGCGCCTTGCCTATGGCGACCCCGCCAAATTCGACGCCATCGTCGGGCGAATCGAGAAGGTCACGCTCGATTATCTTTGCCGCCAGATCGAGGCCGGAGCGGACGCCCTGCAATTGTTCGATAGCTGGGCCGGAAGTCTCGCTCCGGCGCAATTCGAGCGCTGGGTGATCGCGCCGACCAGCCGGATCGTCTCCCAGCTCAAGCAACGGCATCCCGACGTGCCGGTGATCGGCTTTCCCAAGGGCGCGGGGGGCAAGCTTCGCGCCTATGCCCGCGAAACAGGGGTCCATGCGATCGGCATCGACGAGACCGTCGATCCGGCCTGGGCCAACCGCGAGCTTCCGCCGTCGCTGCCGGTCCAGGGCAATCTCGATCCCCTCGCCCTTATCGCCGGCGGCGAAACGCTCGAGGCGGCGGTCCGGCAGGTGCTTGACGCCTTCCGGGACCGGCCGCACATCATGAACCTTGGCCATGGCATCCTGCCCGACACGCCGATCGCGCATGTCGAGCAGCTGCTGGAGCTGGTGAAGGGGGGCGAATGAGCGGCTTGGAGCTGGCGGGCTTTCTCGGCGCGGCCTATCTTTGGGTAAAGGCGGCCCACGTCACCTTCGTCATCTTCTGGATCGCCGGCCTGTTCCTGCTGCCGCGTTTCTATGTCTACCATCACGCCACGTCGCCGGGCTCGGCCGAGGACCGGGCGTGGATCGAGCGCGAGGATCGCACGCGGACCATCATCCTTTTGCCGGCGATGATCATCGTCTGGATTCTGGGGCTCATGCTCGCCGCTCATCTCGGGGCGTGGGACCAGGGCTGGCTGATCGCCAAGCTTGCCTTTGTCGTCGCCCTGACCGGCTATCAGGGCTGGATCAGCTTCTATGGCAAGCGGCTCGCGGCGGGCAAACGGCCGATGGCCAACCGAAGCCTGAGGATCATGAACGAAGTGCCTGGAATCGCCGCCGCGATCATCGTCGCCCTGGTGATCGTCAAGCCCTTTTAGCAAGCCTGGCCGAAGGAGCGATTGACTCGCGCCGAACGTCGCCATAACGCCTTGGCCGACGGCTGCATCTGCCTGTTCACCTTCCCGCCGCTGCTGTCGTCCACTCGCCCCACCCGCGGCGTCCTGCCGTCCGAGGCTTTCCACGGCCGACCATCGATCCGAGTCAAGACCAATGCACCTCAAGGAACTCAAGAAGCAGACCCCAGCCGAGCTTGTCTCGATGGCCGAAGAGCTCGGCGTCGAGGGCGCATCGACCATGCGCAAGCAGGATTTGATGTTCTCGATCCTCAAGGTGCGAGCGGAAAGCGGCGCCGAGATCATGGGCGCGGGAACGATCGAGGTGCTGAACGACGGCTTCGGTTTCCTGCGCAGCCCGGAAGCCAATTATCTCGCCGGGCCGGACGACATCTATGTCGGTCCGTCGGTCGTTCGCCGATTCGGGCTTCGCACCGGCGACACGGTCGAGGGCGAGATCCGCGGTCCCAAGGACGGCGAGCGCTATTTCGCGCTGACCCGCGTGACGGCGATCAATTTCGACGATCCCGAAGCGGTCCGCCACCGGGTCAATTTCGACAACCTTACCCCGCTTTACCCCGATTCGAAGCTGACCCTCGACACGCTCGACCCGACGGTGAAGGACAAGTCGGCACGCGTCATCGACATCGTCGCTCCGCAGGGCAAGGGCCAGCGGGCGCTGATCGTCGCTCCGCCGAGGACCGGCAAGACGGTGCTTCTGCAGAACATCGCCAAGGCGATCACCGACAATCATCCCGAAGTGTTCCTGATCGTCCTCTTGATCGACGAACGGCCGGAGGAAGTCACCGACATGCAGCGCTCGGTCAACGGCGAGGTCATCTCCTCGACCTTCGACGAGCCGGCGAGCCGCCACGTCCAGGTCGCCGAGATGGTGATCGAAAAGGCCAAGCGCCTGGTCGAGCACAAGAAGGACGTGGTCATCCTGCTCGATTCGATCACCCGGCTCGGCCGCGCCTACAACACCGTCGTGCCGAGCTCGGGCAAGGTGCTGACCGGGGGCGTCGACGCCAACGCGCTGCAGCGCCCCAAGCGTTTCTTCGGCGCGGCGCGAAACATCGAGGAGGGCGGGTCGCTGTCGATCATCGCCACCGCCCTGATCGACACCGGATCGAAGATGGACGAGGTCATCTTCGAGGAGTTCAAGGGCACCGGCAATTCCGAGATCGTGCTCGACCGCAAGGTTTCCGACAAGCGCATCTTCCCGTCGCTCGACGTCGGCAAGTCCGGCACGCGCAAGGAGGAGCTGCTGGTCGACCAGGCGACTCTCACCAAGATGTGGGTGCTTCGCCGGATCCTGATGCAGATGGGCACTGTCGACGCGATGCAGTTCCTTCTCGACAAGATGAAGGACGCCAAGACCAACGAGGATTTCTTCGCCTCGATGAACCAGTAACCTTGGCCGGCTGGAACTCCGCTTCCGTTGCGGCTTTCAGCGGCTGACTCGACCAACGGGGACAAGCGCCGGATGATCGAAATATTGCTCGCCGCCGCGCATGGCGCGATGCCGACCGGCCCGGCCGAGATGTGGGACGCGATCGTCCACGATTTCTCCAACATCACCGATCCGGCCGCTTTCGCCACCTTCCTCCAGGTACTGATGATCGACCTGGTGCTGGCCGGCGACAATGCGATCGTCATCGGCGCGCTCGCCGCGGGGCTTCCGGCCCACCAGCGGCGGATGGTCATCCTGATCGGCATCATCGCCGCGCTGGTGCTCCGGATTTTTTTCGCTCTGATCGTCACCCAGCTTCTCCAGATCATCGGCCTGATCCTGATCGGCGGCCTGCTCCTCTTGTGGGTGTCGTGGAAGATGTGGCGCGAGATTCGCCATTCGGCCCCCAATCCCGGCTCGGCCGAGGTGGCCGGGGACGAACATGCCGGGCTGCGGCCCGCCAAGAGCTTCGCCGGAGCCGTCTGGGCGGTGGCGATCGCCGACGTCAGCATGAGCCTCGACAACGTCCTGGCGGTCGCCGGAGCGGCGCGCGACCATCCGGGAATTCTGATCGTCGGCCTGGTCTTTGCCGTCGCCCTGATGGGCGTCGCCGCCAATGTCATCGCCAAATATATCGAACGCTACCGGTGGATCGCTTATGTCGGACTGGCGGTGATCCTCTATGTCGCGGGCAAGATGATCTACGACGGCTGGGTCGACCCGCAGGTCGGGCTCGGCCGGCTGTTCGCCTAGCCTCTCTCCGCTCCCGCTTGCCGGAGGGGCCGGGGGTGGGCATGTCCGCGTGGCAATGACTTCGGACACGATCTTCGCGCTGGCCAGCGGCCGCCCGCCGGCGGCGATCGGCCTGATCCGGGTGAGCGGGCCGCGAGCGCATGCGGCCGGCGAGCGGCTGGCGGGCAGGCTTCCGCCGGCCAGGCAGGCGGCGCTTCGGACCTTTCGCCACCCCGCGACCGGTGATGTCATCGACCAGGGGCTGATCCTGCGCTTCGACCGCCCGGCGAGTTCGACCGGAGAGGATCTGGTCGAGCTTCACTGCCACGGCGGACGGGCGGTGATCGACGCGCTGCTCGATGCTCTTGGCGGCCTCGACGGCTTCCGACTGGCCGAGCCGGGCGAGTTCACCCGCCGCGCCTTCGCAAACGGGCAAATTGACCTGACCGAAGCGGAAGGTTTGGCCGACCTGCTCGAAGCGGAGACGGAAAGCCAGCGCAAGGCTGCGCTGCTGCTTGCCGAAGGAGGGCTCCGGCGGCAGATCGAGGATTGGCAGCGGCAGCTCTTGCACCTTTCGGCGCGCGCTGAGGCGGCGATCGATTATGCCGAGGAAGACGAAACGGGGTTCGACCCCTCTCTCGCATGCGATTGCGGCGCATTAGCAATAGAACTCGGCACATGGCTGGACCGCCCCCGCATCGAACCTCTGAAGGACGGCATAAAGGTCGTCGTCGCCGGGCCCCCAAACGCCGGGAAATCGAGTCTGATCAATGCCATAGCTGGGCAGGAACGGGCGATCGTGACCGACATTCCGGGCACCACCCGCGACCATATCGAGGTGCCGCTGGCGATCGCCGGAGTCCCGGTCCTTTTGACCGACACGGCTGGATTGCGCGAATCCGACAACCAGGTCGAGCAGATCGGGGTCGAGCGCGCGCGCGCGCTGATGGAAGGCGCAGACATATTGCTGTGGCCCGGCAGATCGCTCCGCGCGTGCACGCGGATCGCCCGCGGGTGATCGGGCGCGGCGCCGAAAGGGTCGTTGGCGGTTTCGGCGCGAACCGGTGAGGGAATCGCTACCCTGCTGGAACGCGTCTCGGCGCTTGCCCGCGACCTGTTGCCCGGAGAGGGCGCGCTGGCGCTCAATCGCCGCCAGGCCGAGCATCTCGCCCAGGCCGCCGAGGCGCTGGAAGCGGCGAGCACCGCCGGGGACTTCGTTTTGGTAGCGGAACAGTTGCGCGCGGCGCGGCTGGCATTCGACCGTCTGACCGGCCGAGCCGGCGTCGAAGAGCTGCTCGACGCCTTGTTCGGACGGTTCTGCCTCGGCAAATGATCCTGTTTCACGTGAAACACTGACATTTCGCTCCGCTAACGCTACATCGCTCGTGATGTTCGACATTCTCGTCATTGGCGCCGGCCATGCCGGCTGCGAGGCTGCTTCCGCCGCAGCCCGGCGCGGCGCGCGCGTTGGCCTGATCACCTTCCGCGCCGAGGACGTCGGCCAGATGAGCTGCAACCCGTCGATCGGCGGGGTGGGCAAAGGTCATCTCGTGCGCGAGCTCGACGTGTTCGACGGACTGATGGCCAGAGCGGCCGACCGCGCCGCAATTCATCGGCGCATGCTCAATCGCAGCAAGGGCCCTGCGGTCCAGGGGCCGCGAACCCAGGCCGACCGCAAGCTCTATCGCAAGGCGGTGCGGGAACTGCTGGTGGAAAGCAGCGTCGAGCTGATTGTCGCCGAGGCGCTGGCGATGCGCATCGAGCGCGGCCGGGTTACCGGCGTCGAGACCAGCGCCGGTTTGATCGAATGCCGCGCTCTGGTCATCGCCACCGGCACCTTCCTCGACGCGCGAATCTTCGTCGGCGCGGAGGTCGCAGAGGGCGGCCGCCGCGGCGAGCGAGCGGCGGTACAGCTGAGCGCCCAGCTGCGCGACATCGGCCTCGGCCAGGGGCGGCTGAAGACCGGCACTCCGCCGCGCCTCGACGGCCGAACCATCGACTGGGCGCGGCTCGAAGAGCAGCCGAGCGACCGCGATGCGTGGACCATGTCGGCGCTCGACGACGGGGTGCGGCTGCCGCAGCTCGCCTGCGCCATCACCCGGACCGGCGAGCGCACCCACGACATCATCCGCGCCAATCTCGATCGGTCGCCTCTGTTCGCCGGGGCTATCGAAGGCCGCGGTCCGCGCTACTGCCCGTCAATCGAGGACAAGGTGAAGCGCTTCGGAGACCGCGACGGCCACCAGATCTTCCTCGAGCCGGAAGGGTTAGACGATAGCCTCGTCTATCCCAGTGGAATCTCGACCTCGCTCCCTGCCGACGTCCAGCTCGATTTCGTGCGAAGCATCGCCGGGCTTGAACGCGTGCGGATCGCTCGCCCCGGCTATGCGGTCGAATATGAATATGTCGATCCGCGTCGCCTCGACACCACCCTTGCGGTCAGCGATATCGCCGGCCTGTATCTCGCCGGTCAAATCAATGGGACCACCGGCTATGAGGAGGCAGCGGCCCAGGGCCTGGTTGCCGGGCTCAACGCCGCCGCGCACACTCTCGGACTGGAGCCCGTCCGCTTCGATCGCCGGTCGAGCTACATCGGCGTGATGATCGACGACCTGACCGTCCAGGGCGTCAGCGAGCCATACCGGATGATGACCGCCAGGGCCGAGTACCGTCTGGCCCTGCGCGCCGACAATGCCACCACGCGGCTGGGTCAGGCCGCGCTTGCCGCGGCTTGCGTCTCGCCCCGCCGCCGGCACCAAATCGCTGATCATTTCGCTCGTCGGGAACTTCCGGACTGGTCACGAAGCGAAGAGGGGCGAGCCGATGCGCTTTACGCACCTTACCTCGAGCGGCAAGAGCGCGAATGGGCCTCGGTGCGGCGCGATTCGGCGGTGTGGCTGCCCACCGGGTTCGATTATGCGAGCGTTCCCGGACTCTCCAACGAGATGATCGAGCGGCTATCTGCGGCTCGGCCGGAGACTCTCGACCAGGCCTCGCGGATCGCCGGGGTCACTCCCGCCGCCTTGTCGGTCCTGTATGTCGCCCTGCAGCGCCGCGCGACCGCATGATCGAGGCGCTGGCGGCCGCCGCCGGACGACCTGTTTCACGTGAAACATTCGCGCGCGTCGAGCTGTTCGTTCACCTCCTCCGCGAAGAGGCGCAGCGGCACAACCTCGTGTCCCGCTCGACGCTGGACGCATTGTGGCAGCGCCATATCCTCGATTCCGCCCAGTTGGTCCGGTTCGAGCCGATGGCGGGCGCCTCCTGGGTCGACATCGGCTCGGGCGCGGGCCTCCCTGGTCTCGTGGTCGCCTTGCTCGTCGACGGGCCGGTCACGCTGATCGAGCCGCGCCGGCTTCGCGCCGAATTCCTCACCGGCGCCGCCGAGGCGCTTGGCC
>DATLGC010000067.1:0-3351 GCA_035540655.1 Sphingomicrobium sp. | reverse complement strand
TATGGGTACCGGGGTGGCAGACGATGCAGTCCGGCGGCACCAACCCGGCGGCGGCGGCGCCGACCAGCTGGATTTCCTCGCCGCGCATGACGTCGGCGCGGCCGTCGTCGGTGAAAGCGACTCCGGGCACGATCGCGCAGCGGTCGCCGGTTCTGACCAGCGCGCGGGCGAGATCGTCGAGCCCGGCGGGGCAAAAAGCGTAGGGCGCCTCGACCCAGCCGCGGTTCGAGCCGATCATCCCGCCGAGCAGCAGCGGCCGGTCGCCAAGGCGGTCGCGAATTTGTTGAACCGCGTCGGGAAAGGCGCCGTCCTTGACGGCCAGGATGCCGCGGTCGTCCTCGAACTCGGATGCACAGCGGCCGTCGCCGTCGAGCAGATAGGCGCGACGGTTCGTCGTTCCCCAGTCGACCGCGATGAAACCTTCCGCCCAGCCCATGCTTTCGCCCATTAGCGCAAAACTTTGGGCGGGCGACATGGCTCCCAGCTTTTGTTTTGCCGAGCGCAAGCTATCGGGACGGCCGACATGCGAATCGATTGCCAAGTCCGCTGCGTTGCCGACGTCGGCGCCGTTCTCGGCGAGGGGCCGGCATGGGTCGAGCGCGAGCAGGCGCTCTATTGGGTCGACATCAAGGGGCGGAAAATTTTCCGGCTCGGCGAGTCGGGCGAAGTGCGCCAGTGGGATACGCCGATCCGCGTCGGCTCCCTGGTTCCCCGGCAGTCCGGCGGGTTCATCGGCGGCACGGAGGACGGCATCGCCGCCATCGACCTCGAGGCCGGGCGCTTCGAAATTCTGCTGCATCCGGAAATCGACCAGCCCGAGAATCGATTCAATGACGGCAAGGTCGATCGCCACGCGCGTTTCTGGGCGGGTACGATGCACGACCCGGAGACAGAAGCTGCGGGCGCGCTCTATCTGCTCGACCACGAGCTCGGCTGCACCCGGGCCGACGACGGCTACAAGGTGACCAACGGCCCGGCCTTCAGCCCCGACGGCCGCACCATGTACCATAATGATTCCGCCCGGCAGGTGACCTATGCCTTCGACCTCGACCGCGACGGAATGGCTTCCAACCGGCGGGTCTTCGCGCGCTATTCGGACGGCGACGGCTATCCCGACGGGATGACCGTCGACAGCGAAGGCGGCCTGTGGATCGCCTTCTGGGACGGCTGGTGCGTCCGCCGCTACTCGCCCGACGGCGAGTGCCTGGCGAAGGTCGAGCTGCCGGTCCAGAAGCCGACCAGCTGCGCCTTCGGCGGCCCCGACCTCGACCGCCTCTATGTCACCTCGGCAAGCATTGGGCTGGACGAAGCGGAGCGAGCGCGGCAAGCCCAGGCGGGGGGACTGTTCATGCTCGGTCCGGGCGTTAAGGGGCTGCCGGAGATGCCCTTCGCCGGCTGAAGCGCCGGCGATTCGGCCCAAGGAGGTTTAGCCATCGCCAACTTCATGTTCGCGACGGGGATCGAGAACAGCATCCCGACGATCGACAATGGCAGGACTCGCGTCGACCAGATGGAGTCGTGCGGCCACTACAAGCACTGGCGCACCGACTTCGACTGCGTCGAGGAACTCGGCATCCATTTCCTGCGCTATGGCCCGCCGATCCACCGCACCTACCTCGCGCCGGGAAAATACGATTGGGAATTCGCCGACCTGACCCTCGGCGATCTTCGCCGGCGCAACATCACGCCGATCATCGACCTGTGCCATTTCGGAGTGCCGGACTGGATCGGCAACTTCCAGAACCCCGATTTCCCGCGGCTGTTCGCAAGCTACGCCGCCGCCTTCGCCGACCGCTATCCGTGGGTGCAGCTCTACACGCCGGTCAACGAGATGTTCATCTGCGCGGTCTTCTCGGCCAAATACGGCTGGTGGAATGAGCAGCTCAAGACCGACGTCGGCTTCGTCACCGCCTTGAAGCATGTCGTCAAAGCCAATGTCCTGGGCATGATCGAGATCCTCAAGCGCCGCGCCGACGCCATCTTCATCCAGAGCGAATCATCGGAATATTTCCATGCCGACAGCCCCGAGGCGATCGGCCCCGCCGAGGTGATGAACTCCAAGCGCTTCCTCAGCCTCGACCTCAATTACGGTCGGCGGGTCGACAGCGACATGTACAGCTACCTGCTCGACTGCGGCATGACCGAGGAGGAGTATCGCTGGTTCCTGACCCACCAGCTCAAGCAGCACTGCATCCTCGGCAACGATTATTACATCACCAACGAGCACCGGGTGTTCGCCGACGGCCATACCGAATCTTCGGGCGAAGTGTTCGGCTATTCGGAAATCACCCGCCAGTACCATGACCGCTACGGCCTTTCGGTGTGCATCACCGGAAGGCCGTAGCGGTCGTGATACTGGCGGGTGATCTCGGCGTAGCCGAACACTTCGCCCGACGCCTCGGTATGGCCATCGGCGAACACGCGGTGCTCGTTGGTGATGTAATAATCGTTGCCGAGGATGCAGTGCTGCTTGAGCTGGTGGGTGAGGAACCAGCGATACTCTTCCACAGTCATGCCGCAGTCGAGCAGATACTGATACATGTGGCTGTCCACCCGGCGCCCGTAATTGAGGTCGAGGCTGAGGAAGCGCTTGGAGTTCATCACCTCGGCCGGGCCGATCGCCTCGGGGCTGTCGGCGTGGAAATATTCGGACGATTCGCTCTGGATGAAGATTGCGTCGGCGCGGCGCTTGAGGATCTCGATCATCCCCATGACATTGGCTTTGACGACATGCTTCAAGGCGGTGACGAAGCCGACGTCGGTTTTCAGCTGCTCGTTCCACCAGCCGTATTTCGCCGAGAAGACCGCGCAAATGAACATCTCGTTGACCGGCGTGTAGAGCTGGATCCACGGATAGCGGTCGGCAAAGGCGGCGGCGTAATTGGCGAACAGCTGCGGAAAATCGGGGTTCTGGAAATTGCCGATCCAATCCGGCACTCCGAAATGGCACAGGTCGACGATCGGCGTGATGTTGCGCCGCCGAAGATCGCCCAGCGTCAAATCGGCGAACTCCCAGTCATATTTCCCGGGCGCAAGATAGGTACGGTGGATCGGCGGGCCGTAGCGCAGGAAATGGATGCCGAGTTCCTCGACGCAGTCGAAGTCGGTGCGCCAGTGCTTGTAGTGCCCGGCCACCTCCATCTGGTCGACCCGGGTCCTGCCGCCGTGGATCGTCGGGATGCTGTTTTCGATCCCCGTCGCGAACATGAAGTTGGCGATGGCTAAACCTCCTTCGGGCCGAATCGCCGGCGCTCAGCCGGCGAACGGCATCTCCGGCAGCCCCTTAACGCCCGGCGCGAGCATGAACAGACCCCCCGCTTCGGCTTGCCGCGCCCGCTCGCCTTCGTCCAG